>DASXQM010000138.1:0-25605 GCA_036507195.1 Pyrinomonadaceae bacterium | reverse complement strand
CAAAGGATGACTGAGTGTGAATCAGAAGTCACAGAAATCTTCCAAAAGTTCTGTTCGCACCTGTATGCCTGGTGCGTACTATTATGTACACCACAATCCAGTGCATCACGGTTATGTAAGGCGGTGGCAGGATTGGCCGTGGTCCAGCGCCCGACAGTAATTTGGAAACAGTAGGGCCTGAAGAAGCGAAACGAATTTGGCTGACGTATCCGATCCTGGACTATGGTAAAAAGTGGGATATATAGGGTGGCTAATACGAACTAAAGTTTGAACTCTGAACTACTTGAGCCACAGGCGTATTGAATTGTCATCGAACGCAAACTAAAGTTTGTACTCTGAACTGCTAGCGCTTAACTCAAGCTTTCCTTAATCCTCTCAGCGCTCTTTGGACCAATTCCGTCCACCAGTTCGAGCCCGCCACCGGCCACGAACTTCTTTAGCTCGGGAAGCGAAGACACTTTGAATTTCTGATGAAGCGTAGCTGCGGTTTTTGGGCCGATGCCCGGGATGTCCAAGAGATCGAGAACACTTTCCGGAGTTTCCGCAATGATCCTTTCCCACGCGTCAAAGGTGCCGCGATCGAAAAGCTCCATTGTCTTGCTCGCGATCGCTTTGCCCACTCCGGGAATCGCTTGCAGACCGGTAATACCTTCCTCGGCGGCAATCTTTTGCAAAGGCGTCGGCCAGGTTTCGATTGCCTCGGCTGCATTTCGATAAGAGCGCAGTCGAAACGGATCGTCGCCGCGAATATCCATCAGCGCGGCGAGGCGGTAAAACCTTCGCGCAATTGATTCATTGTCCACACCGTTTCCCGAAACGCCGCAAGCCGCAGCAAGCAAAGTTGTAAACGAAGTGCTTAGTCTACGTCCAGAATAAGATTGGGAGCAAAGGTTTCTAATGCCTACCATGATATGCTGCCTTGAAATTCCAATCAGGAGGAACGCAGATGAACCAGGCAAGAAGAGAATGGCTGCTGGGACTCTCCACCCTCGGTGCCGGAGCAATCCTCATCGGCTGCAATAAAGCCGGAACCTCCGAATCGAACGAAGCAAAAGTTGAGAACGAGGACGTCGAAGCTGAAGTTACGGCTACTGAAGATTTGATGCGTGAACATGGCATACTCCGCCGCGCCTTGTTGGTGTATCAGGAAACAGCAAGCAAGCTTGACGCCGGCGCTGCCATTACACCGGAACCGCTACAGAAAACCGCCAAACTATTTCGGGCATTCGGTGAGGAGTATCATGAAAAGAAACTGGAAGAGGTCTACATTTTCCCCGCCGTCAAAAAAGTTGGTGGAGCAGCGGGAGGATATGCTGATGTTCTCATCGCTCAGCACCAGCGCGGCCGGGAAATAACCGACTTTATTCTTGCCGCCACTGCCGCGCCGAAGGTTTCTGCAGCCAACACCAAGCCGTTTGCTGCCGCGCTGGAGTCCATGGTGCGCATGTACGAGCATCACGCAGCCATCGAAGACACGGTGGTATTTCCGGCCTGGAAGCAGACCCTCAACTCAAAACAGCTCGATGAAATGAATGAAAAGTTTGAAGAGATCGAGCACGAGCAGTTTGGCGAAGACGGTTTTGAGGATGCCTTGACGCAGATTGCAGAGATCGAACAAAGCCTGGGCTTGAGTGACCTGGCTCAGTTTACTGCTCCGGCAATACCGACTCCGAAATAACAGGCCAAAGCTGGTGGTTTAATTTCATAAATAGGAGCTGCACGCAGTGAATGGTCGAAGGCTGAAGAAGGGACACAGTTAATACAGAACCGAGTAGCTTTGCTCGTCTGCGACAAGCAGATAACGAGATGAAACTTTTCGCCTGTAATAGAATCAACGACTTACACGTCAGTTTCTAAGAAGCGCGGTAGCGCCGGATGCTATAGTCAACTTCAGAATAAAGCCTTTTGGCTAGGCCTATTGCTAGAGTAGACTTTAGCCATCCGGCGCTACCGCCCCCGGTTCTGTAATGGCGGCCGATACTCAAAACCTACCTCAGGAGGTATTCCTCAATGCGAAAACTAACGCTCGTTTGGTTGTTCACCTGCTTCATGCTCATAGCGCCGTCCACCGCTTCGGCGCAGTTGAATCTGTTTCAAGGAAACTGGGCAAACACAGACCCCGCAACCAGCGGGGTTACAAGATTACAAATTAGCATCGCGCCTGTCAGAGTACATGCGTGGGGTCAGTGTCAACCCAGCGATTGCGACCAGGGCACTGTCGATGGTTTCGCGTATGGCCCAAACGTGAGTTCAAACCTGAACTCTTCGGCCCAGGCGATCTCGGCCATCTTCAGAACCGCTTTTAGCGAATCGATTTTTATCATTCGTTCCGTGAGAGGCGGACGACTTCAGGCAGATGTTTATACCCGCTTCACCGACAGCAGCGGACGCACAGCTTACACGGCAACATATTTCTTCGCTCGCAGGCGCGGGCCGGGGGGAGACACCACGCGTCAAGACTGCTTGCTCTATAGTCCGAACAATCTGCGAATCGAAAACGAAGGAGCTAACGGCTGGTTATTGACCGACGGCCGGTCGCGTATGCTTGTGCTGGATAGCAGGGCGGATGCCATCAGAGCCCTGGCCCTAGCCAGAAGACACACCGCACATTGCTTCATCGGCCGCGACAACCGCCGCCCGAATCGCAAAAACTTCATCATGGAATACTGGACTGGCGATTCCGGTATACCGACAACGATCCCGCGAGAGGATTGTATTTCTTACAATGCCGCTACCCTACAGATCAGGGACGAGGGCGCGAGCGGCTGGTTGTTGACTGATGGCAGTTCACGTATGGCCACCCTGGATAACAGAGCCGATGCCGAACAAGCCCTGGGCATCGCCAGCGGGTCTTCAAGACAATGTTTCATCGGACGTGGCAACAGTCGCCCGAACCGAAAAGATTACATAGTTCAGTACTGGCGTTAAGAGCGTTCGGATAGCAGTGATTGTCGGAGGATCCAGCCTGGGTTAGGGTGGCAGCAGCTCATCGAGAGACTTAAGCAACGCTTGCCCGCGCAATGCAGGTTGTTTCCTTTTCGTTTGTCCGAGAGATACAATTTTCGCTTCCGGGTCGATCAGCAGGGTCGTCGGAAACGAATGAATACGGTAGCGATTTTGAAGTTGGTCAATACTGTCGTTCGTAGCCTGTGGCCAGACCAAACCATTCTTTCGCAGCCAGGGCTTAATCTGGGAATAATCCGGGTCATTGTTCATTCCCAGTATCTCGAAGCCGCGCGCTTGAAAACGTGAATAAGCTGCCTTTTGATACGGCAGTTCGCGACGACATGGACCACACCACATTGCCCAAAAATCTATCAGCACATACTTACCCCGAAATTCAGAAAGCTTGCGCTTCTTCCCGTCAAAATCAGAGAAGGTAAAGTCCGGCAATTCCGCGCCGAGGACAAGCTCCACACGCTTATAGTCTGACGCCGGATGTTCGCGCATCACGATCTGGTTCTTTTCAAGGTCAACCTTCTTAGTGGAAAAATACTGGTTGCCGACGCGAAAGACGACAGTCTCTTCACGCGCCTCGGCCGCTTCGGGAGAAAAGTGGTCGAGATCAATTGTGCCGTCGCCGTCGCTATCGACGCCCAGCCAACCGTTGCTTACAGTGATCTTCTTCGACTGCACGTTAAAACCATACTCAACCAAAGTCGGTTTTCCCTTGAGGTCAACCATTCCCTTGGCAAAAGCTTCTTTTGACTGCAATAGCAAGGTCTCGCCTTCCTTCAACTCGTCCCACTGCACGCCCTTGAAGTATTGAACGAATATCGGATAACTCTTGAAAAGCGCGTTTTTAAGTGGGAGTTCAATGGTCGTCTGGAAGATGTAGGGATTACGTTCCTCGTCGTGAACCAGAGGAAACTTTTCGCTGTCGGCCATCGCGCCGTCGAGATCAATGTCGGCGTAGAGAACGGGCGGTTCGTCTTCAGCTTCGACCAGCAGGGCCAGTATGGCGGACTTATCGCGCGGCGGGTCGTACAGGCGACCAGCGGTGATGTTGGCGCCTGGCTCAGGCGGTGTCGCAAACTTCACTTTGGATAAGTCGCGCAGCGGCCGAAACACTATTTGATCGAGGCCGTCCGTATTCGGCACCAGTTGACCGTCAAGGCTGCCGACATACTCTGCGTCGCTGGCGTATGTGCGCATTGATGGCAGCGCTAAAAACAGGAGTATCAGGACTGAGGCAAAGGTGATCTCAAGGACAATTCTGGCAAAACGATTTTTCACTTCTAAGTGAGGCATGTCTTCGGTAACCTCGGAATGGGAGTCGCAGCAACTGCGAGCTGATTTTAGTTTCGACAGAAATAGCTGTCAAACCAGTCAGGTCAGAGCACTGGGTGCAGCTTTCCGTTACGCCACAATCATCGTCCCCGTACCGCTGTCTGTAAAAATTTCCGTAAGCAAGGCATTGCGCGTGGTGCCGCTGAGGATGTGAGTGCTGTGCACACCGCGCCGGATTAGCGCAGCAATACTCTGCAACTTGGGGATCATTCCGCCTGTGGCCGTGCCATCGTTAATCATCGCCTCCGCTTCATCCACGGTCAGTCGCGATAGCTTTGTGTCCGGCTCCCCCGCCCGTAAATAAATGCCATCGACATCCGAAAGCAGGATTAATTTTTCTGCTTTCAACTGCGCAGCGATTTCCGCCGCTATGGTGTCGGCGTTGATATTGAATACTGTGCCTTCAGCGTCCGCGCCCAACGAAGAGATGACCGGCAGATATCCCTGGTCAAGCAACACGGTCAGCAGCCGTGCGTTGATCTTCACCACGTCGCCTACGTGGCCGAAATCGATTTGCGAGCGCTCACCGGTCTGACGATTCACGATCTCTTTAATAGGCCTTCGCTGGGCGTGCACAATGTTGCCGTCAACTCCGGAAAGCCCGACGGCTTCGATCCCACGGTTACGCAAAGCAGAGAGAATGTCGGTGTTGATTTTTCCCGCGAAGATCATTTTGGCCATTTCCAACGTGGCGTCGTCGGTAACGCGCCGGCCTTCGATAATGGTTTGCTCAATGCC
Source organism: Pyrinomonadaceae bacterium (assembly GCA_036507195.1). Taxonomy (GTDB): domain Bacteria; phylum Acidobacteriota; class Blastocatellia; order Pyrinomonadales; family Pyrinomonadaceae; genus PSRF01. The sequence continues at coordinate 20,577 of DASXQM010000138.1, read as the reverse complement.
CATCCGCGTCGCCAGTTCGCTCAACTGTTTTCCGCCCCCGTGAACGACGCAGATTCTTATGCCAACCTGGTGTAGTAAGGCCAGCTCTTCCGCCAGCGAGCTCAAGTTTTCGTGATCTTCCGTAACTTTTCCTGAAAGCTTGACGACAAATGTCTGGCCCTGAAACCGCTGTATATAAGGCAGCGCTTCGCGCAGCAGATCGAGGCGCAACTGATCGCCGACTTCGTTTGTGTTTGTCATATCCTTAATAAAGTGCTGAGTACTGAGTACTGAGTACTGAGTACTGAGTGAGTTCATTTGAAATTGCGGTTCCTTAGTTACTTAGTACTCAGTACTCAGCACTCAGCACTCAGTACTTTCATCATGATCGCTTTCTGCGCGTGCAGCCGATTTTCTGCTTCATCGATCACGACCGAAGCCGGGGAATCGATTACGGCGTCAGTAACGATTACATTTCGTCGCACCGGCAAACAGTGCATGAAGATCGCCTGCCCTTTTGAGGACGTCGTGCGCGCCATCTTTTCATCGTCGACAATCCATTTCGCTCGATACTGCGCACGCTCAGCCACATCTTTCTCGGGTGCACCATAAAACTGCTTTGCACCCCAGCTCTTCGCATAGATAACTTCCGCTCCTGAAAACGCAGCGTCGATGTCGTCAGTCACTTCGACACTTCCTCCTGCTCCTGCCGCCTGCTCCCGGACAGTTTTCATTAGTTCATCATCGAGTTCATATCCGCGTGGATGTGCAACAACGAGCTTATGCCCCATCTGCGCCGCGGCCAGCGCGAAACTATTTGGCACCGCCATTGGCAGCGGCTTCGGATGCCAGGCCCACGTGAGCACTACGTGCTTCCGTTCCGGCCCGAGCTTTTCGCGTATGGTCATCATGTCCGCCATCGCCTGGCAGGGATGATGCATTGCTGACTCGAGATTAATGATTGGCGCCATGGAATACCTTGCGAAAGCCCTGAGCACGGGATCGGTTCGTTCTTCTTCCCAATTCTTAAGGGCGGCAAAAGTGCGCACGCCAATCGCCACGCAATAACGCTCCAGTACCCGGACAAACTCCGCGACGTGCTCAGTCTTATCGCCATCCATCACGACGCCATCGCGATGTTCGAGCGTCCAACTCGAACCGCCCGGTTCCAGGACAACTGGATTCCCGCCTAATTCATATATCCCGACTTGCATCGACGCGCGCGTACGCAAACTGGGATTGAAGAACACGAGCGCGACAGACTTTCCGGAAAGTGGTTTTGATTTCTTAGACGGGTCGTCACCGTGCTTGAATCGCAACCCCGAGTCGATCAGGCTATCCAGCTCCTCTCGTGAGTAGTCCCTCGTAGTTATAAAGTCTTTGATCATAGTTGTGACTCAAGAAGTTCAGAGTTCAAACTTTAGTTTGCTGATTCGCCAGCGGCAAGCTAAGGTTGAACTCTGAACTGCTTGAACTCTAAACTGCCGAACGCCTGGAAAACAGCGGCTTTGCCAGACCATACAAACTAATTAGAAGCCAGAACGCCTCCATCAAAAAAGCCGATAAATTAAAACGAAACCTCAATGAGATGATCACCAATACGGCGCCGACCGCATTCAACAATAAATAACTAAGGGCCGAACTGGACAGTTTCTCAAGCTGCAAAAGCAAATAAGCAATTACCATTAGCAGCACACCAACATTGCCAATAAGGTCAAACCAACTGTAATCCAAATCCCGCCTCCATGTTTTTGCTCTAAGCGGCAACCGCCTCTTTGAGTTTAGCCACAAACAAATCTATGTCGGACGTTTTAAGGCAGAGCGGCGGTAACAGTCTCAGCACATTCGGGTCGCTTGAGGTGCCGGTGATGATCTTCCGATCGAGCAGGGCCTTGTGAATCGGCGCCGCCTTGTCATGAAACTCCAGGCCGAGCAGGAAGCCACACCCGCGAAGCGAAACAACGGGTGGGATTTCCTTCAGACTTTGGCGCAGATAGTTTTCAACTGCGCGTACATTCTCGAGCATCCCATCGTTTTCGATCGCCTCGATGGTAGCGCTCACCGCGGCCATCGCAATCATGCCGCCGCCAAAAGTTGTCCCAAGATCATTCTCCTTGATGTTCGCGCCGATCTTTTCCGTCACCAGACAAGCGCCTACGGGAATACCGCTGCCGAGCGCTTTTGCCAGCGTGATGATGTCCGGGACAACATGCGAACCCGCTTTGCTGTTGGCGAAAAACCAATCGCCCGTGCGGCCAACGCCGGTCTGGACTTCGTCGTAGATCAAAACGATTCCGCGCTCGTCGCAAAGTTCGCGCAACGCGAGAAAAAACTGGGGCTCGGCGGTGCGAACACCGGCCATCGACTGAATCGGTTCGAGCATGATCGCCGCGACAGTGCTGTCCGCCAGCGCGCGCACGGATTCAATATTTCCAAACTCGGCTTTGAGATGGCCAGGCACGTTTGGTCTACCAAGCTCGCGATACTTACCGAGGAAGGTTGCACTGATCGCATCGGCGGTGCGGCCGTGAAAACCGCCGGAAAAGGTAATGACGTTTCCGCGCCCCGTGGCCATCCGTGCCATGCGCATGGCGTTCTCATTTGCTTCCGTCCCAGAATTACAGAAGAACGCTTTGGCAAGTTCAGGCGGCGCCACTGAAATTAGTTTCTCGGCAGCGCGCGCACGAGCTTCTGAATAAACAAGATTGGAATAGAACAACAGCTTCTCCGCTTGCGCTTGAATCGCCGCAACCACGTGGGGGTGGGAATGGCCTGTCCCCGCGACCGCGTGCCCGCCGTAAAGGTCCAGATACTTCTGACCATCGCTGGAATAGAGCCAAACGCCTACGCCCCGCTCGGCGACGAGCGGCATCTTTTTGTAAGTAGCCAATTGATAGCGCTCTTCGAGGTCGGCGATATCATCCAAGGTTGAAAAGGTTGGTGTCATTCGAAGTCCCACAAATCGTTTTGTTCAAAAGCTCCATCGGAGCTGAATGTTTACAGTCAATGCGTCGACCCGCAATAGATCTGTTTCGCTGCTCTGGAGCTCTGGTCTAATTCGAGAATTCAGGTTCTATAAACATTTTGCCTACGGAGCTAAATCAGGGATTCGTCCCCACCAGCAGCAGTCCCGTTTTCTCATCCAGCCCAAACATCAAATTCATGTTTTGCACTGCCTGTCCGGCTGCACCTTTCACTAGATTGTCGATGGCCGAAAAGATAACCACCTGCTGCCCGCGAGATGCAAAACCGAGGTCGCAGAAGTTTGTGGTCTTGACCCAGTTGATATCGGGAGATCCTTTCACCAGCCGAATAAAAAACGACTCTCGATAAAAGTCAGCGAATAGCGAGCGTAGTTGTTCCCCAGTCAGTTCCTCTTTTGTTTCAACATAGATCGAAGCAAAAATGCCTCGCGAAATGGGGAGCGAATGGGTCATGAAAACCAGCTCGCTGTTCCAGTCGCCTACGTTTTTGAGTTCCTGTTCAATCTCCGGCACGTGTTGATGCGTGAAAGGCTTGTAGACGTAAAACGAATTCATGCGCTGCGGGTGATGTGTATTCGCGGCAGCCTTTGCGCCTGAACCGGACGAGCCGGTCTTGGCGTCAACAATTACGCGGCCGGCGATGAGCCCATTTGCAACCAGTGGCGCCAAACCGAGGAGGGTGGCGGTAGCAAAGCAACCAGGATTTGCTGCCAGTCTCGTGTTACGGATGGCTTCGCGATTCGTCTCCGTCAAGCCGTACGCGAATTCTCTTTGCGCCTGCATCGCCGTATGCGCGCGGCCGTAATGCCGCTCGAAAATCTCCTGGTCACGAAGCCGAAAGTCGCCCGACAAATCGATTACCTTCACGTTCTCAGGCAAACGCGGCACAACGTCCATCGCTTGTCCGTGCGGCAGTGCTAAAAAAACGCAATCGAGTTCACCCAATGCTTCCGTGTCCTGGGGCGCAGGACGGAAGATCAATTTGGTAAGCCCGTAGAGGTTTCGGTGAACTTCGCTGACGGATTTGCCGGCCTGTTCATTTGCCGTGACGAAAACGATCTCCACGTTAGGATGGAAAAGCAGAATGCGCAGCAGTTCCGATCCGCCGTAGCCTGAACCGCCGAAGATTGCGACGCGAAGTTTCGAATTTGGAGTTTCGAGGTTCGCGTTCATATGCCGGTACTCTCACTATCTCTTGTGCCGGTTTCCCTGGGAACAGCAAAGGTCGAGACTCGAGACTCGAAACTCAAAACTTTGGCCCGAAGTAGTTCAAACAATCTCGAGCCATCTCGTCGCGCATTCGCCGCCGGCACGCCAAACTCGTTCTCAATATAGTCCTGACCCATTTGTGAGTCGGTAACCGAACCGGCAACCACATCGATCTCAATTCCGCGGCGGCGCAACAACTCAATTCCACCCCAGGCCCCGACATAATCGGAGGCGCAGAAGACGAGCCCGGCAGTGGCGCCGCGCAATTCCTTGTCTTCAAACACCGATTCGACCGAATATCCACCCAGCAAGCCGTCACCAAGTTCGATCACAATCAGGTCGGGCGAGCTTTCGTTCAGACGTGAGATTATAGTTTTCGCCACCGCGGCAAGATTTGTAGCACCCACTGTCGAAGGCAAACCACAGTCAAGAAAACTCGCAATAGCAATCGCGCCGTGGTCTGCCATGTTGAGCGTGTCACGCAAACAAGCGATGCCGGAGAGTTTGGCCGCCGCGACTCGCAAACCCGCTCGCGTCGCCTGCTTGATCAATTCGGTGGCTGCATAAGTCTTGCCGCTGTTCATGCACGTGCCGGCAATGATCACCAAAGGCGCGGTCTCACCGAGGCTTGTTTGCGGGGGTAAGGCGGCGTCTGCGATATTCAGCACTCGCCCCTGCTCGTCGCTCGCCAGGCCGATGATTTCAACCTGAATTGCATCGCTTAAACTCGAATGGTGTCCGGTGCAACTTCCAATTACGCCGCCCATATTAAGCAGATGTAGATGATCGCCTGCGTTGACGGTTGCGGGCACATCGCCTACAAAACCTTTTAACGCCCGGCGCCGGCCCAGAACGCCGATTAGCACATCGCCAGGATTGATTTTTGCCAGGCGGCCTGTGGGCAGTTCCAGCATGTTATAAGTAGCGCTATCAGTCAGCGCGCGAACAACTACAACATCGCCCGCACGCGGCGAGACTGAACCGGAAACAACCGCGGCGGTCCGTCCGAGATTCAGCGGAGAAGTAGCGGACCCGATTTTGTCAGCATCGATAAACTTGGTTTCTATATTCATTTTTCTCTCCCGACCGGCGGGGGCAAACCCACCTTCCTAATCTGAGAGATTCCGTCACCTGAGCTTTTCCTTCGCCAGGGCAGTCTCTCAATCCGAAATTCAATCCCAACTTAGATCAGCTCAGGGTTGGGAAGGGCGGCTTGCCCCCGCTAGCTCTGTCCACCTCTCAGCCTCAATCTGAGCGCATTGAGCTTGATGAAGCCTTCAGCGTCGCGCTGGTTGTAAACCGTGTCCGCCTCAAATGTCGCCACTTTTTCGTCATAGAGTGAATGCGGGGAGCGACGCCCAATCACAATCGTGTTGCCCCGAAAAAGTTTGAGCCGCACATCTCCGGTGACTTTCGTCTGCGTTTCGTCAACCATCTTCCGCAGCAACTCAAACTCCGGAGCAAACCAGAATCCGTAGTAAATACTCTCGGCAAACTTCACGCTCAGGGAATCGCGCAAATGCATAACCTCACGATCGAGCGTGATTGATTCCAGGGCGCGATGTGCAGCTTGCAGCACCGTCACGCCCGGCGTCTCGTAAACACCGCGGGACTTCATGCCGACGAAGCGGTTCTCAACCAGATCCACGCGACCGATGCCATGTTCTCCGCCCAACTTGTTTAGGTTTTCAAGCAAGGCCACCGGCCCGAGTTTCTTTCCATTGATCGCCACTGGTTCGCCGTGTTCAAAAGACAACTCAACATATTCCCCCTCCGGGTTGGCATTTTCGGGCGAGCACGTGAGCTGAAATATGTCTTCAGGCGGTTCGGCCCACGGGTCTTCCAGAATTCCGCCCTCGTAAGAGACATGCATCAAGTTGCGATCGGTGGAATACGGTTTCTCGTGGGTGGCCGTAATCGGAATGTTGTGCTCTTTGGAGTAGGCTATCAGATCGCTGCGACCCTTGAACTCCCACTCGCGCCAGGGGGCAATCACTTTGATGTCCGGTTGCAGAGCGTAATAGGTCAGCTCAAATCGCACTTGATCGTTTCCCTTGCCGGTAGCGCCATGGGCTACCGCATCGGCACCTTCACGACGTGCGATCTCGATCTGGCGTTTTGCGATCACCGGACGAGCCAGGGAAGTGCCGAGAAGATAAACACCCTCGTAAACCGCATTAGCCTTAACCGCGGTCCAAACATAGTCACGAACAAACTCTTCGCGCAGATCTTCAACGTAGAGTTTCGCTGCGCCCGTCCGGAGCGCCTTCTCTTCAAGGCCGCTCAGCTCATCGCCCTGACCCACATCAGCGCAGTAACAAATGACTTCGCAGGCGTAACGGTCTTTGAGCCAGCGAAGCATGACTGATGTATCGAGCCCACCAGAGTAAGCCAAAACGATCTTATTAATCTTGCCTGTCCTATTTTCCATGTGTCGTTGTTTTGAACTTTGTGCTTTGTTCTTAGTGCTTTGATTTCTCTTCCACGGAGCTCATTGCGGCTCGGAACCATTGTTCTCGAAGTACAAAGAACAAAGTACCAAGCTCACTCTTATCCAAACAGCTCCCAAACCTTCTTCATCACCACTCGTTGCGCTTTCTGATCGCGAACCGCGACGAAGACAGTGTCTTCTCCGGCGAGTGTTCCTACAATTTCCGAAATGGCTGCGCCGTCGATCTCCACGGCAACGGCCGAAGCGAGTCCCGGTTCCGTTCTGGCTATCACCAGATTCTCCCCGGCCAGGTCGAGAGTAAGCAGTCCGCGTGCAGCCGCCCCGCTTGATTTGGGCACTGTGTAATGGCCACGATGCTTTACAATTCCCAGCTCTTCCAGATCTCGCGAAAGGCTGGACTGAGTCGCCGGAACGCCGGCGCGCTCGAGAGAATCGCGCAGCTCGGACTGCGTGGCAAAAGGCCTGGCTCTAATGAGACTCAGAAGTCTCTTTTGTCGAACATTCTTGGGCATTTAACCCTCTTGCTATGCATTCTTCTTGCATAACCAATGCATAGATGCATAAACTAGCAGGTAGGCTGGCTGGGGTCAAGCAAAGCTGGAATCCGAGGGAGTGGGGGTCAGTTTCGTGGAGAGTGTCCAATAAACTTTAGGAACCTCTGATGAAGGAGTAGTGAGTGACAAAAGGTAAAAACTTGTGGGGTGGCAGATTCACCAGTGCGGCGGATCCTTCGTTTGCCGAGTTTAATAACTCTTTCAGCTTTGATCGAAGATTGTTGGCAGTGGATGTGCGCGCCAGCGTCGCTCATTGTAAGGCGCTGGTTGCCGCCGGCGTGCTGAATGCGGACGAGGCTGACAAAATCAATGTCGCACTGCAAACAATACTCGAAAGAGTTCAAACCGACGATGGCTACTTTGATGAACTGGACTCAGAGGATGTTCATTCCTTCGTCGAAGCGCGGCTGGTGGAGATGATTGGGGATGCGGGACGTAAGCTGCACACCGGCCGCAGTCGAAACGACCAGGTTGCTACTGACTTGCGTTTGTGGCTGAGAGAGGTGATTGACCAACTCTTAGGCCAGCTGCGCTCAACTCAGGAAGCCCTGCTGGATCTGGCCGAAATGAAACCGGGCGCAGTTCTACCGGGTTACACGCACCTGCAACGAGCGCAGCCCATACTCTTTGCCCATTGGTGTCTTGCTTACTTTGAAATGCTTGCCAGAGATCGCGAGCGGGTAAAGGAGATTCGCAAGCGAGTTAACGTGTTACCGCTGGGTTCCGCGGCGCTGGCCGGCACTTCGTTTCCGCTTGATCGCGAAGCTATGGCGGAGGAGTTGGGATTTGACAGTGTCTCGCGCAACAGCGTGGACGCAGTCAGCGATCGCGACTTCTGTGTTGAGTTTGTGGGCGCCTGTTCGCTAGTCATGGTTCATTTATCGCGCCTTGCTGAGGAGGTCATCCTCTATTCCACCAGCGAGTTTGGGTTTTTCGAGCTCAGTGATGCGGTGGCCACGGGATCGAGCTTGATGCCGCAGAAGAAGAATCCCGATTCGATGGAGCTGGTGCGCGGCAAAGCGGGAGGGGTGTTTGGCCGGCTCGTGTCCCTCCTCACGATGCTAAAGGGGTTGCCGCTCGCTTATAACAAAGACATGCAGGAGGACAAAGAGGCGGTCTTCGATGCGTTTGACACGACGCATGCCTGCCTGGAAGTGGCGGCGCTCGTCCTGCGAAACATTGAGCTCCACGAAGAACGAATGCGGGCAGCAGCGGCGCAGGGAATGATGAATGCCACTGAACTGGCTGACTATCTGGTGCGCAAAGGTACGCCGTTCAGAGAAGCCCACGAGACAGTTGGCAAAGTCGTTGTGCGAGCGCTGGGAAAGGGCTTGGAATTCTCTGAATTGTCGTTGGACGAACTACGTTCTTTCTCAGACAAAATTGAAAACGATGTATTTGACGCCCTCACGCTCGAAAAAACGTTAGCGTCAAAATCACAAACGGGCGGTACTGCGCCGGGACGCGTCGGCGAGGCACTGGCTGTTGCTCGCAAATCTCTGTAAGCTAGACCTGCCTCAATCGGTTCCGCCGGAACCGGCCTCAATCGGTTCTGACGTATTTTAAAGGAGAGTTTTTATGGGTCCTCATTTCCGGATGCTGAAACCTAGCTCTGTAGTCACGAGTCTCTTGATGGTTGGAGTACTGTCAGCCAGCCAGGGTGGAGGTGTTTATCCAACTAAGAAACCATATGTGCGGACCGGCAATGAAGCTACGCTTTCGGGTACGATCAAATTAACCGGTAAGCGAGCGAAGCCGCGCCGGATTGACATGTCGGCCGACCTGGTTTGTTACCAGGTAAATCCCGATCCTAAAACTGAGGAGGTAGTCGGGAGCAAAGACAAACTTGCCAACGTCCTTGTCTACGTCAAGAGTGAAGCGCTGGATTTGTACACCTTCGAACAACCAGGTGCACCGGCGGTGCTGGAGCATAAGGGTTGCCGCTATGTGCCACATGTGATTGGCGTACGAGTGGGCCAGCCCCTGACGATCCGCAACAGTGACCCTACTTATCACAACACCCACCCAACTCCCAGCAGCAACCTGGAGTGGAACCAGTCACAATCTCCTGGATCTCCTCCGCTCAAGAAGACTTTTGATCAGCCTGATTTCATACCTTTCAAGGACAATCAGCATCCCTGGGAGACGGCCTATGTTGGCGTATTCGCGCATCCGTTCTTTACGATTAGCGATGAGTCGGGCAATTACCGAATAGAGGGCTTACCTCCCGGGCGCTACACAGTTGTTTTTCGCCACGAGACCTTAGGCGAGAAGACAGTTGACGTTACATTTGTTCCGGGTGAGGTGAGGGATCTGAGTTTTAGTTTCGGCGCCCAAGACCACTAATCAATTGTTTCCTGGTAGACATAGCGTCCGTCTTCGAGCTTTAAAACGACCGCCGGCTTCACCGCGTTTCGATTTCTGTCCATACTGATTATTCCAGTCACGCCGGGAAAGTTTTTAGTTTGGGCCAGCGCCTCGCGTAACCTTGGCCCTTCAGTTGTTCCCGCCCTTTGAATTGCTTCCGCGAGAAATCTGAGCGCGTCATAAGCGAGCGCAGCGTGTGCGTCAGGCGTGAGATTGCCGTAGCGCTGCCGGTATCCATGCACGAAGTGCTGGATGGTTTCCGAAGGGTCGTCGGCTGAATAGTGATTGGAAATGTAGGAGCCATTCAGGGCGTCGCCGCCCAGTTCCCAAAGCTCCGGCGCGTCCCAACCATCAGCGCCGAGCAAGGGCACAGTCAAACCGAGCTGGCGCGCCTGCCTGGCTATAATCGCCACGTCACCATAATAACCAGGAATGTAAATCACGTCCGGGTTCGCCGCCTTGATGAGGCTCAACTGCCCGCGGTAATTAGCATCGCCTTGTGAGTAGGACTGCTTGAGCAGAATCTGTCCGTTCATTTTCGCGAAACTAAACTCAAAAAACTCCGTCAAGCCGCGGCTGTAGGGCGAGTTGAAGTCGAGCATAATGGCCGCCTTTTTCGCCTTCAGAGTGTTGGCAGCAAACTTTGCCATCACTTCGCCCTGGAACGCGTCGATAAAGCAAGCGCGAAAAATGTAGTCACCAGCTTGCGTCACCGCTGGGTTTGTGGAAGACGGCGCTATCAACGGCACATGCGCTGACTGGGCCTTGGGCGCCGCCGCCAAACTATTACCCGAGGCGCCGGCCGCGATGATCGCTATTACCTTGTAGCGATCAATTAGTTTACCTGTAACTTGGGCGGCCTCAGCAGGACTTCCTTTGTCGTCTTCGATGACGATGTCAATCGAGTGGCCATTAATTCCGCCGGCCTGATTGATTTCGTCTGCAGCCATTAACACGCCATTCTTTGCTGACAGTCCAAAGTTGAAAGTAGGCCCGGTAAGGTCGCCCAAAAATCCAATCTGAATAGTGGAACGGTCCTCTAGATTTTTCTGTGGCGCGCAGGAGGGTGTCGCCAGCGCCGCAAGCAAGAGCAGCAGAAACACACAACTTTGAAGATGAATGCCGCGGGCGCGACGAGTCCGGCACTTTTTTTGCCGTTGTAGAAGCAAAGCAGGAACTAAGGGGTTGAAAACGCTTGATCTACTCACCAAGGTAGGCTTCTTTGATTCTGGGGTCCGCGGCAAGTTCCGCCGAAGATCCCTCCATAACGATTCTGCCAGTTTCCAACACGTAAGCGCGGTCAGAATGCTTCAAGGCGGCATGCGCATTCTGCTCTACAAGCAGGATCGTCGTGCCCTTACTTTTGATTTCATCGATCGCTTCGAAGATCGTATGAACGACGAGTGGCGCCAGGCCCAATGACGGTTCGTCAAGCAATAGGAGACGTGGCTGCGACATTAACGCCCGGCCAATGGCCAGCATCTGTTGCTCGCCTCCCGAAAGAGTTCCTGCCTTTTGCGATTCTCGCTCTTTCAAACGCGGAAACATCAGGAACGCGCGTTCCATCTCCGCCGCAATCGCCCGTTTGTCTTTTTTTAGATAGGCTCCCATTTGCAGGTTTTCTCGCACCGATAGATTTGCGAAAACGCCTCGACCCTCGGGTGCCATCGAGATTCCGCGAGCGACCAGCCGATGCGTCGCCCGGCCGCTGATGTCTTCGCCTTCGAAACTTATTTTGCCCGCACGCGGTTGGAGCAATCCCGTAATCGTTCGCAGCGTAGTAGTCTTGCCGGCTCCATTCGCGCCGATGAGCGTTACCACCTCGCCCGACTCAACGTGCATCGAAATCCCGGTGAGAGCCTCTATGGCGCCGTAGTTAACGAATACGTTGTCTAAATTAAGCATAAACTTAACGATTTGCTTTTCTTAAATCTTTGGTCTTTGGCCTTTGAACTTAGAACTTTGTACTTGGAACTGTGCATTTCCCCTGAGGTAGACCTTAGAAAAAACAAACAAAGGACAAAGCTCAAAGTTCAAAAAACCAGGTAGAACAACCAAAAACCAAAAACCAAAGACCATAGGCCGAAGACCAAAAACTAGTCTCCCAAATAAGCCTCGATAACCTTGGGATCGTTTTTGATTTCTTCAGGAGCGCCGAGCGCAATAGACTTGCCGTAGTCGAGCACCTGAATTTTCTCGCAAACGCCCATTACCACCTTCATGTTGTGTTCCACGAGCAGAATAGTCAGCGAGAATCGATCCCTGATGCGCTGGATCAAACGCATCAAGTCTTCCTGCTCCGAAGGGTTCATGCCGGCGGCGGGCTCGTCGAGCAGCAAAAGCTGTGGCCGAGTGGCAAGCGCGCGAACGATCTCCAGTCGCCGCTGGCTGCCGTAGGGCAGACTCGTGCCGCCTTCATCTTTCACCCGCCCCAAGTCGAAAATCTCGAGCAACTCCAGGGCAAACTCGCGATGCTCCCGTTCGTCACGCTCGAAGCGTGGCAGGCGAAAGACAGCATCGGCCAGGGTCTGTTTCGCGTGTCGATGACAGGCAGTTATCACGTTTTCCAACACAGACATGCTGGGGAAAAGGCGGATGTTTTGAAATGTACGCGACACCCCGCGACGTGAAATCTCGTAAGAGCGCAAACCGTCAATGCGTTTACCCTCGAAATAGACTTCCCCGGAAGTTGGTTTATAAACCCCGGTCAGAAGATTGAAAACGGTGGTCTTGCCGGCGCCGTTTGGCCCAATGAGCCCGTAGATTTGGCCGCGCTGCACGCTCATGTCGAGCGCATTAACAGCCACGAGTCCGCCAAACTGAATGGTACACTTGATCGTTTGCAGCGGTATCTCGCCATCAAATGTTCGCTCCTGGCCGCTCTTAACCAGGCGCGCGGCCTCCGTAATAATGGAATCCTCTTTAGTCGCCTTTACGGCATCTTGTTCCGGCGTGCTGCTCATCCGTTTTCAATCTCTTTCTTCCGGTCGATTGCTGAACGCGGTCCTTGTTCGGCGATCGAGACACCTTGTTCGCCGACAGGTTTATCGCCTTCAGGCCGGCGTCGCGCGCGCTTGAGCCAGGACAGACTAAACTCGCGGGTACCCATAATTCCCTGCGGTCGCGTGAGCATGATCAGAATTAATAGCGCCGCGAAAATGACGAGCCGATAGTTCGCCAGTTGCAGGAGAAACGTGTGTACTGACGCCGGGATGTTGTCTGCTCCGATGATAGCGCTCAAAAGAGATTCCAACTTGGGGCCCAGCGTTCGCAGCAGTTCAGGCAAAAAAGTAATTACGATCGCCCCTAAGACTGCCCCTGTCAGCGATCCCATGCCGCCTAGCACGATCATGATGATGATTTCAAATGAGCGTATGAACTGAAAATCGTTGGTGCTTAAGAAGGACAAGTAATGTCCAGCCAAAACTCCGGCCATGCCGGCGAGCGCTGAGCTGATAACGAAAGCCAACACCTTGTAACGCGTGGTGTTGATGCCCATAGCCTCGGCAGCCAGCTCATCTTCACGTATTGACACCAGTGCCCGGCCAATGTCCGAATGCACAATGTTGTAAACGATGACAATAGTGATAATCGCAAACGCATAGACCCACAAGAAGTTTGCGTAACTCGGGACGGTGAAGCCGGTGGCGCCGCCAACGCTGTCGATGTTGAGAATAACGATGCGAATGATCTCGGCAAATCCCAAGGTGACGATGGCCAGGTAATCACCGCGCAATCGCAACGAGGGAATGCCTACTATCAAACCCGCCAACGCGGCCACAATCGAGCCCACCACGATCGCCAGGAGAAATATGAGTGCGTGGGCCAGGGTAGCTCCAACTATTCCAGCCAGCGATTGTTCCCACGGTTGGCCGTAATAGACCGTCAGGTAAGCGGAGCTGTAGGCGCCCACGGCCATGAAACCAGCGTGGCCAATGGAAAACTGTCCGGTGAATCCAGTGATGAGATTGAGAGAAACGGCAAGAATGATATTGATGCCCGCCAGCACAATTAGCCGCGCATAGTAAGGCGGAACGCCAAAGCCAAACAGCCCTTCCCTGCTCATGTATTGATTGATCACTACGAGCAGGAGAACGATAACCAGCGCGGCGAACAGACGTTTGACTAGAGTTGGCATGAAGTCATTTTCGATTGCCGATTGCCAATCTCCGATTTAAGGAAGGTGGCGTAGGTGCATTCAATCGGCAATCGGCAATTGGCAATCTAAAATGCCTAGACTTTTTCCTGGACCGTCGAGCCAAGCAGGCCCGTCGGTCGAAATAGCAGTACCAAAATCAGGATTGCGAAAGCAACTGCATCGCGAAACGTGGTGGGGACGCCGACGTTTTGACCGTAGCCCACGACAAAAGTCTCGGCGATGCCAATCAGCAGACCGCCTAATACCGCGCCGGGAATATTACCGATGCCGCCGAGCACCGCGGCTACGAACGCCTTAAGACCGGTGATGATACCCATCAAAGGATCAATCTGCGGGTTGTATTGAGCCGTCAGCACTCCAGCCGCCGCAGCCAGGGCCGAACCAAGCGCGAATGTGAATGAGATAATAAAGTCGGTATTTATACCCATCAACTTTGCGGAGTTCAGATTGAACGAGACCGCGCGCATGGCTGTGCCGACCTTGGTTTTGAAGATAACCCACTGCAGCAAAAGCATCAGCAACACCGACACTGCAAAGATCAGAATTTGGGACTTGGAAATCGCGGCGTTGCCAAAAAGCGTATAACTTTGTTCGCGCAGGAGCTGCGGGAAAGCTCGCGGCGCGGCGCCAAGCTTGGCCACAAAGAGATTCTCAATGAGCAAAGACACGCCGATGGCGGTAATCAGCGTAGTCATGCGCGCATATTTTCGAATTGGACGATAGGCAAAGCGTTCGATTGCCATTCCCACGAGCGCCGCCGCAATCATTGATCCGATGAGCACAACGGTGAGCCCGACGACAGACGGTCCAGCCGCAAAGCCGAGTTGGAAGGCGAGAAAATAACCAACGAACGCGCCGACCATGTAGATATCGCCGTGCGCAAAGTTAATGAGGCGCAGGATGCCATAGACCATCGTGTAGCCTAAGGCGATGAGCGCATAGATTGCGCCGATCGTCAGGCCGTTAATAAGCTGCTGAACGAAAGTGTCCATAGAAGACTTTGTTTGACTTTATTGGGGAGATGGCGCGGCCTTTTTGGTTTCCACAACCGGCGAAGCGGCCTTCGTTGGAGACGAGACAGGCGCGACAGCCGGCGACGTGCTTGATGTTGCCGGGGCTGCCGGCGCGCCTGCGGGCGGCGTCATGCCTTCAGGATAAATTGTCTCCACATATATATATTTCCTGTCCTGCAGCTTGAGCACTACCGCAGGTTTCACGGCATTTCGATCTTTATCCAGAGAAATGGTTCCGGTGACGCCTGGAAAATCTTTGGTGGCGGCGATGGCATCCTTAAGTTGTGGTTCTTCCGTAGTCCCCGCGCGCTTGATCGCGTCGGCCAGCACCTTCATCGCGTCGTAGCCGAGCGCCGCTAGCGCGTCAGGAACGTTGCCATACCGAGCTCTATAATCAGCCACAAACTTTTGAATTGCCGGCGATGGATCGTCGACGGAGTAGTGATTGGAAATATAGTCGCCGTTTAGCGCGTCACCGCCCAAGTCCCAAAGTTGGGTTGAGTCCCAGCCATCGCCGCCCAGCATCGGCGCTTTGATATCCAGTTGCTTCGCCTGTTTGGCGATCACGCCCACTTCACCGTAATAACCCGGAACATAAATCACATCCGGATTCTTTGAACGAATAGCCGTGAGCTGTCCTTTGTAATCTCGATCGCCCTGGGTGTAGGACTGCTTGTCGACGATCTCTCCGCCCAGTTTCTTGAAACTCGCTTCGAAGAACTCGGTCAGCCCGCGACTGTAAGGCGAATTGAAGTCGAGCATGATCGCGGCCTTCTTTGCCTTGAGCGTGTTAGCGGCAAACTTGGCCATTACGTCGCCTTGAAAGGGATCGATAAAGCAGACGCGAGAGATGTAATCGCCAACTTGCGTCACCGCGGGATTCGTCGATGAGGGCGAAATCATCGGAACCTTTGCGGCCTGCGCCTTGGGTGCGGCAGCCAGAGTATTTCCGGAAGCAACCTCGCCGAGAAGCGCAATCACGCGATCCTGATCGATCAGTTTGGTGACCACTGTCGCAGCCTTTTCCGGACGCCCTTCGTCGTCTTCCGAAAGAATCTGGATTTGCCGGCCGTCAATTCCTCCCGCCTTGTTGATCTCGTCAGCCGCCATCTCGACGCCATTCTTGGTTGACTGGCCAAAGTTTGAGGTGCGTCCCGAAAGGTCTCCGTAATAGCCCACTACAATGGTGCCCGAGTTGCCGCCGGCTCCTGGCCCACCCTTGCGTTCACAGGCAAAAACAAAAAGGAGAGTTGTAATCAGTCCCAGCGAAAGCAGAAGTCTTTTCATAGTTTCCTCACAGGCGAAATAGTTTTAAGTGGCGGCAGTTGCAGTTTACAGTTCAAGCTTTAGCTTGCGCCCGGTAAACGACAGCCAAAAGCCGAGCTCTAAACTTCTAGACGAATAAATTGCTATCGGCCCAAAATCGAGGCTGAATAATAGCTTTGAGACGGTTGCTGACGCAAACTTTGAGTAACATCGCCGGCAAGTAAACCCCAAGCCGCGAAGAGCTCCAGGATTTAAATCCGCAGCTTTCGCAGACTACACAGATGTCAAAAAAACTAACCAAAGACCTTCGTGATTTTCATTCGAGATCGCTCCGTCGCAAGCCCGTTTAGAAAGCGGACTTGTCCGCCAACGGACGCGGGGCACAAGTGCCCTATCTAAACCGACCACTTTGTAATCATCACCTGCTCTCCGAATTGAACGCTTGTTTTTATCGAATCTGTGTAATCTGCGAAATCTGCGGATAGCTCTCGGGTGACCTGGCGGTTCACCAGGAACGGAAAAAGTGGAATTTCGTTTCCCGCTCCTCTAGACTGCGCCCGATGACAGAGCCACAACAAAAACTCTCGCCTCGATTAGGCGATATGAGCAAGGAAGAGTTTCGCCGCTTTGGTCACGAACTGATCGACTGGGTGGCGGAATACCTGGAATACGTTGAAGACTTGCCGGTGCTGGCCCAGATCGCGCCTGGAGATTTGAAGGCACAACTGCCTGCCATCCCACCGGAGAAAGGCGAGGCGATGGAAAAGATCATCGCCGACGTGGACCGCTTAATCGTCCCCGCGTTGACCCACTGGAACCATCCGTCGTTCTTTGCCTATTTCGCTACCTCAACCTCAGCGCCGGGAATTTTTGGCGAACTTCTGAGCGCCACTTTCGACAACAAAGCGATGCTATGGCGCACTTCGCCGGCGTCAACCGAGTTGGAAGAAGTCACACTTGATTGGCTCCGGCAGATGATGGGCCTCGATGCGGGAATGACCGGAATCATCTATGACACGGCTTCGGTGTCCAGCATGCACGCGATCGCCGCGGCGCGTGAGGGGGTGGAAATGCGCATTCGTGAAGAGGGAATGAGCGGGCGCAAAGACCTGCCTTTGTTGCGTGTTTACGTTTCCGAACAGTCGCATTCATCTATTGAGAAGGGCGTGATAACGCTGGGACTGGGCCAGCGCGGGCTCAGAAAGATTCCTACCGACTCTGAGTTTCGCATGGATTCAAAGGCGCTCGCTGCTGCAGTGGCGGAAGACAAGGAAAATGGCATTTTGCCTTTCTGCGTGGTGGCGACAGTGGGCACCACATCAACTTCGAGCATCGATCCGGTTCCAGAAATCGTCCCCATCTGCGAGCAGCACATGATGTGGCTACACGTGGATGCGGCTTATGCAGGATCAGCCGCGGTGGTGCCTGAGTTGCGGCATATTCTGAAAGGTTGCGAGCGAGCGGATTCCCTGGCAGTGAATCCGCACAAGTGGTTATTCACGCCATTTGATCTTTCCGTGCTGTATTGCCGTCACCTCAACTTGCTTCGACGCGCTTTCTCATTAGTCCCGGAATACCTGCGCACGCCCGAGCAGGAGCAAGTGCGCAGCGGCTCGGATTACGGCGTGCAACTGGGTCGTCGCTTTCGCGCGCTGAAGTTATGGATGGTCATTCGCTATTTCGGCCACGAAGGTTTAGCGGCGCGAATCCGTGAGCACTGCCGGCTCGCAAAGCTGTTTGCATCGTGGGTAGAAGCGGATCCAGATTGGGAGTTAATGGCGCCCCTGCCGCTGGCGCTGGTTTGCTTTCGCGCCTGTCCGCGCATGGAGGTAGCGGACGAGAAAGTGCACGACGCACGGCTGGATGTGCTTAACGAAGCCATCATGCATGGAGTGAATGCAACGGGCAAAGCGCTGCTCTCCCATACAAAGCTCAACGACAAGCTTACGCTCCGGCTCTCCATTGGCAACATCCGCACTACCGAGAAACACGTGCGCCAGGTTTGGGAATTATTAAATGAGCAACTAAAATTATTGGTTCATCAGTCTTAGGATGTCAGACGCTCTAGTCAAATGATGAGCGGCAACTCTCCAAAGATGGCGCTTCAATCTGATCAGAAGATTTGTCGGTTTTAGAACTTTTGGGAGGACAAATGAAATCACCGCGCAACTTTTTTCTGGTAATAACTCTTCTGCTGTTCTGCGGCTTGTCGGTTTCGGCGCAGATCGCTCCGAGCGACGCTAAAGAATTCAACAAGGACGGCCTAAGCTTTAACTACCCGTCGGGCTGGTCTTTCAACGACCTCAGCAACACAGATGCGCAGCAGATGACCTTCGGACGGGCCGATAGTGACGCCCAGATTACAGTCTTTGTATTTCGCACTCCAGTCACAACGCCGGAAAAAATAGCGGAGGCCAAGCGGGTTCTCGTTGATAAGTATGTAGCATCGACCACCAAATCATTCGAAGAGGCGGCTGCTCATCCTCAAAGCTCTCCCGCTACTACAGAGATAGGCGGCGTTAAAGCAGAAGGCGTAAAAATTCGCGCCTCGCTTGACGGCGTACCGGGGATGGCGGAAATCCAGTGGGCTGTGGTCGGGCAGCGTCTCGTCGTTCTAACTTTCCTCGGCCCGGACAAAGCGCTATTAAAAGCAACCCCCGCCTGGGACACGATACGCACAACTATCAAAACCGAAGCGCCGCAACCTCAAACAAATCCACAAGCGAAACCTAGCCCCACGCCCAAGCCCGAGAGGAAGGATGAATGATGAGGGATAATGAGGGATGAAGGATGAAGGATGAAGGGATAAAACACAGTTTCATCCTTCATCCTTTTAAACATCCTTCTGCCTTCATTCTTGTTTAAAATGCTTACCCATATTGTCATTTGGAAATACCGTGCTGACGTCGAGCCGGAAGTCCGCGAAGACCACGTGCGGATGCTGCGTAATTTGTCTAGCGAAATCAAGGAGGTTGAAAGTTTGACGGTGGGTTTCGACATCGTGAAACTGCCTCGCTCTTTCCACACCGGCCTCGTCGGCTCATTCCGCGATCGCGCCGCGCTTGAAGCCTACACTATTCATCCGCAGCACATAAAAGTTGCCGAATTCGGTAGCGCCATTAGCGAGCAGGTGGCCTCGGTAGATTTCGAGAGTTGATTCCCTCATGAAGCGTTGGAAGAAACTCTTACTGCTCCTGCTCGTCCTCGTTCTGCTCTCGCAGATTCCCTTCGCTTATCGTCGCTACAAACTGGGTCGACTTCATGCGGCAATTCAGCAGGTAGACTCCCAACGCGTCGTTACTCCGTCCAGTGACGGCCTCGCTGAGTTCAAAGGCGTGGTCCATGTGCACTCCTTTCTCGGCGGTCACAGCAGCGGCAACTTCGAAGAGATAATTTCGGCAGCCCAATCCAATGAGCTCGATTTTGTAGTAATGACCGAGCATCCGGCGAAGAATTTCAACACCGCTGAGATGACACTCAAAGGCGAGCACGGCGGCGTGTTGTTCATTAATGGTAACGAAGTGAAGTCAGCCACTGGAGATCGCTTGCTTCTGATCTCGGGCGATGCCCAGGCTGGTTCCGATAGTCAATGGTCCACGCAGGAGGTTTTATTGCGCCGCTCGTCTGGCTTAGCGTTGATAGCCTATCCGGAAGAGTTCAAGAGTTGGGAGACCCCAGGCTACAACGGCATCGAGGTTTATAACGTTTACACGAACGCGCGCCAGATAAATCCGGTCGTAATGTTCTTCGACGGCCTCTGGTCCTATCGCAGTTATCCTGATCTGTTGTTCGCTAACTTCTATCGACGACCGTCTGAGAATTTGAAAAAGTGGGACGAACTGATCAGTCGAAAAGGTCAACCTCTCGTTGCCACTGCGGGAAACGACGCGCATGCGAACGTCGGGATCAGCTTAAACGACTCTACCGGCAAGACCTTGCTTGGCTTTAAGCTGGATCCCTATGAAAGAAGTTTTCACCTCGTTCGCGTGCATGTTTTAGCTCTTTCGATTCTCGACGGGCAGATTGCCTCTCCCCCGCTGGATGATAAACGACTGCTCGCCGCCATCGCCGCGGGCCACTGTTTCATCGGCTTCGATCTATTTGGGGAGACTAACGGGTTTCGTTTCACGGCTCAGGATCGAGACGAAAACAAAATCATGGGAGACGAGATCAAGTTGGAAGACTCAGTGCGTTTGAGTGTGATTCTTCCAGTCGTTGGCCGCATTGTTTTGCTGAAAGATGGAAATGTCATTCAGGACGAAAGCGGAATAAACAAACGGGACTATCCGGTAACTGAGAAGGGAAGTTATCGCGTCGAAGTCTACCTGCCGCAGCTTCCCAAGCCGGCCGGCGACCAACCCTGGATTATCTCGAATCCGATTTATGTGAAGTAGGACGGACATTCCTGTCTGTCCTTTATCAAAAAACAGCAGATCGTCATCAAACAAACAGCGGACAGGCAGGAATGCCTGTCCTCCAGACACGACAACGCCCCACAGGGATTGTTGTATGGGCCTTGTGGGGCGAGAAAACCGGAAAGCTCCGGATTCAAATTATCGTCGGAAGCGGTGCTTAAGTTCACCGAAATACTGTA
>DASXQM010000137.1:0-18224 GCA_036507195.1 Pyrinomonadaceae bacterium | reverse complement strand
CCCCAAAGACCCTGTCAAAGATCCTGTCAACATTTCGTAGATAGGTGTCGAGCTTGAACACGTCATCGATCTCCAGGGCAGATAGATGTGAATTGATATCCGCATCTTGCTTCAGGAGCTCCTCAAAGTTTTCCTCTGTCTCCCATACCTTCATGGCATTTCGCTGCACCCATTCATAAGCCGTTTCGCGTGACACACCTTTTTGCGTGAGCGCGAGCAGGAGTTGACCACTGAAGATTAGACCTTTCGTCAACTGCAGGTTATGAAGCATGTGCTCCGGGTAAACCACCAGCCGTTCAATTAAAGATGCTGCCTTATGCAGCATGTAATCCAGCGCGATGCTCGAATCAGGCAGCACCACTCGCTCAGCGGACGAGTGTGAGATGTCGCGCTCATGCCAGAGGGCAACGTTTTCGAGTCCCACCAGACTGTTAGCTCTGACGACGCGAGCCATGCCGCAAATGCGTTCGGAGATAATCGGATTCCGCTTGTGAGGCATCGCGCTCGAACCTTTCTGCCCGATAGCAAAGTGTTCCTGAGCTTCGTAAACTTCCGTCCGCTGCCAGTGGCGAATATTGAGGGCAAACTTATCGAGCGATGACGCAATGATCGCCAGCGTGCACAGGTATTCGGCGTAGCGATCGCGCTGAATGATCTGCGTGGAAACGGGAGCCGGTTTCAGGCTCAGCCGGGCGCAAACTCTCTCTTCAACTTCGGGGTCGAGCAGCGCAAAGGTACCGACTGCACCGCTGATTTTCCCCACAGCCACAGCTTCGCGTGCCCGCCGCAACCGTTCTCGGTTGCGGCGCATCTCGTCATACCAAAGTGCGAAAGTCAGACCGAAAGAGGTAGGTTCAGCGTGGATGCCGTGGGTGCGGCCAATCTGCGGAGTGTGTTTAAACTCAACCGCGCGGCGCTCGAGCACGTCCAGGAGCGTCTCGACTCTCTTGAGCAGAAGATCGCAGGCATCGCGCAACAGGAGCGCATTTGCAGTATCCACAACATCGGAAGAGGTCAGGCCGTAGTGAACGAAGCGCGCGGCTTCACCGATGTTTTCGGCGAGGTTGGTGGTGAAGGCAATGACGTCGTGGTTGGTAGTCTTCTCGATTTCATCTATTCGCTCGACTGAAAACTTCGCGCGCGATTTGATTTGCTCGAGCGCTTCCTGCGGAATGGTTCCCATCTCCGCATGCACTTCGCAGACAGCGAGCTCCACCTCGAGCCACTTCTGGAATTTGCTCTCCTCACTCCAGAGCGCGCCCATTTCAGGCAATGTGTAACGTTCGATCATCTCTCGTTAAGTTCCGAGTTTCGGGTTTCGAGTTTCGAGTTCCGAGTCCAGAGTTTTGAGTTTCAGGTCTTGGTTCGAGTTAGAATCTCACTGCCTTATGGGCGAACTTAAAACTCGAAACTCGAAACCCAAAACTCATTTCAGCGCCGTTGAATTGACAAAATATCGCGCGAGCAGCCAGCGGCCGTCGCGCTCTACCAGGGTGAAGGTTTCCATACCTTCGCCATTTTGAAACTTTGTTCTGTAAGTAACGATATATGCGCGACCTTTTAGTGGCCCGCCGGAGTTTTGCTGTTCGGTCGCCGACTGCAACATGCGGTTTTCAACCAGCCCGAGCTTTGTGCGCAGAGTCTTGAATGCGGCAATTGACTGTTCGAGCGTGGCATCTTGCCGCCAAAGTTCCGATGCCTCGTTGTAGATTTTGTCGTAGCGCTCCGCCGCAATCTCTTCGCTGATGGTGTTAATAGTCGATTCCACTTCGGGCGGAATAGATCCGCTTCCGCGATTCGACGCACAGGCGAACCCCGTAACAGCGGCCAGCAGGATTAGCGCGCATCTCTTTGGAGTGCGGTGACCAGTCACCGCTTTGCCCTTCGGCGGCACGGCACCCCACGCGGGCTGCCCGCGCGGGGACCCCGGCTTGACGCCGCAGTCTTTCCTTGGATTCCTGTGATTGGTGTCCGCGACAGCTCGCGACCGGCCAAGCGCTGACAGGTCAGCGCACTCCAAGGAGTTGACTCCAGCCAGGCTTGGGGGATCAATTCGCCAGACGTTCCGTCTTCATCCTTCATCCTTCATCCCTCATCCTTCCACTAGACCTCGATCCACGGAGTTGGCTCCTTTGGAAACGACAGGCTGACCTGAGTGTCGGCATGGAAGAGTGGGAAGCGCTCTTGCAGGGCAACTTCCGCAGAAATCTTTGCCAGATAGGGATTGTTGGCGCGCTGCGAAAGGTGCGTAAGCACGAGATAGCGTGCTATGCCGTCAAAGCCGTCACCAATCCATTCCGCGAGATCCTCATTCGAGAGATGACCGAGGCGTGAAAGAATTCGCTGTTTCAATTCCCATGGATAAGCGTCACAAGCTTTCAACATGTCGCGGCTGTGGTTTGACTCGATCACGACAGCGGCGCAACCTCGCAACCGCTCGCTAACAAGAGTCGTGATGTGACCAAAGTCCATTAACGTTGCGATCTTCACGCCTTGATGTGTCGCCGTGAATCCAAAATTGTCTACAGCGTCATGCGGGATGGTGAAAGGATGAAAGTCGATCTCGCCGATGCGAAAGTCGCGGCTCGATTCTATTTGCTCGACGCGGTCCTGGAGCGCCCGGGCACGTTTGCGTGGCTCTTCATCGTTAACGTTGGTACGCTCGCTTATGTAGGCATCGCAAGTTTTGGCGGAAATGTAGACAGGGCAATCGACAGCCCGCAGCAACACGCGCAGGCCGCCGGCGTGGTCGCCATGTTCATGCGTGACCAGTACGGCGTCGAGTTTCTGCGCGTCTTCGCCGACGAGCGCGAGCCGGCGCGCGATCTCTTTGGCGCTGAGCCCGGCGTCAACGAGAACACGCGTCTCACCCGCAACGATCAAAACCGCATTGCCCGTTGAGCCGCTGCCGAGAACGGTAAGTTTCATGTTAAGGAAATTAAAACTATGAACTGCGCTACTAAGAAAGGTGTAGAAAGAAACTTTAGCATTTAATACCGCAAACGGCTACCGCGGCATTCGCCGTAACGCAAACTGTTGGTTTGCGAGTTTTCGGCACCGACTCGTCTTCATTGCCTATCAGCCGGGCAGCGCAAACTAACAGTTCGCGCTACTAGCAACAAAACGAGATCGTTCAGATCCTAAGCCGCGAGCGATCGACGCGAAAGCCGTTGAGCTTTCCGAGAGCGCCGAGGCTCAGCGATTCACTGGTGAAAAATTCGCGGGCCACCCGCTGCAGGTCGTCGGCATTCGCAGCCTCAATTCTTTCAATGGTCTCCGCAGTGGAAATGCGACGTCCATGGATGATCTCCTGGCGAGCCAGCGCGCTCACCCGCGCACTCGAAGATTCAAGCCCGAGAAGTATCGACGATATCGCTTGATCCTTCGCCAGCTTCAACTCCTCTTCGGAAACGATCTCAGCCACAACTCGTCGCATCTCCGCCAACGACAAGTCGAGCACCTCGTCCAGGTGCTCTGGAGACGTGCCTGCATAGATCGTGAACACGCCGACGTCGGAAAAGGTGCTGCCTCCGGCTCCGACCGAGTAAGCAAGACCGCGCTCTTCGCGAACTGTTTGCCAGAGGCGGCTGGAAGTGCCACCACCGACTACCGACGCCAGCAAGCTGGCTGCATAGCGATCACTGCTTTTCGCGTCGGGCCAGGGAGCCGCGATAAGAAGATGTGCCTGCTCGAGCTCCTTCTTCTGCTCAATAAGAATCGGAGCGGCCGGCGTCGGTGAATGTTCAGCCGCATCCGGCCGGCTCGTTTGCGTCTCGGCCACGTAGTTGGCAAACGAACTTTCGACCAGAGCCACCAAACGTTCGTGCTCCACATTGCCCGCTGCCGCTACCACCAGGTTGGAGGCCGAAAACTCGCGGGCGTGAAACGCTGAGATAGTATTGTGATCAAACGAAGAAATGGTTTCTGCTGTGCCCTCAATTGGGCGTCCCAGCGGATGGCCGGGGAAATAAGCGGCGTTGAAGAGTTCCCCCAGCAATTCGTCCGGAGTGTCCTCAACCATTTTCATCTCTTCGAGGATAACTTTCTGCTCGCGTTCCAAATCATTTTGGTCAAAGCGCGGGTGGGCGAGGAGGTCGGCCAGCAGATCAAATGCCTGGGGCAGGCTTCGGTCCGCAACCTTTACGGCGAAACCTGTCATCTCATGGGTGGTAAAAGCATCGAGATTTCCCCCTAGCCGATCAGACTCAACGGCAATATCGCGAGCCGTTCGGCGCTTTGTCCCTTTGAAAACTGCATGTTCGATGAAATGGCAGATGCCGTTGAGTTCGGGGGCTTCGTGGCGGGAACCACGCCGCACCCAAATCCCGGCGGTTACCGAACGTAGACCGGGCATATGTTCAGTCAAAACCGTGATGCCGTTGGGGAGTCTGGTCGAGCAAACTTCTTCAATCATGAATTCCACAATCAAAACCGGGCAGAAATTAACACAGCACCGAATCCTAGCACGCCGGAAACCGGCGGCAAAGCGGAGCCAAAGTGGACGCTGAACAGCCGTCCTGTTGCTTGACAGACCTTCGATTATTGGCGGAAAATGCGAAGTATCTAGCGGTTCCGGTAAGTCTCCTGGCCTGAACCAGTTTGCCTTGCGGGTTAAGGCGAGGCTGCCTTGCAGCTGTCGCGAAGGTGAGAACCTTTAGGAGACTTCTTCCTATTTTGCGCAAACCACAGTCATAGTCGATCGCTGCAGACGTTTCCTAACGGAGACGTAAGGAGGTTTCGTGCAATGTTCGTGATACTGAAAGAATCCGGAAGAGTAACAGGGAAAGCATTTGGAAAAATGAGATTAGGAAGAATACTAAGTCTTTTTCTGGTTGCGTTTTCGGCTGGTCTTTGGCTCCACGTACCGACGGCAAGTGCAAGCAAAGGAAACCTGGCGACGATTACCGGGGCTGTTCTCGATAACAAAGGCAATCCAGTATCAGGAGCGCTCATTTCTTTGCTGCGGGATGGTGCGAGCAAAGTCATCAAACAAACTCGTAGCGATGCGTCTGGCCGCTTCACCACGCGGATCTCGCCAGGCCGGTATGGCATTAGGGCGATTGCCGCAGGTTTTAACGAAGTCGTCTTTACCTCGGTTGAAGTTCACGCCTCGGAGGAACTTGTTTACCGCTTCAACCTTGAGCCCGTGGGCTCTGGCAAGACTTTACCCGAACGCCGCAGAGACCGCGACGATGTCAAGTGGACTTTGCGCTCGGCGCAGACTCGCCGTTCCATCTTCCAGGCACAAGAGGGCGAGGATGCCGACATCCAGGCAGTGCTGGGAAGGGAAACAGCCTCGGACTCGGAGACCACCGGCGATGGCGCCAGTCAGGACGGCAGCGAAGGCTCCAATAAGGGGTCGCATGGTAAGGTTCAGGGAGTTGTCGAAACATATTTTGCGAGCAATTCATACAGTCCCGGCTACGCCGGCCTAAATTTTGCCGTCGCAGCTTCCCCGAGCGATCGGATCGAATTGGTCTTTGCCGGTCAAACAACTGCCGGCCCGAGTGGTCCTCAAAGATTCGAAGCCAGCACTCACTTGCGTGCCGGCCAGCGGCACCGGATGGGGATGAGTCTCGGTGCCCTCCGCTTTGGCGCGCCAATGTGGGCGTCAATCAAAGATTTCCAATCAGTTGGGCAATCCCGATTGGGCCAGGTTTCAGTCCGGGCGATTGATGAATGGATAGTTCGCGACGGAATTGTAATCGTCCTTGGTCTCGACTACTCGCGTTTCATCGGCGCCGGTGGTGCGCGCTCGCTCAATCCGCGCATTGGAATCCAATACGACGCGAACGCGCGTACCCGATTGAAAGCCGCTTATGCGCCCGGTGGAGAAGAAGGCAGCATTCAGAGCATGGCTCTGTTTGAAGATACTCAAGTTGCTTTCAGGGAAGCAGGCAAAAGGCCAATAGCATTTGTTGATGGCCGTGCGGTGATGGATCGTACCCACCGGCTTGAGTTCGGTATCGAAAGAGTCATCGATAACAAATCCAACCTCGAAGGCACTGCTTTCTTCGATACGACTTTGGGACGAGGCGTCGGCCTGCTCAGCACACCGATGACGGCCTTCTCCGGGGCGACTGGCGAGACCTTTATCAATGTTGCCAATCAACAGGGCGCGTCGAAGGGAATGCGACTGGTTTACACGCGAAGGCTCAGTCGCATGTGGACAGCGTCAGCTGGATACTCGTTTGGTCGTGGACAACGGCTCGCATCCGGTGACATTTCCCAACCAACAGAGATATTTGAAAGCGGCTTTTTCCAAACGGCGGCGGTGCAACTGGGCGCCGGTTTGGGCACAGGAACAAACATACGCACCGTGTTGCGCTTCTCGCCAAACGCTACCGTGTTTGCTATCGATCCTTTTGCCGGACGCCTGGCTGTTTATGATCCCTCTTTAAGCGTCCAGGTTACACAAGAACTGCCGAGCTTCGGCTTGCCTATTCGCGCTGAAGCTGTCCTTGATGCGCGTAATCTACTGGATCTGCAGTCAAGCACTGAGAACGGAGAGATACTCACCCAACTCAGCACCGGCCGCCGTTCGGTTCGCGGTGGGATCTCCCTGAGGTTCTAAGAAGGAGAGGAAGAATCAAAATCGGGAAACGCTCCCCAGCTCCGCTCGTTCGCGCTTTTTTCCTTTCGGTCGCCTATCTGCCCGGTCTCCAAAATCTCGGAAAAGTCCAAAAACTTGGACAGCGGTGATCAGCGAGAGCACTCGTTAGAAACACATTCCAGCGGCAGGAGGGAAGATACAGACCATGCCTGCAAAGGAATCCGGTATGAGATTCGCCCTCACGGCCGAGATCCAGTAAGGATTTGAGGCCTGACTAGATGAATCAGCCTCGCTAGTTTTAGCTTGGGAACATACCTTGCGTTTTTATTTGGATCGAGAGCGTTGATAATCTGCGGGTAGAACGACTTAAGTGAAGAGATCGGTTTTTACAACTGGGACGTGGCTGGTGCTCGCCCTCGCCGCTCTGCTGGTGACGGCGGGCATACTTAACTTTGCCCAGCGGTTAAGACACGAAACGCCGCCGTGGGACGGCGTCCGCTGGACCAATACCCGTCAAGGCCTTATCGCTGAAACCGTTGAACCCGGCTCATCGGGAGCGCGGGCTCAGATTCTGCCCGGCGATCGCCTAATCGCGATCAGCCTGGACAACAAGAACTACGAAGAGGTCGTCCGTACCGAAAAGGTCCAGATCTATCTGGACGAGGCCAAAGTAGGCGGCGACATTCATTATTTAATTGAGCGTCCGTCGTACCCCGAGGAGAGTCGGTTCTACTATGCCGATCTGGACACTCTGGATGCGATACATAAATGGACGCCGCGAGATGTTTACATCAATTTCATCGGCCTGGTCTTTCTTTTCGTCGGCTTCTTTGTTCTTTTCAAGCAGGGAGGACGAGCGCCTTTCGCTCTACACTTCGCTACGCTCTGTCTGGCCGCTTTTGTTTTTTGCTTCTACACTCCCGTCGGCACTTACCGCGATTTGGATTTAGCAATTGCTTTTCTAAGAAATGCCGCGTTTATTCTCTTTCCTCCGCTCTTCTTACACTTTTGTCTTATTTACCCACAGCGGCAGCAACTCTTTGCCGAAAAACGGTGGCGCGCGGCTTTGCTTTATGTGCCAGCACTGCTGCTGCTCATGCTTGCGAGCGTTGTTTTCCTGCGCGGCGAGTTGATTTTCATTGTGCCGGCGCTCAGCAGCCTTCCTAATCCCTCTGAATCTTTTGTCGGCGTTTTCTATAAACTTAGTTTTTTCCACTTCATAGCGGGATTGATCGTCAGCGTCGTCTTTTTGATTAGAACCTGGATCAGAGCCAGGAGCGCTGTTGTTCGGCAGCAGATGAAGTGGGTAATTTGGGGGTCCGTTTTGGCCGTGGCGCCTTTCACGCTGCTTTATGCCATCGGCTTCCTTTTGGGCGCACAAGCTGACCCCGGACTGACCGATGTAGCGATTGTCCCCCTGATTCTTATACCGCTCGCATTCGGCTATTCAGTGGTTCGCTACCGGCTGATGGATGTGGAACTGGTGGTGCGCCGTGTGTTCGTTTACGTTTTTACCACGCTGGCAATCGCTCTGATGGTTGGCGGCGTCGTTTACCTGGCAGGACTTTACGCGCTCGGGGGTGATCAGGATTTCACTTCGGGCGAAATTACTTTGCGAGTGGTGATAGCAATCGTGGCCATGGCAGCTATCGTCATGATTGCTGCGCCCGTAAAAAGCTTTTTGCAGGAACAGATCGATCGGCTCTTTTATGGCGAGCGCTACGACATGCGCAACAGCTTACTTGATTTTGGCCGCACACTTTCCGCAACCACGGCGCTGGATCCTTTGCTTGACTCACTCGTCAGCCGTCTCCAGCAGGTAATGAATGTTGGTCGCATCGCAATTTTCATCGAGGACCAAAACGCGCCCGCGGGTTATCGCGTGGCTCGTGCCGCGGGACTTTCAGCGGAAGTGGTGGTGCCGCCCGACTTTCGCGAGATGATCCGAATTCGTTCGGCCGAGACCGGAATAGTCCGGAGCGACGATCTGGATCTGATTCCAGAAACGACTGGTTTCGTGAGACGTGCGCTTCACTATTATGTTCCGTGTGTGGTGCGGGGCCGAATGGTTGCAGTCATCGGCCTTGGGCGTTCGGCCGACGGCGCGCTGCTCTCTTCGGAAGACGTGCAGATTCTGCTGACGGTCTCGGGTTATGTTGCGGTCGCAATCGAGAACAGTCTGCTGTATCAGGAGCAGCAGGAGCGAGCCGGAGAGTTGAAACTCTTGAAGGAGTTTAATGAGTCGATCATTGAGTCGATTAATGTTGGACTACTGGCGGTGGATCTCGATGGCCGCGTCACGCGCCTGAATTCCGCCCTCGAAGAGATTCTTGATCTTAGTCGCGCTCAGGCGGTCGGGAAACGAGTCGAGGATCTTTTCTCGGAGGACTTTACTGACACATTGCGCCAGGTGCTGGGGAATGATCGCTGGCGACTCAAGGAAATCCGCAATATCTACAAGATCCACACTGCAACTTTCGCCGGCCGTCCACTAGTTCTCAATATCGCCATCGCGCCCTTGCAGGATTCTCAGGAACAAACGGGCGCCCTGGTTGTGCTCGAAGATGTA
This sequence comes from Pyrinomonadaceae bacterium, assembly GCA_036507195.1. Taxonomy (GTDB): domain Bacteria; phylum Acidobacteriota; class Blastocatellia; order Pyrinomonadales; family Pyrinomonadaceae; genus PSRF01. The sequence goes on along the minus strand of DASXQM010000137.1, from coordinate 9,102 downwards.
ACTTCGCGGGTGCGCCTGGAAGAGCAGTTGCAGCAGCGGGAGAAGCTTTCTTCAATTGGCCTGTTAGCCGCCGGAGTAGCCCACGAAGTGAACACTCCGCTCACTGGTGTGTCTTCGTACACGCAGATGCTGCTCGGAATGTTCGCGGAAACCGATCCCAAGCATGCGCTCTTGCTTAAAGTCCGCCGCCAGGCCGAGCGGGCCACGAACATCGTTAACAACCTGCTGAACTTTTCGCGCACTGGAGACGCCAGTGAATTTACCGAACTAAATATCAGTCGCGTGCTTGACGACACTCTGCAATTGCTGGAGCCCCAGTTGCGCGGCAATCAGATCGAAATCGTGCGCGGCTACGACCATGATTCGCCGCAAGTCTTTGGTAACAGCGGCAAACTCCAGCAGGTGTTTACGAATCTTTTGCTGAATGCACGCGATGCGATTCCCGCCGGCGGCTCGATTAGAATCTCGACGCTGCCCGCTGAGGACCACTCGCTGACGATTGAGGTATCTGACAGTGGCATTGGAATCGCCCCCGAGAATGTTGCCAAGATCTACGATCCGTTCTACACAACTAAAGGGGTAGGCCGAGGAACGGGACTGGGTCTCGCAGTTTCGTATGGCATTGTTCAGGAGCATTCCGGCCACATTAGTGTCGAAAGCACGCCCGGGCGCGGAACAATATTTCGCATCACTCTGCCGACAGTGAATGCCCGCGCTCGTTTGCAGGCCGTTGCCGATTGACCCGAAGAAGATCTCAGATCTCAGATCTGAGATCTCAAAAGTCACCGCAAGAGCACGGCGGTCTCTCGCTTTGCTCTTGCCTTTTTTTTTGTCCTGATCTCCCCTAAACTGATTCGCTTCGAAAAATATAAGGACCAACATCATTGGCAGTGAAGACGGAAAGACGTTTGGCTAAAAAGGGTTCCGTACTGATCGTTGACGACGAGGAGATCATGCGCGAAGTGTTAGAGACGCTGCTCTCTGCGGAGGGTTATCGTGTTGACCTGGCTAAGACTGGTGAAGACGGACTCGAGTCGTACGGTCGCCGCGCTTACGACGTTGTTTTGCTGGACGTCTCGATGCCGGGCATCGGCGGCCTGCGCGCGCTGGAAGAATTTTTGAAGATGGATTCCGACGCAGTCATCGTCATGATCACGGCCTACGCGACTTTTGATACGGCAATCGCGGCCTGGGAGCATGGTGCGTTTGGCTGCATACGAAAGCCTTTCCAGAACGAACAGATCACTTTGACGGTCGCTGCCGGGATCAAACGGCGGCGCAAAGAAGAGGAACGAAAGACACTGAGGCGCGCCATGAGCCGCGCAGTCGATCGCGGGGCGATTATCGGGCGCTCCGACATCATGCAGGAAGTCTTTCGGTTGGTCGAACAAGTAGCTCCGGCGCGCTCTACTGTCCTGGTCACCGGCGAAAGTGGCACCGGAAAAGAGTTGATCGCAAAAGCGATCCATGAGGCGAGCCCGCGCGCGGGAAGACCTTTCGTTACCGTTAACAGTTCCAACATTCCTTCCGAACTACTGGAGTCGGAACTCTTCGGTCACACGCGCGGGGCCTTTACGGGTGCAGTCGCCGCGAAGAAAGGACTTTTCGAGGTTGCAGACGGCGGCTCAATTTTTCTTGACGAGATAGGTGATATTCCACCAGAAACGCAGGTGCGCCTGCTGCGTGTTATCCAGGAGCGCGAGTTTACGCCGCTCGGGGATACCACGCCGCGCCGGGTTGATGTGCGCATCATTGCCGCAACCAACATCGAGTTGAAGGAAGCCGTTAAGCAGGGAACTTTCCGTGAAGATCTTTATTATCGGCTGGCGGTTGTGCCCATAGAACTGCCACCCTTGCGCGACCGGCGGGAGGACATTCTGCCGCTGGCCCAGCATTTTATTGAGAAGTATAACGAAGAGAATGGCCGGAGAGTGTCGGAGCAGATCGCTCCGGAAGTGCTGGCGTTGCTTGAAGCTTATTCGTGGCCGGGTAACGTTCGCGAACTCGAAAATGCGATTGAGCGTGCGGTAGTGATTGCCCCGAGTGATGAGGTTTCGCGCGAGTGTCTGCGCCCCGAAATCAGCGATCCGCAATCCGTCGCTATTGCTTCCGAGGAAGGCGCCAGCGTCGGGGCCGTGCAGGATCTGGGCCGTGGCATAAACTTCTATGACCAGGTGCGCCGGTTTGAAATCGATCTCATTCGCCGCGCGCTGGAGCAAACCGGTGGTCATCAATCGCGTGCCGCACGCTTGCTGGGCATGAACGCCACTACGCTCAATTCGAAAATCAAGACCTACAGGATTAGCCTGCGGCCGTAGGAAAGACTGTTCCGCACATCAGACGGCAAAGCCATTCCCCAGCCGGCAAGTTCGCCCGCCACTTTGTGACTTCCCTCCTTTGTGGTGAAATCTATTAAGGATGTCTGCAAAGGAATCAAAGCAAGCGAGGTTCACAGACGTCGTCGCGGAGGCCGCTCACTGCCGGCTCTGCCCGGCAATGTGTGAGCGAACGGCGGTTTTAAGTGAATTAAACGGCTCGGTCGCCGCGCGGATCATGTTTATTGGCGAAGCGCCCGGACGAAAGGGCGCCGACCGGACGCGCAAACCTTTTTCAGGCGATCAGTCAGGCAAAAACTTCGATCGCTTTTTGGCTTCTATTGGTTTAAGCCGGCAGCAGATATTCATCACCAGTGCCGCGCTTTGTAATCCACGAGCCGACTCCGGATCTAACCGCAAACCAAGCAAGATTGAGCTAACAAACTGTTCAGATTTTCTGCAGCGAACGATTGAGATAGTAGATCCGGGAATCGTGGTCACACTTGGTTCAGTTGCCCTGGAGGCACTGAAGTTGATTAAGTCTCACGATCTGAGGCTCAAGGAGTCGGCTGCGAAAGTACAATCCTGGGACGGTCGCGTGCTGGTGCCTATCTATCATCCCAGTCCGCAGGTTTTGGCTTCGCACCGCCGCGAGGCGGAACAGTTGCGGGATTACAAAGTCATTGCGCGAGCGATCAAGCAGGCGAACCATCAGACGGCGAAGCCGGTATTTTAATCCATGACTAAAGCATTCGAGCCACAGATTTTGACCAACTCACCGATCGATTCGATTCATCAGCAACTGGGTGCGACGATGATGGAGCGAGATGGTTGGTCTGTGCCTGGATCCTATGGTGACGTGTTGTTTGAATATGCCAGCGTCCGCGAAGGCGGTTCGGGAGTTATAGATCTTTCCAATAGAGGTCGCATTCTGGTGAGCGGGGCCGAGGCCGTGCAGTTTCTCAATGGCCTAATCACCAACGACATGAAGACGCTTGCTGAGAACACCTGGATGCCGGCAGCGTTTCCGAATGTTCAGGGCCGGCTGCTTGCGAGCGTTCGGGTTGTTCGCCTGAAAGATGAAGGGACAGATCAGACCACTCCAGAGGGACAACCCCAACAGAACTCCCGGGCGAATGTCAATCCTACTTTTCTGATCGATACTGAGCCGGCCACGCATGAACGCGTGCTGAAGACTATTGAACGCTTCACGCTCGCCGGCGACTTTCGCGTCTCAGATATAACTGGCCAAACCGGGCTATTGTCAGTTCAGGGAAGAAGGGCGGTTAATGTGGTTCGCTCGGTCCTGGGCGACGAAGCGGCGAGCATCGCTCCCAGGCAATTAATACAAATTCCATGGCAGCAAAACGAGTTGAGAGGGAAGTTGACGGTGTTTCGCGCGACGCATACTGCCGAAGACGGATTTGATCTTGTGGTGAGTTCAGATCAGGCCGGTAGTTTGTGGCACGCTCTGCAAAGCGCAGGTGCGCGGCCGGTCGGCTACGATGCGTTGGAGATCCTGAGGATTGAAGCAGGTCTGCCACGTTACGGCGTGGACATGGATGATACCAACGTCGTAACTGAGGCGGCTCTGGACGACGCGGTTAGCTATACAAAGGGTTGTTACATTGGCCAGGAGATTATCGCCCGCATCAAGTATCGCGGACATGTGGCAAAGAAGTCGACCGGCTTGGTTTTTGATCAATTGGTGAAAGTTGAAGCGAATACGAATATTAAGTCGACTGACGACAAAGATATTGGACGAATAACATCCAGGACGTATTCCCCTCATCTGGGCCGCACAGTTGCGCTTGCCTATTTGAAGTACGACTATCTCGCTCCGGGTACCAGCGTGAAGCTGGTTTGCGGAGATGAAGAACTCAACGCCCACGTTACGGAGCTTCCGTTTGTGCGGGGCAGCTGATAGGGACTTTAAGGTTGACCAATGGCAGGCGAAACAGATCCCTATATGCCATCGAAAGGCGAGCCGCGCGACCTTGACCAGGAACAGGCGCGCCTCGCTTACACTATTATCGAGTCACTCCTCCAGCACACGCGCGTCGTCAGCGATTTGATCGCTCTCATGGCCCAGACGCTCGATGAAGACACCACCAAAGCACTCACGCAGACTCCGGTCTGGACGGCCTATCTTGATAGTCGGCGGGCGATGGAGCGGACCCGCGCCGAGGTGGAAAAGTTTGCCGAGATTATGAAGGGCCTCAATTGAGGCGCGAGCTCTTAATCGTTTGGCTTCATGTACGTCAAAAACTCACGCAACGCTTGCTTCTGTGTCTCGGCCACTGAAAACCTTACCCCGTCAAATTTGATCTGAAATTCCTTGGCCTTTGTGATTTTCACGAATGTCTCATACGGCATGCGAAAGACGAGACGCTCGCCCATCCACACGCGTCCGGGGACGGGGCGTCTGATGGCCCACCGGTTGGAACTGAGAAAAACTGTTTCGCCGTCGACGATAAAAACTACATAGAGATCTATTCTTAATCTCCCCTTTACGACCGTTTGCAGCTCGAAGTCGACTATCGCAGGCGCAACCTGCTGGTGCCCGGGAAAACTAAACCGGGGGCTCATATGAAGGCTATGGTATTTGTCCTGCTCGCCGGAGATAAAAATGGGCGCGAGTCTGACGGTTGTTCGGTCCTTGCTGCTATCGTAAGAGGTTTCGATTTTCGCAGCTTGCGGCGCGACCGGTCTGCTGTCCTGGGCAAAGGAAGTCGGCGTCGTTATGACCGCTGTCAGGATCAGTACGTAGCACAAGGTTTTCATCGTAGGTTTTTATGTCATAGTACGGCGCGATGTCGTCGTAAGTGCGAGCTGGCATCTAAGGTAGGACAGGCATTCTTGCCTGCCTCTTTAGCAAGTTCATTTTTGTTCATCCCGGACAGGCAGGAATGCCTGTCCCACCCTACTGAATGATCATGATCACCTGGCGCTCGCGTCCGCCATCAAACTCGCAAAGAAAAATACCCTGCCAGCGGCCGAGCAGCAGTTTCCGATCCGCAAACGGAATCGTTACCGATGAACCAACCAGCGTAGCTTTGATGTGCGCATCAGAATTCTCTTCGCCGTGACGAAAGCCCATGCCGTGCTGCGGGATCAGAGTGCGAAAAGCGTGGAGCATATCGCGCGGCACGTCCGGGTCGGCGTTCTCGTTTACAGTTAACCCGGCGGTAGTATGCTGCACATACAAGACCACCACGCCTTCCTGTGCGCCGGATGCAGTCAGCTCCTTCTGGACTTGATCCGTGAACTCAACTAATTCTTCACGCTCTCGGGAACGCACTTTCAGGGTGTGCAACATATTTCGAATGTCTTGCTGACCGGAACGCTAAAGGTATCCGCTCCACGATTCTCAATGGTGATCTTCACCGGCCCGGCCTTTAGTTCCTTTGGCTGACGAACAATCAGCGTGTCGTTCCCATATGATGAGAAATCCACCGGCTCGAGCGTGAAGCGACGGCCAGCCTGTTCAAAGGTGACGCGCACGAAGTTTGGATTGAAATCGATTCCCTTAATCTGAATGGTGACGTACTTGCGTTGCGGATCAAACTCGGAAAACGGCCGTCCGGCGCGAGTCTGAATCTCATACCTCTGGCGCAAAGGCGCGAGGTCAGACGCGGTCGATTCAGTGACGCCGAGTAGTTCCGGCGGCAACGGCTCATCGAGAATCTCAATCGCAACCGGCTCGCTCATTCCAGTTTGCTGGCCTCGCAGTTGATTGAAGATACGAACCTGGGCCTTGCCGATAATCTCCTTTGTCGTTCTAACAAAGAACACTACTGGAGCATCAGAATCGCGCGGGCCAAATTTCAGAGAGCTTCTCTCAACCGGTACGATGTATCGCGCGTTGCCTTGCTCGATGACGATAATAGTCTTTGTAGGATCCGGATCAAGCGTGCGCCGATAATCCAGCGAAAGAATCATAGACTGCCCAGCCCCGACGCGTGTTGGAGCGACCATAAGCAAGCGTGGAGCATTCGCAGCGGGTGCTTCCTCCGATCGCGTAGAGTCAGTGATCGTTGCGCGAAGTGTCGTGGCTTCACTATCCTGACCGTTTGCGCGCAGGTGTATTTCCACATCTGCTGGACCCATCGTCAAAGCGGCCGGCACATCCACTTCCAGAATATCTCGTGCCGGAAAGAACCCCACGCCGCGACTGCGGTTTTCAACGCGGAACTGCTGATTGGTGACGCGCGTTTGCGCATCGTAGTAAACGTCGCCCTGTTTGAAACGAATCACTACCGCGGAATTCGGATCGTCAGGATCGGTGAGCGGGTTAACAGAAACTTGCGCTGTTGAGCCCCTTTCCAGGCGCCAGCCCAGGTCGTTTCCAATAATCCGGTTACTCGCTGGTGGCAGCGAGCTCGCGTTGATCGTCATCACGGCTACGGAGCCGAGTACCGGACGGAGTGGTTTCTCAACTATCGTTAGACCTATCGAATTGCCGCTTTGACCACGGTAGGAAAGCCTGAGTTCAGCTTCACCTGGATGCAGACCCCGAGGCACGACAAAGTTGACGCTTTGAAAGGAGCGCATCTTCCGTCCACCGGGACCAGCTGGTGACTTTGCATCATCCATGGGACGTGGATCCGATCTAAGGGTTGCGGTCACGGTGCGTATCTTCGCCTCTTGCGAGACGCCGTCTTGTAAAACAGTAAGTTTGAAATCTTCGACCGGAAGCATTAGCGGCGAGGCGCCTCCTTCGATACCTTCGACCAGTAGCTCCATGATCTGTCCCGGGACAGCTTTGTCGTAAGGCGCGATCTGGGAAACATGAAAAGCACTGGATTGCTGGGCAAGTGTAAAACTCGAGAAGGGCGTCAGCGCAACCAAAAACAGCAGACTCACAAACGTAGCGGCTTTCATATTCTATTCCTTTCGCGCAGCCGAGACTGTCTTCGCGACATCAATAGGATTAGGAGGCGCCGGGGGACTTCTCGTTCATTATAACCGTGACCTGAGGCGCAAAGAAAAAGCCCCGACGAGCTCGTCAGGGCCGCACGATTATCAGGAGCCAAAAAGGCTCTAGCGTTTGTATGGCTGGTCGTCGACAAGAACACGGGTGTCGCGAACGTTATCCACGGTGTACAGTTTCCAGCCTTGCGTCGTTCGCTTCCACGTTTCCCTTTGCACCGCACCAGCTTCGACCTTGTGCACAGTGCCATCCGGAAGGCGCTGCATTCGAACGGTTTTCTGGGTTACGTCGGCACTTGCCTGGTCGCCCTGGATGTCAATCGTGCCGATCTGGAATTCCTGAGAAATGAAATGGTCGATTCTATCGAGGAAAAGCTTCGTATATGCTTCCATATCAGCCCGGGTGTTTACTTTGCCATCCGGTGTGACCGTGTGAAAGTCATCGGTGCGCAGCGCCATGACAGCTGCCACATCTTTAGCATTGAAAGCCGCGATGTTGTGGGCGATCCACTCTTCTATTGCCTTGCGAACAGGTTTTGATTTGTCTCGCTCTACAGACTTACCGCCCTTAACTTTGATCTTCCGTTCGCTCGACGGAATTTGCGACGGGCCGTTCTGTGTACTTGCCACCCATGCCGTTGACGAGCTAAGCACCAAAAGAAAAACAACGAGAAACAAATCTTTCATCACGCCCTCGCCCTATTCTTTTTTATCAAGCACAAAGTCGTAGGTCATGAAGCCGTAGACGTTCACCGGCTCGCCGTCTTTAGTGGTTGGCTTAAAGCGCGCCTTGGAAGCCGCCTGTTCCGACGCAGCATACAATGCTTCTGGCCCGCTCTTAGCCTTGGCTCTAATCACATTCCCATCGTGACCAATCACGATACTAACGACCACCGTGCCCTCGATCTTCTGCTTCTTAGCTTCATCCGGGTATACAGGTTTCGGCGCTTCAATCAATTCTCCCTTAACCACTTTATCCTTGCTTTTCTCCTTTGAGCTTTTGTTCTTGTCACCTTTGTCTACAGGTTTCTCCTGCATCGCTGCCGGCGTGGCCGGTTGCGTGGGTTGCGTCGGTTGCGCGGTTTGCGAGGGCTGCGATGCCGTCGACGAAGATGAAGGAGGCGAAGCTGGCGATGGTGGCGAAGGAGGCGACGCGGGTGAGGCGACTGATGGTGGTGGGGCTGGCGGCGCGCCGATGCCTGGCGCTGGTGGTGGCGGCGGTGGTGGCTGCTGCTTAGTCTTCCAGGACGATCTGCCGTCGATAACAGCCAAGGGTCCCGGCATCACGCCACTGGCAGTTTGGATTTTCCCCGTCTCTTTCGCGGCAGCATTGACTGCGCGCGGGCGACTGTAAATGCCGGCGCCAACCATAATAAGCAGTGCCGCTGCCAGTAACATCCCAGCCAGCAAGCGAGACAGTCTGCTCGCTCCACGGTTCGCATTTCCAGTAGACATGATGTTCTCAATCCTCCTTCGTAAATTAGAGCCACCAGCTGCGCCTATCACGCCGGCCACTCTCCAGCCGAAGCAAAAGCGCACCACTTTAAGAATGCTAGAAGCATAAGCCTCGGGCGTTCGGCAAACTTCCATAACCCTTTCGTCGCAGGCCTGTTCACGTTCGTCAAATAATTTGCGGCTGATAAACCAGACGAGCGGGTGAAACCATAGCAGGGCACAAAGGGCCAATTGAAGATTGCCAATCAGGTTGTCGCGTCGTTGGATATGGACCAGCTCGTGAAGCATGATCGCTTCCAGCTCATCGTCGTCGAGGTGACTCGCGATTGATTAATAGCATCCGTCGCTTCCACCGTTACTTCATACGTGGATGAGAGCGTCGCAACCGGTTCGGTGATTC
>DASXQM010000136.1:0-14310 GCA_036507195.1 Pyrinomonadaceae bacterium | reverse complement strand
ACCTTGACTAAAGCGGTGAGGTTGAGTGTAGCATCCGGTCGCTACCACCACCCCAGCGCGGCTGCCGCGCCGGGGACCCCGGCCCGCTCACGGTTCTGTAGTTGAGCGCCGTCTTGCGGAGTGGAGTGGCACCGTGCGGGCTGACAGTTCGTGGTTAGAAGCCAGACCCGAATGGATCCGGGCGATGATGGGCTTACACATTTACATCAGGCCTGATTAAGACTCTTGGTTGCCAGGTCAAGCGCTTCTCCCAGCTTCTCTACATTCTTCCCGCCGCCTTGCGCCATGTCAGCTTTACCGCCGCCGTGCCCGTCCAGCTTCGCGCACGCATCGCGCAGTAGCGCATTCATGTCCCCGCCCGTACCGGCGGACCTGGCGAACACCAGCCGCGCTGAATCCTTGTCACGCGAGCCGAGCAGGGCGATGGTATTTGGATGGGCAATCAGCGCCTGAGCAATATGTTTCAGCGACTCAGCGTCTCGATCATCATAAATCTTAGTAACAATCCCAACACCGGCTGCGTTTGGGGAGACACTAGCAAGTAGTTCCTGTGCCTCGACGCGAGCAGCAATCTCTTCAAGCGCCCGAACGCGCCGATGAAGTTCCTTGTTCTCTTCAAGCATTCGCGCGGTGAGCTTTGCCGCGTCATCCCGACCGGCGCTGAAAAGAGCGGCAACCGAGCGCGCCGTCTTGTTTGCGCGCCGGTAGTCGGCGAGCGCCCGGGTGCCGGCGGCAAACTCTATCCGTGTTAACCCTTTGGCCCGTTCCCACGTCCGCGCCACAATCATCCCGACTTCACCGGTGCGATACGCGTGGGTGCCGCCGCAGGGCGTCAGGTCGAACTCTTCAATTTCAACCAACCTCAATTTGCCCTCGCGTGAAGGCTCCTTTCGTAGGGGAAGCCGAGCCGCTTCTTCCGCTGTAACAGTCCTGATAGTGATCTCGCGATCTTCCCAAATGACATTATTCGCCAACTCAACGGCGCGTTCGATTAGTTCATTCGTTGGGTTTGTTAATTCAACATCTATCTCGCACGAGTGATCGAGCACGCGAAAGGCTCGGGTCGGCGCATTGAAAAGAGTTACTAAAGCCTGCGACAGAATGTGCTGCCCAGTGTGTTGCTGAATGTGATCGAGGCGGCGCGCCCAATCGATTCTGCCCTTGACAGTGGTACCCACTTCCGGGGCGCGTCCCTGAATGACATGTACTACTCCGTTCTCCTCGTCATCGATACATTCAAGAACCCGGTTGCCGTCAAGCATTCCAGTATCGCTGGGCTGCCCGCCTCCGGTTGGATAGAAAGCGGTGCGGTCGAGGGTTACGGCAGTCCAGCCGCTAACGCGGTCGGTTTTGTCGATGACCCGCGCTTCAAACTCAATCAGATGAGAATCGCTGTAGTAGAGACGTTCGGTAGCAGGCATTTCAGGTCTTGATTTTAGGTCTTGGGTCTTTGATCCTGGTGAAGTTAATAATCTAACCAGCCAACGCATGCAAGCCAAGAGTGAAATCTCCAAACGCGCGCTGCTGCGGCTCTGCCGTCCGAAGGAGTTGCGTCACCTTTGACACTGCTTCAAACGAACACTGATAATCGCGCCGCTATTCTGGCCATCATCGATCGGCTACCAGCGAAAAATCATGAATTCGTTCCGGAGAACAATCCTTTTGCGCCTTGCATCACTTTTCTGTCTCATCCTACTGGTTGCTGGCGTAGCATCAGCGCAAAACCAGCCGCTAAGCTCAGTAACCTATCGGCTTTCAATGTCGCGTCCGGTTTCACACTTGTTTGAAGTGGTCATTCAAGTCGAGTTGCCAAAAGATGGCACGGAAAGATCACTGGACTTCCAGATGCCCAAGTGGTCGCCGGGACGCTACGCAGTTTTTGATTTTGCCAAGAATGTTCAGGAAGTTTGGTATTCAAGGAGTTCCCCACCCTGTAAGGATTGTCCCATCCCGAAACCAATTCCTGCATTGCCCGCCACCCGAGTTGATGATCAAACATGGCGTGTCGAGGTCAACGGGCAAAGATACCTGACTGTTAGCTACAAGGTCTTCGGAAATGACTTGTCCGGCACGTTCTCACAACTCGATCCTCGCCACGCAAACTACAATGGTGGTTCAATCTTCATGTACGTCGTCAATCACAAGCCTGATCCGGTCAAGCTCGTGATTGAGCCGCCGGCGGGCTGGCGCATTGTCAACGGACGGACGGACCGAAGCGATCAACGCGAATGGCAGTTTCCGAATTACGACCTCATGATCGATACGCCGACGGAAATCGCTCCCGACTGGACCGAGGATCAGTTTCAGGTTGACGGCAAGCGATACCACGTTATTGTTCATTCATTTGGCGACGAAGGCGGAAAGCGGCCGGCACTCGTTCGCGACATCGAAAAGATCGTGAGAGCGGAGACCGCCATGTGGGGTCCACCGGAGTTTGATTCCTACACGTTCCTGATCCACTTCGCCGCCAATGACATTTCCGGCGACGGCATGGAACATCTGACTTCGACGCAGATCATCGAACCAGGCGCACTTGGGGAAGAGGGCGTTTACGGGAGCACCCTCGATACCGTGGCCCATGAGTTTTTTCACGTTTGGAACGTCAAACGACTACGCCCGGTGGAGCTTGGCCCATGGGACTTTACGCGCTCCGTCAGCACGCGCGCGCTTTGGATCGCGGAAGGAATAACCAATTACTACGGCCACCTCATGAGGCACCGCGCCGGCCTATGGGACGACGCTGCTCTTTTGCGACGTGAGAGCGAAAGCATTACCGCAATCGAAAACGCCCCGGGCAGCCGGCTGATGAGCGCGGAAGATTCTTCGCTTTCCGCTCCCTTCCTTGATGATGCGCCCCACGCGCAACGAACGAATCTGGAGAACACGTCAATCAGCTATTACCCGAAAGGTGAGCTGCTAGGATTAGTTCTCGATTTGATGATTCGCGGAAAAACCAACGGAAAAGCTTCACTCGATGACGTCATGCGTCGCATGTATGATGAGTTTTATCTGAATAGTCCGAATTCGAGCTACTACTTGCGCGGGCGAGGATACACCACCGAAGATTTTGAACGCGTGACTTCTGAAGTCAGCGGCTCTGACATGAGCGGTTTTTTCAGGCGCTACGTTCATGGCGTGGCAATACTGCCTTATGACGAAGCCCTGGCTTTTCTCGGGCTCAACCTGGCTCGCGAGCAGGCGCGTCAGCCGTTTAACGCCGGCGTCGGGATTGACTGGGAGGACAAAGACACTCTGACGGTCGGTGTGGTACGCCCTAAATCTCCCGCTGAAGACGCTGGCCTCGAAGAGGGTGACGAAATCATTTCGCTTGGCAGGAAAAATATTACGCGCGAGAACTTTCTTGTCTCCCTCAGTCGGTTTAAGCAGGGTGATCGTGTTCCGATTACGGTAAAACGTGATAGACGCACGATTCAAACCACGCTCCTGATCGGGGCGCCCGAACGCTTCGAGTACCGAATCGAAGAAAAGAAGGACGCAACCCCGCAGCAGAAAGCCTTGCGAGCAGCGTGGTTGAAGGGCTCCTAAGCGTAAAGACTCGTCAAAGATGCTAAGAAGGAAAACCAACGTCGTCGCCTCATCCGAGCCGGCAGCTTCGCAAGGCCGATTACTAGGCCTCAGATATTTCCTGGTTTTGTGGCCACTTTTTTTCGCGATCTGTTTTGGTTTAGGTTATCCCACGCTGAGACGTTACGACCCGCGCCTGACTGAAGGCCTGAGCGACACCTCGAAGTATTACGCGATCATCACCGGTGCAGACCAATCCAACTTTAAAGAGATGTTCCGTTGCCGAGTTCTGGTTCCGTATGTTGGGCGGCCCTTCTACTGGTTGGCTCAGACCTACCTGCACCCATGGAATCCCGGCTTCTTTGGTCTGCTAATGTCCAGCGCGCTCTTCTGTGCTACGACTGCCTGCCTCGTCGTGAGCATCGGAAACAGATTGCTGAACGATCTGGGTACGGCTTTGCTTGGAGCAACGCTCTACTTGCTCAGCTTTACCATTCCCAACCTCCAACTTGTCGGGCTGATTGACGCCGGAGAGGCTTGCTTTATGGCTGCGGTAATTTGGAGTTTACTGACCCGCAGGTGGTTTCTGTTGCCAATCTGGGGATTGCTCGGCGCGCTCGCGAAGGAAACCTTCGTACCCTTCTCATGTGTCTTTGCGTTTACCTGGTGGTTTGTGGAAGGCCGTCAAAACACACGTCGACTGCCAGGACTCGAATGGACCGAATTCAAGTGGATCGCAACTATGGCGGTTGTGGGACTGACTACGGTGATGGCTGTTCACTCCGCCGTTGCCGGAAACCTCAAGTGGCCGTGGAATATCGCGGGACAGGCGAGAGCGCCAGTCAATTTCTTTGTAGCCCTTGTGAGTTGTCTCATCGAGCGAAGCTTCTGGTATGTGTTTGGTTGGTTGATTCCGCTGGGGATTTGGCGGCTAAGATATTTTCCCAAGCCATGGCTGGTAGCATCCATTGCCACGTCTGTCCTGGCAATCATGTTAGGGGCGTACAGTAATGCGGGCGGGACAGTGGGCCGCGCTACCTTTAACGTTATCGGACCGTTGCTGAGTCTCTCCGTGGCGTTGTTGATTGCGCGGCCTTCGGAGTATATGGCTCCGTTACCAACAGCCGTGGCAAGCCCGCCTTCCCAACCACGAGCTGATTTGACTTGAACTTTGATTTCCTGATTGAAGCCTGGCACTCGTTCTTCGCCAAAGAGAGACTCACATGCACGCTGAAGGTACGCAGAGGCAGCACTACAACCGCATTGCGGCTGAGTATGAAGCGCAATACGGCGACGTCGACGGCGTGACTTACCGGGAGGAGTTTCTGTACCGGCCGATGTTTGCAGGGTTGGACCTCGAAGGGCGAAGCGTGCTCGAGGCGTTAAGCGGCAGCGGACACGCCACCGGTTACCTACTCAGAGACAAAAAGGCGTTGGTTACTGGTCTGGATATTTCTGAGGAAGCAATAGCAAGTTTCAAAACGCGTTGGCCGGCGTGTCAGGCCATTTGTTCGTCGATTACAGCGTCCGGCCTGCCAGATGAATCCTTCGACTGCATAGTTGTAGTTATGGGTTTACATCATCTCCAGCCGCACCTCTCGGATGTATTGAGCGAGATTCACAGGCTCCTGCGCAAGGGAGGTGTCTTTTGCTTTGCCGAACCACACCGGGAATCGGCCTTCAGCCGCTTGCGAGCAATCTGGTACCGGCACGATTCGCTTTTTGCCGACAACGAAGAATCACTTGATATCGAACCGTTGAAACGTGAGTGTGAGGGTCTTTTCGAATTCAGGGTGGAGAAGTACGTTGGCAGCGTGGCGTATCTGCTGGTTCTCAATTCAATGATCTTTCGCGTGCCCCTGTGGCTGAAGAGAATGTACTCCCCCGCGCTGATGTGCCTGGAAAAGATGTTGGCGGGTTTTCACTCACGGAGGTTCTCCCTGGCAATTATTTGCCAGTGGAAAAGGAAATAAAGCCGCATTTCGCACTTTATTGCTAAATAGCAACCCCCCAAACCTGAGGCATTTGGTTTGCTATTGAGGAACCTGACGTTTTCAGCATAAAGGAAGCTCAGAGGTGCGAGGGCTTAGAGCGCACCCGAGCAGTCCAGGAGGCTAACTGAGCCGTCGACCCGCGATAAGTGCGGACCCGCGATTTTGGCGGTTTTTCAAGGGAGGAAGTATGCAAGCTACATTGGAAACACTGGAACATTATTCGCACCCCGACCAGGCAAGGGTGTCAAAAATAACTCTCGCCCTAGGGCGTTGGGTAGGAGAGCTTTTCGGCTGTCAACACAAGGAGATGAGCCGTCCTTTTTCGAGACAGGGCGAAACCTACCGTGTCTGTATTGCTTGCGGAGCGCGGCGGCAGTTCGACCAGGAAAATTGGAATACGGAAGGGCCTTTTTATTACAAGGCGGCCCGCACGGCGGACCTTCTGCGCCATTAAGGTTGGCGCCCACCGCGCAACGGCGTTTGAGCATTAGTTAGGTAACGTTCCTGGTTCTAACAAAACAGGAACAAGTAACGGGAGTCTATTCGAGCCGGTAGTTTGGCGCTTCCTTGGTGATGATTACATCATGGACGTGCGACTCGCGCAGGCCGGCTGAGGTGATCCGAATAAACTTGCTCATCTCCTGAAACTCTTTGATTGAGCGGCAACCCGTGTAGCCCATGCCGGAACGAAGACCGCCGACCAGTTGCGTCGTCATCTCGGCAATTGTGCCTTTGTAGGCTACGCGCCCTTCGATTCCTTCCGGCACCAGTTTCGATTCGCTTTCCGCCATTTCCTGCGCATACCGGTCGCGCGAGCCTTCGCGCATCGCACCAATCGAGCCCATGCCGCGATAAGTCTTAAACGAACGACCCTGAAAGAGAATTACCTCCCCCGGCGCTTCCTCAGTTCCCGCGAAGAGCGATCCGATCATTACCACGTCAGCGCCGGCTGCAATTGCCTTGGCGACATCCCCGGAAAACTTCACGCCGCCGTCGGAGATAAGGGGTATACCACCAGCACGCGTAGCCTTAACACAAGACTGAATCGCTGTCATTTGCGGCACGCCAGCGCCTGTTACGACGCGCGTAGTGCAGATCGAACCAGGCCCAATCCCTACCTTAATCGCGTCCACGCCGGCATCCATCAACTCCTGGGCACCCTCGGTCGTGCCAACATTGCCGGCGATTAGATCTGTATCGGGATGACGCCGTTTGATCTCGCGCACGGCTTCGATAACGCGCAAGGAGTGTCCGTGCGCGGTGTCGATCACCAAACAATCAACGCGCGCTTCGACCAATTCGTCGGCGCGTTCGCGAAAGTCGCCGGTGGCCCCAATAGCGGCGGCGACCCGCAAACGTCCCAGGTCGTCCTTGGCAGCGTTCGGATATTTGATTGCTTTTTGAATATCTTTGACAGTGATCAAGCCCTTGATGCGCTTGTCTCCATCAATAACCAGCAGTTTCTCGATCCGGTGTTTTTGCAGCACAGCTTTGGCTTGTTCGAGCGTAGTGCCAACCGGAACGGTTACCAACGGCTGTTTGGTCATGACTTCCGAGACTGGAATCTCGAAGCGAGTCTCAAACCGCAGGTCGCGATTGGTAATTATGCCGACAAGGTGCCCATCTTCATCTACTACCGGCACACCGCTGATGTGGAATCGCTCCATCACCTGAAGCGCTTCCCGCACCGGCTTAGAAGGAAGAATTGTGACCGGGTCAACAATCATTCCTGACTCTGAGCGCTTAACCTTGTCAACTTCTTCCGCTTGCCGTTCAACGCTCAGGTTTTTGTGAATGACTCCGATGCCGCCCTGTTGCGCGAGCGCGATCGCCAGGGCCGCTTCAGTTACTGTGTCCATCGCGGACGAGCAGAGCGGAATCTGGAGTTGGATATTGCGAGTGAATTGCGTGGACGTATCAGTTTCGTTAGGTAAAACGTCAGAACGAGCTGGGACCAGGAGCACGTCGTCGAATGTTAGACCCTCGGGTATATCTGCTGAGATCATACTGCGTTCTTTAACTCCTTAAGGATTAATTATGAGAGGAGACTTAGTAACAGAAACACAACTGCCCGCCACTGGGTGCGGGCAGGTTCGATGTATTCTTTCCTGCTGAAAGATATTGCTACGAGATTCGTGACAGTCGTGCGCACGCTTGTGTACTGAGCCTGGCGGCACAAATCCTGTCGACCAACACTTATTGCAGGAACTGTTCGTAATCAGCTTTCCAGTTATTCAAACTAACAATCTCTACAACGCCGGAGAACTTTCCGGGGACAGCACCACCCCCGCGCGGCAGCCGCGCCGGGGACTCCGGATCGTTAGAACGCATCGACGCAAGCGGCGCATAATGACGTAATTCCGCGGACCGTCGTTGTACCAATCGCAGTACGGTGAGCGCTGCCGCTGTTAATACTATCAGGATCACAATCGCCAGCAGGACAGTTAGGATCGGCGATCGCGTTGCAGGTGCATCGGTATAGACCTTCGAGTGATATGGCGTGCTGGCTACTTCGTCGCCTGTGTCTCCAAGTTCGCGCATGTAGCGCGTGTAGCCGTCGACCGCCTCCTTTTCATCGTATCCCACGTAGCGCGCGTAAGCTTTGACGAAGCTACGATTGAAGATTCCGCCCGGCAGACGCTTGTAGTCATTCATCTCTATTGCTTCGAGATAGTGCATTGAAATTCGGGTCTGATCGGAAATCTCGCGCAACGGAATCCCGCGCCCTTCGCGCGCGAGTCGCAACTGTTCGCCGATAGTCGCTGCCATCACCAATTCGCGTCAGCCTTTACGCTAGCTGCTTCGGTGGATGTGAGCCCTGTGGACACTAGTTGAAAGTCAACTGCACCTTAGTTTTCTGGGACCGGAGTCGATTTGCCCGCTCTGCTGGATCACTTAACTATTCCGCCGAATATATCTTGCGTTGCTAAACGCTGTCAAACCTTGAAACCAGAGGTCAGAGATCAGAGGTCAGAAGTCAGACGTATCGCTCCCGATAGACTGACTGACCTCCGATCTCCGACTTCTGACCTCTGATGTCTTGATTCTTCGCGCTCGCGGTGATAGGTTTGCGCCAGTAAACCGAACAGCGACTTTAATTTCTACAACGATAAAAAGTGAGGACACATGAGATGCCTTTAGAAGCACTCGGAATGATCGAGACCAAAGGTTTCGTCGGGGCTGTTGAAGCCGCTGATGCAATGGTCAAAGCTGCGAATGTTCAGCTCCTGGGAAAAGAGTACATCGGCGCCGGCTACGTGACGATCTTTGTCCGCGGTGATGTGGGTGCGGTAAAGGCGGCTACTGACGCTGGAGCTGCGGCCGCGCGAAGAGTCGGTGAGTTGATCAGCGTTCACGTTATTCCTCGCCCACACGCCGAAGTTGAGCGCGTTCTGCCGGTCGATGGGCGTACAGGTTTGAGCCCGGATGAGCGTTCTCTTCAAGGCGGCTCGCGTGGTCAACTTGGAGAGGGCGACCAGGGACGTTCGCTTCAGGCCGGAGCACGAGAGGGAAGCAAGGAAAAGGCTCGGTAAATAGTTGTCAGTGGTCAATGGCCAGTGGCCAGTCGTCAGGTGACGTGAATACTTACTGGCCACTGACAACTGACCACCGACCACTGGCACGTTGGGGAGGTTCGTCATGTCCGCAGACAAGGACCTAATATCAGTACAGCAGGCGCGGGACCTTGTAGAAAACGCGGCCAGGGCCGAGGCTGAGATCGCAAGCTTTGACCAGGCCAAGATCGATCGAATCTGTGAGGCGATGTCCAGAGCCGCGTTGCGTGAAGCAGCACGCCTGGGAGCAATGGCGGTGGAAGAAACCGGCTTCGGAATCCCGGACGACAAGCGAGAGAAAAATCGTTTTTCGGCTGAGGACGTTTGGAACTACTTCCGCGGATTGCGCACGGTGGGTGTCGTTTCCGAATCGAAAGACGTTGTAGAAATTGCCAGCCCTCGGGGCGTAGTCGCCGGCATTATTCCTTCCACTAACCCAACCTCCACTGCGATCTTCAAAATCCTGATTGCGATCAAATCCCGAAATGCGGTCGTGTTGTCGCCTCATCCTTCCGCCGCCCGGTGTATCAACGAAAGCGCGCGAGTCATGCGCGAAGCGGCAATCAAGGAAGGATTACCCGCTGACGCCATCGGCTGCATGACAACTTCTACGATTGAAGGCACTGAGGCGTTGATGAAGCACAAGCAAACCGCTGTCATCCTGGCGACCGGGGGCATTGGTCTGGTGCGTGCTGCTTATTCGTCGGGCAAGCCCGCCTTTGGAGTTGGTCCCGGCAATGTTCCTGTTTTCGTAGAGAGGACGGCGGATGTTCCCAAAGCCGTGCAGGACATTTTGACGAGCAAGACTTTCGACAATGGAACCATTTGCGCTTCGGAACAAGCTGTAGTTTGTGATGCTCCAATTGAAAACGCGGTGCGCGATCAGTTCAAAGCCCAGGGCGGACACTTTCTTTCTGCGGCTGAAGCCGATCAATTGGGCAAAGTGGTGGTAACTCCACAACGTTCTCTCAACCCCGCAATCGTCGGTAAGTCTGTAGAAGTGATTGCGAAGATGGCCGGTCTCAGCGTGCCGCCAGGAACGCGTTGCTTGCTCGCCGATGTAGGAGGCGTAGGGCGCGACTTTCCGCTATCGATCGAAAAGTTATCGCCAATTCTCGCCTTCTATGTGGCCGATGGTTTAGCGCGCGGCGCAGAGCGCTGTTATGAAGTATTGCGATATGGCGGTATGGGCCATACGGCGGGCATGCACACTCGTTCGCGCGAAGCTGCGGTGCGGTTTGGCAGCGAAATGCCGGCATCACGCATAACTGTCAATACTCCCACCACGCATGGCGCCATCGGATTTTCAACGGCGCTGCCGCCCTCGATGACGCTGGGCTGCGGTTCCTGGGGCGGTAACGTAACCTCGGATAACGTCTCGCCGCTTCACTTGCTTGATATTAAGCGCGTCGCTTTTGAAACGAGACCGGTGAAGAGTGCACGACCGGCAGTCTCGACCTCAACTGTCACCGCACCTTTATTAACTTCGGCCCCTTCATATGCGCCCTCACCTGCGGCTGCTGCCCAACGACCCGGGCAGCGCCAAGCCGTGGTGGGCTCAGGGGCCGGCAAGATCAACCGTGAAGATATCGCGGCGATTGTCGATAAGTTTCTTGCGGGACGCCAACCAGAGGAGATATCAGGGAGAACAAGTGACTCGCGGCAGCAACCCTCGCGCCCGCCAACCGAACCCCAGGCCGAAGCGGGAAGCATGTATGCCGGACCGAGTCAGAGCCAGCGCGAGACTGAGAATGTGGGTCGCGCAAGCAACGGCGGGCGATCCAATTCGCCATCTTCTTCGTCAGCCGCTAATGCGGCAGGTAGCTCCGAGTCGCGAGTTAATGGAAAGACGACAGTTGACTTCGTCAGTGAAGACGACGTCAAACGTGCAATTCAGAGGGGCGAAAAAATCTATATCAACGCCAAAACCATTATCACCCCGGCAGCGCGAGACATTGGCGAACCAGCCGAAGTCTTCGCGAAAGGCTAAAAAACAGTTTCGCGTTTCGAGTTTCGGGTTCCGAGTTAAATCAATACCGTGAATCTGAACCCGAAACTCGAAACTCGAAACTCGAAACCATGTTCCTAGCCAAAGTCGTCGGCACAGTGTGGTCCACGAAAAAGACTCCGGACCTTGAAGGCATTCGCTTTCTGGTGGTGCATCCCTACGATCTGGAAAAGGATCCGACGCGAAATATTGTCATCGTTGCCGATCGGCTGGGCGCCGGAACCGGTGAGATGGTGATGTGCGCCTTCGGAAAAGCGGCGCGCACGGCAATGGGCAACCAGGACATGGCGATTGAAGCTGCGGTCGTCGGCATAGTCGACCGCGTGGACATTACCGACACGGTTTCGGAAGAGATGCGCGAAGCTGCAGTGAAACTGGCGCGAGACAATGGCAGCCGGTGAAAGTGAGAAGTGATGGACCTGGGTCTTTGGCCTTGGGTCTTTGGCCTTTCTGATCTTTGTCCTTAGAACTTTGTGCTTTATCCTTGCTTCTCACGCTTTCAAAACAAAGTACAAAGCACAAAGATCAAAGAACCCGAACCTAAAATCCAAAGACGAAAAACCAAAGCCCCAAGACCAATCTTTTATGGCGAATGAAGATCTGATTTACCGACTGACGAAGGCTGTCTATAGCCGCCTGGGCCCGGGAGCGGATGAGCAGACCGTCGAACAGCTAGTCACAGAAGTTTATCGCGAGATCGAACCATTTCTTAACGCGAACGGATCCTCCTATTCGTCTCTGCAATCTTTTTCCCCAAGCGGCTCTGGCGGCGCTGCTGCCTCCCCATCCGAGGAAGGCTCGTCAGACCGAATGATCATCTCCGTATTCGGTGTGGATCATCCAGGTATCGTGGCGGGAGTGGCTAAGATACTGGCCGAAGCCGGTTGCAGCATTGTTGATATCAACCAGACGGTCGTGCAGGGCAAGTTTGCCATGGTCATTATCGCCAACACCGCACGCGCGCGGGAGAGCGCGGCCGAGTTGAAAGAGCGACTCCGTAGCGAAGGTGAAAAACTAGGCGTGCGCATCTACGCTCAACGCGAAGATCTCTTTAACGCGATGCACCGGATTTAGTAAATCGTAAATGGTGAATAGTAAATGGAGGATGACTGGGTTGGTGGTTGAGCCTACCCAGAGGGAAGTTTCTCACCACTTACAGTAGTCGTAGTGACTATTAACTATTTACCATTTACTATTTACTTACATGACTGAACCCGAAATTGCTCGACGTTGTTCCACATGTGGCGTATCAATTCGTGAGGCAGCGCTTTTCTGTCCGCAATGTGGTCACGAGTTACGACCACGCGATTCCAATAAAACTCAACCTCCAGTCACCCCAGTCACTTCGCAAGCGGAAGAAGCAATACCCAAAAGTGCGACGGCTGTAAGCGAGACGGCGGTTGACTCCGCGATGGAAGCGCGAAAAGACGCCCACGTGGATTTCAGGGAAGAATCTCAAAAAGAGACCCGGCAAAAGCCTGAGAACAAACCGGTGTTGAAAGCTCCTGGTTCTAAAGCAGCCAGGTCCTCGGTGAGCCAGACCACACGGGGCGCCATGGGAGCCAAAATTCAGCGTGCCACCACACTGGCCCGAGACGTTGAAGGCGATGTAATTCATCGCGTCCAGAAGGTGCGCGAGATCTCCAACGTTGTTTTGGACGAAGCTGGAGACGATCCTAGTCTGCGGTTCGTGCTGGTTGCCGCCGTCCTGTTTCTGTTGTTTCTCGTAATTGTGGTCTTGAATAGATTTATTACCTAAAACCTGGCAGTCTGAGATCTTAAATTTCAGATAATCAAATCGACTCGAACTCAGAATCCGAGACCCCAAACTAATAACAAGATGGAATACTCGCAGGCAGAAATCCTCCAAACCGTCGCGATGACGGAGATGGAGCATCTGGATGTCCGCACCGTGACGCTGGGCCTAAGCCTGCGCGACTGCGCCAGCGAATCGATTATCCGCACCAGCGAACGTGCAGTTGAAAAAATTCACCGCTTCGCCGATCGCTTAGTTGTAACTGTCGACGAGATAGGCGACGAATTCGGCATAAAGATCGCGAACAAGAGAATTGCGATTACGCCTGTATCCATGATTACGGAAGGCGCAAGCGGCGACCCGATTACTCTGGCACGCGCCATTGACGAAGCGGCCGGCGCGGTCGGCGTAGATTTCATCGGTGGTTATTCCGCGCTGGTGCATAAAGGCGCGACCGACTCGGAACGCGAGTTTCTCAGCTCCATTCCGGAAGCTTTGTCGACAACGAAACGTTTGTGTTCCTCGGTCAACGTTGCAACCACACGTGCCGGGATAAACATGGACGCGGTGCGTCACGTGGGAATCATTATCAAGGAAGCAGCCGAGCGAACCAGCAACGAAGGCGGGATCGCCTGCGCCAAGTTTGTTTGTTTTGCCAATTCCGTTGAAGACAACCCCTTCATGGCTGGCGCTTTTCACGGCGTTGGCGAGCCTGAGGCGGTGATTAACGTGGGCGTGTCCGGCCCGGGCGTTGTTAACTATGCCGTGAGACATGCTGGTCCGAATCTGCCCTTACAGGAGTTGGCGGAAATCATCAAGAAGCTTTCGTTCAAACTTTCGCGCGCCGGAGAGCTGGTTGGACGCGAGGCCGCGCGCAGACTGGGAATCCCGTTTGGAATTATTGATTTGTCGCTCGCGCCTACTCCAGTGCCGGGTGATTCGGTCGCCAACATCATAGAGGCGATGGGATTTGAAAGAGCTGGGACTCATGGCACAACGGCCGCGCTCGCTTTGCTTACCGACGCCGTGAAGAAAGGCGGGGCAATGGCGAGCGGCTCGGTGGGCGGAATGAGCGGCGCCTTTATTCCGGTGTCAGAAGACGCCGGCATGATCGAAGCAGCCCGCGTCGGCGCGCTCTCGCTCGACAAACTCGAAGCCTGGACCAGCGTCTGTTCCGTCGGTATCGACATGGTGGCCGTGCCCGGATCGACTTCAGCGGAGACGATCTCGGCAATCATTGCGGACGAAATGGCTATCGGGGTAATGAATAACAAAACGACGGCCGTGCGCATCATTCCGGTTCCCGGTCGTGAGGTTGGTGAGATGGTGGAGTTTGGCGGCCTGCTTGGCAGCGCGCCAATCATGGCTGTGAACGCGTTTTCCTCGGCTGACTTCATTCGCCGCGGCGGCCGGATTCCCGCGCCGATTCATTCGTTGCGTAACTGAACTAGCCATGCAAGTACGTTTGCTCAT
>DASXQM010000135.1:0-38914 GCA_036507195.1 Pyrinomonadaceae bacterium | reverse complement strand
GCGGGATTAGTCACGATTTCGACGGATTACGTATTCAAGGGGGACAAAGAAGGGTTCTATACCCAAAGAGACCAACCGGATCCTGAGAGCGTTTACGCAGCTTCAAAACTAGCAGGTGAGCGCGGCGCACAGTTGGCCCATGCCCGCACCGTCGTGGTCCGCACTGGATTTGTCTTCGGCCCCGGTGGCACGAACTTCCTAAGTACGGTTGTAGAACGTGCGCGCAGGGGAGAGAAACTCAAGGCGATAAGCGATTCCTATGGAACACCCACTTTTGCGCTGGACCTGGCCGCGCGCTTGCGAAGGCTGGCCCAACTTGATCTTCCCGGAATCTTCCATGTGGTAAACGCCGGTGAAGGAGTGAGTTTCGAGGAATTTGCTCGCGCAGCGTTGGATCTCGGGGGATATGGGTCGTTTAACGTGGAAAGCGTCGAGATGGACAGTCTCAGCCGGCCGGCGCCGCGCCCACGAAATTCTCGCCTTAAGTGCTTGCTTTCCGAGGCTGTTGGTTTAGCTCCATTACCATTTTGGAAAGACTCGTTAAGGGGTTTTGTGGCCTTGGATTTGCGGAGTGAAGTAGCCGCGAAAGACTAGAATCCCCCTCCTACAGCTTGTCAGACGCTAAGTCTCTGTTATTATTCTACTCTTCGTCAGGAAATGGCACTGAATTTGAGGTCTGGAAATCAAAATGTCGCAAGATAATCGCCTTCTGCCCGTGAGTGCGCTCGACCGCAGTATCGATCGTCCGTTGGCAGATTTCACCCAAGCGAAGCCCTACGGTGTTTCCGGCTCCGAACCAACCACTATCCGCGACTATTTGTTTGTTGTTCTGAAACGAAAGTGGTTGATTCTTAGCCTGGTCCTGGTCGTTACCTCACTGGTAACCATCCAGGCGTTTCGCGCGCCTTCGATCTACGCCGGTGAAACTACCATCCGCATTGAACAAAAGCCGCCGAACGTACTGCAAACTAAAGAGATTGTTATCACCGGTCAGAGCGATCCCAATTTCTGGGGCACGCAACTTAAACTCCTGGAGAATCCTGCGCTCGCACGTCAGGTGGTACTCACGCTGGACCTCCAACACAATCCGGCATTCTTCGGCGGCCAGACGCAAGCGGGTGTCTTTTCGTCTCTCCGTCGAATCTTTTCCAAACCAAAGAAAGTTAATGAGTCTCCAGCCGTGTCATCGGGTCTTACGGTTGTAGGAGAGAGTGAAGTAACCGGGGGATCGTTGACTTCGGAACAATTGGCGGAGCTGGAACCTTACGAAGACGCGATCATAGCCGGCGAGATGGTCGAGCCGGTTCCCCAAACCAATCTTGTCAGAATCAGGTTCGTCCATTCTGATCCTGAGTTGGCCCAGAAGATTGCGAACGCGCTCGCCGAAGTATTTGTCAACAATAATCTGGAACGCTCAACGATGGGCTCCAACAAGGCGGAAGATCTACTCGCAAGAGAGATTGCAAACTTGCAGACCAAGATCAAGCACGATCAGGAAGCGCAGTTCAATTACGCCAAAAGCCACAATCTGCCGTTGGTCAACGATACTGCCGGGAACCTCGAGGCCACTCGCCTGGCCACCCTAAGCGGCCAGTTATTACAAGCCGAAAATGAAAGAAAATATCTTCAGTCTCAGCTTGAGGCCGCCAGGAAAGAACGGGATCCGTTTTCGATACCCGATGTCAATGCCTCTGGCCGGGTGGAAAAACTGAGAGATCGCATTTCTGCGCTTAAAGAAACACGCGATGCCCTACTTACCACCTATACGACCGAATGGCCGGGAGTAAAAAAAATTGACGCCCAACTGAAGGGTCTGGAGGCAGAGCTCGAAAAGGCGCCGGCCGAAATTGTCACCTCAATCCAAAGGAAATATGAAGCCGCCGCTTCTCGAGAAAACCTCCTGAAGCGATCCTATGAGCAGCAAAAGGGAACTACGACCCAGCAGACGCGCGACCAGATCGATTTGCTGGCTATGAGCCAGGAGCTCGAGACCAACCGGCAAATTCTAAACACACTGTTGCAACGACAGCGGGAGTTTCAGGTAACCAACGGCGATAGATCAAATGAGGTTAGCATTGCCACCTATAGCCGCTTGCCAAGAGAGCCCATTGGCCCTCAGCGTTTTCGGAACATTTTTATCGCCTTCCTCTTGTCTCTGGTTGCGGGCATTGGCCTTGCCTTTCTCCTTGATTTCCTTGATGACACTGTAAAGTCGGTGGACGACGTGGATCGCTATCTCCATCTACCTGCCCTGGCATTAATCCCATCAAGCCGGGATCGTGGGCGCTTGATTGGAGTCAGCGGAGCGCCGTCGGGATCCGCGCCATCCGACACCACAGCTCTCGCAATGATCAGCGATGCGCGCTCGCCGATTGCCGAGTCTTACCGGCACTTACGAACGTCGCTCTTGTTGTCGTCCGCAGGCCAGCCACCAAAGACTATATTGGTGACATCGAGTCAGCCATCGGAAGGCAAAACCACAACCGCAATCAACACGGCCTTCATGCTTGCGCAAACGGGCGCCGCAGTTTTGATTATAGATTGCGATCTGAGACGGCCCAGGCTGCACGCTCATTTCGGCGTGCCAAATACAAAAGGTCTGACTAACTGGCTTTCCGGGGAAACGGATATCGACAGCCTGATGCAGACCTATGCGCCCCAGGGCAATCTTAAGTTTCTGACTTCGGGACCGGTGCCTCCCAATCCGGCGGAACTTTTGGGTTCAGACGAGATGCGTAAGCTTTTGGGGACACTGAGTGAGCGTTTTGCACATGTCGTTATCGATTCGCCGCCGGCAATTTCGTTTACCGATGCGTCTATTCTGTCCACGATGGTTGATGGCGTCGTATTGGTCGTGCACGGCGGCAGAAGTTCTCGGGCCGTTGTTCGGCGCGCGAAGCAACAGTTGCTTGACGTCGGGGCGCACATTTTCGGCGTGGTCCTGAACAACGTCAAAGTGGAAACGCAGGACTACTATTATTCGGGTTACTACTCGTCGAGTGATTACGCCGAAGGGGAAAACGCGGAAGACATAGCCGCAGAAACTCCTGTAGTTAAGTGAGCTGCTTATCGCGGCTGAAGTGTCCTCGCTACTGCCGTGGCCGCTATAGTCCGATAGGATCCGCAATCGCTGACAAAGGTTAAGACCAAAGCCTGCTCGCAGAGATTTTAGGCTGCCGCGGGCTTTGCTGCTCTGGGGTAAAACGTAAAACCTGCGGATTCAGAAACTATGAAGAAAAGTTCTTTTCGCGCTGAGAAAGAATTTGGACTGATTGTTGGCGGTGTTTTTGTTTTGCTCGGCGGCTGGTGGTTTTATCGTGGGAAGTTTATCACCGCCGCCTATGTCACTCTGCCGCTCGGCGCGCTTCTGATTATCTTCGGTCTGCTCTGGCCAAGAGCATTGGTGTTGCCAAACAGAGCCTGGATGTTGCTTGCCGAAGGGCTTTCGTTTGTGACCACCCGCATAATCCTGGGGCTGGTGTTTTTTCTGGTTGTGACGCCCATCGGCGTGGTGAAGAGACTGTCAGGTTGGGACCCGCTTAGCCGTCGCGGTGGGCGCAGTGTTTCTTACTGGAAACCTTATTCCGAGCGACAGCGGGATCCCCGCCACTACGAGAAGATGTATTGACTGGCGATTAGAAGGAAAGTCATCTGGTAGAAGAGAGTCCACCAATTATGTTTAAGAAAATGATCAGCAGGAGTCGTAACCGCCTGGCAATTCCTTTTCCTTCATTGGTGGGGAAATTGATTTTGGGCGTAGTCATGATTCCCACTATCGCGGTGCTTGTTTTTGCTGTCTCCGCGCAAAAAAGACAAGGCCGCGTTGTGTCCGCCAACGGCTTTCCCGGGGCCGACTTGGGTGCCAAAATCAACGCCGCTGATAAGGCTCTGGGTGCGAGCCCGGGTGAGATTGTCGTCAAAGGTGGCGGCACGATTTCAACCCAGGTGATCATTTCGTCTGATCATATATTGCGTTTTTTGCCTGGAGTGTACGTAACAAAGACAACCAATATTCCGATACTCATGAAATCACGTTCCTCGGTGATTGGTTCCGGTTGGGAATCGATCATTATGGAATCGACAGCGCCAAACCAGTTCACGGTAATAAGTGCATTCAATCAATCGATCATCAATGGTAAACCGGATTCGGTCCTGGTCATTCGTGATATTCAGATAAAAGGAGCCAATCCGGGTTTTAATTCGGCGCCCCAGGCGGTTTCCCTGGGAAATTGCTCAGGTTGTACGGTCGACAAGGTATGGATCAATGCAACGCGTTCGATTGGTATTCAGTATGGAGGCACAGGGTCGAGCGGATACTTCGCCCAGAATTCAAAAGTTACCAACTGTTTGTTCACGCGAGTCGCGTCGCAAAACCTCGCCCTGTCTAACGGAAAAAATATCGTCTTCGAAGGCAATCGTTTCTTGACCTCGGGCCAGTTAGGAGGGCCAGGCAACACCAACATCGATCTTGAGGCAAATGAAGTCTCCGACTACCTCGAGAATGTCGTTATTCGCAACAACACTATCGATGTGAGAAATTCGGATTCGTCGCCGACCGGTAACGGTATAGTGGTGCAGTCGACGTCAGGCACCCCGCACGTTGGTCCGATCCTCATCGAGAACAACACTATCATCGGGGGATCCATTCAGGGGACAATCACCAACGTGCTAAGCAACGGTATCTATGTTTTTGGCACGACAATGCGCAACGTGACGATCCGAAATAACGTCATCACGCGGACGGGTCAAAGCGGAGTTAGGATTGAGGGCACGCGAATCAGCGTGATCGACAACCGGATGACCGACGTTGGTGGCGGCGGTACACCCGGTTTTGTTGTGCTCGCCACCGACAGTCAGATTATTAACAATACCTTTACCTACACTGGGGTAGGACCGGCGGATGGAAGGATGGTGATTCTGCCTGGCTCAAAGGGAAACACCTATCAGAACAACCACGGCTTTGGACTGGTGGGAGATGTTCGCTAGGCTGGAAGATCGTCAGCACCAGTACTAAGCGATGTTGGGGGGATTTGAGATGTCAAAAGCACAGGTTGTTAGCGAGCTCTGGCAATTCATGAGAGAGAACAAGAAGTATTGGCTGGCGCCGATCGTGATAACGCTGGTGCTGGTCGGCGCTTTGCTCGTGCTGGCAAAGAGTTCAGCCATCGCGCCGTTTATCTATACGTTATTCTAAACCGGAGGCGCCTGGTGGTAAGCATTCTGGGTATCTCGGCCTTTTATCACGACTCCGCCGCTTGCCTGGTCGTTGACGGGGAGATCGTGGCCGCGGCCCAGGAAGAGCGATTCACGCGCCTAAAGCACGATCATAATTTCCCGCTCAAAGCGGCTCGCTACTGTCTGAGCGAAGCAAAACTCAAGGCAGAAAACCTCGACTACGTTGGCTTCTATGACAAGCCCCTGCTCAAGTTTGACCGCCTGCTCGAAACCTATCTCGACTATGCTCCCTCCGGATTCAGTTCGTTTCTTAAGGCCCTCCCGCTCTGGATGAAAGAGAAGCTTTGGATGCCTGACTTGATCCGCACAGAGTTGGCGAAGTCAGGCGGTGAAGAAGATGAACGTGCCGCGAAGAAGCTGGGGAAAAAATTTGAGTGGAAATTGCTCTTTGGCGATCATCACGAAAGCCATGCCGCCAGTGCTTTCTATCCTTCGCCCTTCGAAGAGGCGGCAATCTTGACCATCGATGGCGTTGGCGAATGGGCCACAAGCTCGATTGGCATCGGCAGGGGAAACGAAATCACGCTGCTGAAGGAACTGCGCTTTCCCGATAGTCTGGGTTTGCTCTACAGCGCTTTCACTTACTACACAGGTTTCAGAGTTAACAGCGGCGAATACAAAGTGATGGGACTGGCGCCCTATGGTGAACCGAAATATGCTGCTGTTATTAAAGACAAACTGTTGCAGATTCGCGAAGACGGAAGCCTGAAGATGAATCATGAGTACTTCAGCTATTCGCAGGGGTTGCGCATGACGAACAAATCTTTTGACAAGCTCTTTGGCGGGGCGCCGAGAAAAGCTGAGTCGAAAATCACCCAGCGGGAAATGGACCTTGCTCGTAGCATTCAAGTGATCACCGAGGAAGTATTGCTGAAGATGACAAACTATGCGCGCCAGGAAACCGGAATGAAAAGACTGTGTATGGCCGGCGGTGTTGCTCTAAACTGCGTGGCAAACGGTCGAGTCCTGCGAGAAGTGCCCTTCGATGATATCTGGATTCAACCGGCAGCGGGCGATGCCGGTGGCGCGCTGGGAATCGCTCTCGCGATCTGGCACCGCTATTTGGCGCAACCGCGGCTCAGTCCGGAGAAAGCCGGCACCTGGCATTCCTCGCGCCCCGTTAGTAAGAACGGCCTGTCTGCTTATTCTGATGGTATGAAAGGCTCATTCCTTGGACCCCGAAACACCAATGCGGAGATTGAAAGCTACCTCAAATCTCAAGAGGCGCCGTACAAGAGGTATTCAAGAAAAGATTTGCCGGGCTTAGTCGCTGAGCTTCTCGCCGCGGGAAAAATAATTGGACTTCATCAGGGAAGAATGGAGTTTGGTCCCCGCGCCTTGGGAGGGCGAAGCATTATTGGCGATCCACGATCTCAGCAGATGCAGTCCTCGATGAATTTGAAAATCAAATATCGTGAGAGTTTCCGTCCATTTGCGCCAAGCGTGTTGCGAGAACAAGTCGGCGACTGGTTCGAGTTGGAAAGCGATAGTCCTTACATGCTGCTGGTTGCTGACGTTGCCGAATCGCGTCGCAGGAAAATGACGGCAGCAGAAGCCTCGCTCTGGGGTATTGATAAATTGAATGTGAAGCGGTCCGAGATTCCTGCTGTCACTCACGTTGATTATTCCGCCCGAATACAGACAGTGAGACACGAGACAAACCCTCTTTACTGGGAGATCATCGACGCCTTTCGCCAAAAGACGGGTTGTCCGGTAATAGTCAATACCAGCTTCAACGTGCGAGGCGAACCGATCGTTTGTACCCCTGAGGATAGCTATCGCTGCTTCATGAGAACCGAAATGGATTTCCTTGTGCTGGAAACCTGCGTGCTTGATAAGAAGGAGCAGCCGACTTTTCGAGAGACTGAGGACTGGCGCGCGCAGTTCAAGCTTGATTGAAACCGCGACTATCTGGTTATGGTCCGCTAACAATAGCACCACCACGCCCGGGACCGCCGCAAAGCAGCCAATCTCACCAAAACGACGAATGAGCATCTATAAAGTACCCCAACGCGCGTGGATATTTTGTTATCGCGTCCACAATCAACGAAAATTTGGGCAAGGGGGCCACTGAACCTTTGGCAGTGAAAATTAGCGTCATAATTCCAGTTCGCAATGAGGAGCAGTCCATCGAGCAGCTCCTCAATGGTCTGACTGCCCAGACCTTAAAGCCTTCGGAGATCGTGATCACTGATGGAGGGTCGAGCGACAGAACAGCCGAGATCATCGCGGCCTACGATCAAACGCGCGTGCCTATCCAACTAATTCGCGCGAGCGCCGCTTTGCCGGGTCGGGGCCGCAACCTGGCCGCAGCCCAGGCCGCGAATGACTGGATCGCTTTCATCGACGCCGGCATAAGCCCGGAACCCACCTGGTTGGAGCTTCTGGCAAAGCGCGCTCAACTCCAAAGCGATGTAGATGTGGTCTATGGATCCTACGAGCCAGTCACGGACACACTGTTCAAACGCTGTTCCGTAATGGCTTATGTTGCGCCGCCAGTTGAGATTGATGGCAAGCTGGTTCGAACACGCTCGGTAGCTTCAGTCCTGATGAAACGCAGCGTCTGGCAGACTGTTGGCGGCTTCCCGGAAAATTTGCGATCCGCCGAGGATCTCCTGTTCATGAATGAGATCGAAAAGGCAAACTTTCGCATTGTTAATGCGCCTGACGCTCTGGTTCATTGGCAGGTACAAGCGACACCATGGTTAACATTCAAGCGCTTCGTTAGCTATGCTCGCAATAACATGCGAGCAGGTTTGTGGCGGCAATGGCAGGCGGCTATATTCAAGCGTTACGGTTTGTTACTGCTGTCGGCGCTTCTGGTTTTTAGTTTTGGGACTGGATGGCTGTTAGTCACGCTGGTGCTTTGGTTGTCGATGTTGGGCGCGCGCGCGGCAGTTGCGATCTGGCGGAACCGCGCTTGCTATCCCGGTGGTATATTCGAGAACACGCTTCGCATGCTGGTATTGATCCCGCTCATCGCGTTGCTCGATGCCGCTACCATTGTCGGTACGTTTCAGTGGGCTCTGAATCCGAACGGGGAGCGGTAGCGACCAGGTGCGAGCATTCGAGTTTTTTGCGCTCGTTCCTTCTGATCATGCTACTGGTTCCGTTTGCCAAGCTGAATCCAGGATCCGGTCGCTACCACCACCCCACGTGGGCTGCGGCGCTCCCCGGTCCGCTTCCGGTTGTGATAAGCAACTATTCCCTATGAAGCCGGTGCGCACTTTGTATGTCTGTTATTTTGGTTTGCGAGAGCCCCTGGTTCAAACGCAAGTGCTTCCTTACCTGCGGCAGCTGAAATCCGAGAATGTTCAAGTCAGCCTCTTGACTTTTGAACCCCGCCTGCGAGAGACCTGGACCCCGGACGAAATCTCCAAACAACGCGCAGCGTTCGAGGCTGAAGGGATATCCTGGCATTGCCTGAAGTATCACAAATGGCCCTCGCTGCCGGCTACGATTTACGACATGGCCGTGGGCGCCTGGACCATAATGCAGATCATGCAGCGCGAAAGCGTCGATATCTTGCACGCACGCAATCACGTTCCCGCCGTGATGAGCGCAGTTGCAAAGAAACTCAAGGGAGGACATCTGGTTTTTGACATTCGCGGCTTCATGCCCGAAGAATACACGGATGCCGGCCTTTGGCCCGAGAATGGCTACCTTTACCGCAGCCTCAAGAGAGTTGAACGGTATCTGCTGCGAGTCTCCGATGCGTTTGTGTTACTGACTGAAAAGGCTCGCGACATAGTCTTTCCGGGCTGCTCGGATACAGACAATTTGGGCCGGCCGATTGAAATGATTCCCTGCTGTGTTGATTTTGAAAGATTTGAGTCAGCTGGTCAGGCTTCGAGAGAATTGTTGCGCGCGGAACTAAACGTGACCGCCCGCCGCGTAATTGTTTACCTTGGTTCTTTTGGCGGTTGGTATATGACTGATGAAATGACGGAATTCCTGGCCGTCGCTCATAATCAGGATCCAACTACGTTTTCTATGATACTTACTCAGAGCCCGCATCAAATGGTTACTGATCGCATGTCCAGCCTGGGTATTACCGAGAAGAACTTCTTTGTGACGCAGGTGACTCCGGGCGAAGTGCCCCGTTACCTCAGAGCGGCTGATATTGCCATCTCCTTTATTAAGCCGTGCTACTCAAAACAGTCTTCATCACCCACCAAGATTGCCGAGTACCTGGCGAGCGGGCTGCCGATAGTCTGTAACGCCGGCATTGGCGACCTGGACAAACTGATCGATGGGAATCGCGTGGGCGCTTTGCTGCGGGAGTTCACTCACGAGGCATATCGGCTGGCTTTGCAAGAGGTTGATGCTATGCGCGGTGATGAAAATTTTGCAGAACGCCTTCGTGGTGTGGCGCGGCAGGAGTTTGATTTAGTGGGCGTCGGACGGACCAGATACCGGCGCCTGTACGAGCGACTTATGAAACGAACTCAAGCACCGCCTGAGAATTCGGCTGTGTAATTTTCTTCTCCGTTCTTAGTCTCTCTGTGTGTCTAGTTTTCGCGGATTATTCACCACAGAATTACAGAGGACACAGAGGTTGTCCAGAAAAAGGGTTCGAAGAGTTACGCCGGCCGAAACATGAAGGTTATTGCTTTCGCATCCTACCCTATAGAAGCGGCCGCGACTCGCTATCGCTTGCAGCAGTTTGTTGAACCGCTTTCGCAGCGGGGGATTTCTCTTACCATCAAGCCGTTTTTGAATTCGCAACAGTTTGCCGCCCTTTATCAACCCCGGGCTTTAGCCTCCACTGCACTTGGTCTGACCAGGGCCGGATTATTAAGAATCGTGGATGGACTAGCAGCTCGCCGGGCTGATGCAGTTCTCGTTCAGCGCGAAGCAATGATCTTCGGTCCGCCGCTGATTGAATGGATGGCGGTGCGACTTTTCGATCGTCCGATGGTCCTCGATTTGGATGATGCTACTTACGTTCCCTATACTAGCCCTACGTATGGAAAGTTTGGACAGGTATTGAAATGGTTTAGTAAAACTGACGACCTGATACGCTGGGCCAGGGTAGTCACCTGCGGTAATCGTGCGATTGCCGAGTATGCGGAAAGCAAAGGTGCGACAACCCGAATAATTCCGACCGTGGTTGATACCGATGTTTTTGTTCCCAAGCCCCATATTTCCGCTGGGTCTGTAGTGCTGGGCTGGATTGGCACCCACTCAACGTTTCCCTATCTGCGAGCAATATTCCCGGTATTGCAGGATTTAGCAAGGACGCATCGCTTCAAGATGAAAATTGTCGGTGCCGGCACGAAGGGGGTGAATATTCCTGGTGTGGAAGTTGAGAATCTGGATTGGAAGCTTGAAAGGGAAGTGGAAGACTTTCAATCGTTCGACATCGGGCTGTATCCGATCGATCCATCTTTGTATGCTGAGAAATGGGCGGCTGGGAAGTCAGGATTTAAGGCTATTCAATACATGGCGATTGGAATTCCCTACGTTGCTGCTCCAATTGGAGCGGCGGCAGATATCGGCGAAGCAGGCGTAACACATTTCCCTGCGACCACCGGCCACGAGTGGTTCAAGGCGCTCGAACTTCTGCTTTCCGATTCGGGTTTGCGCCAGACAATGGGAGCCGCCGGCCGCCGTCATGTTGTCGAACATTACTCGCTATCGGAGCAAGCCGACAAACTTGCGCACGCGTTGCGCGAAGCAACCGGCTATGGGAAAGCGAGGTAATAACGACTATGCAACGTCTGAGCAAATCCCGGCTGATAATGCTCGCGTTCATCGCATTGCTCCCGTCGTTTCTCAAACGCTTCTGCTACCGTTTGTTTTTTGGTTACCAAATTGGAAAGCGCGTGCGCATCGGACTAAGCATTATCGATGTCAAAGAATGCCGGATCGGCGATGATGTCAAGATTGGGCATCTTAACCTGATCATCAGGGTGAAGAAGCTTGAGATTGGCGACCACGCAAAAATTGGACACCTGAATATTATCAGGGGTGGCGACGAAGTTCTTTTGGGACGCTACTCCGAGATCATCCGGATGAATGAGATAAACTCGATTACCGAACCCGAGGTCGTTAATCCAATTGATCCGCGATTTTCCCTTGGCGATGGCAGCATTGTTACGACCGGGCACAAGATAGACTTTACTGACCGGGTGACGATAGGTCGCAGATCGATTCTGGGTGGCCGTAATTCTTCTCTTTGGACTCATAACAGGCAGCGAACGCGTCCAATAGAGATAGGATCATTCGCTTACATCGGATCCGAAATCCGAGTGGCGCCTGGAGGAGGATTGCCTTCCCGGTGTGTAGTCGGGATAGGCTCGGTAGTTACAGACGCGTTGACGGCCGAGGGCTATCTGATTGCCGGCGTGCCCGCCAGACCGGTTAAGGAATTGAGCGAGGAAGATCAGTTCTTGATTGAACGCAAGACGCGAATAGATTTGCCGGACGACGTCTAGCCGGGTCTAGCTGTCTAAGCGGTTAATTTACTGAATATGAATGCTCTGCTTACATTGCTCTATCTGCTTCTTTGCGTTGGGATCGTAATCTTCGTGCCTCCGCTCGTGGTCCCTCATACGAGCGACTACGGAATCTTTAGCGGCTTCGATGCCGCCAAAGCCGTCTTGTTTTGTACGGCCCTGGCGGCGGTCGCCGGACTTTACGCTTATAAGAGAGAAATTGACGGACCGTTTTTGCTGCGACTGTTTGTTGCCGCGCTACTCGCCCGAATGATCGTGGGGACGGCAATTTTTGTATTTCGGGGCCAGGACTTTTTTGGCGGGGACGCCATTACTTACGACTTCTATGGCGTAGCACAACTCCAAGGCTGGTTTGGCGACAAGTATTACCAGGGTGTCGCCAATCAATTCGTGCGCAGCGGAGAGGGTTCAGGTTGGGGAATGGTTTACCTGGTTGCTGCTGTCTACGGACTTCTCGGGCGCAACATGCTCGCAGTGCAACTTATGAATTCGGTCTTCGGCGCGGCGACCGCGGTCATAATCTACTTGTGTGCCCATCAGGTCTTTAAGAATCTGAGAGTGGCGCAAATAACTGGAATAGCCGTAGCGTTCTATCCGTCACTGGTGCTCTGGTCGGCACAAGGGCTCAAAGATGGCCCCATCGTTTTTTTGCTGGCATTAGCTATCCTGTGCACGCTGAAGTTAGGTGAAAAGCTCGCTCTAAAATACATAGTTGTTTTAGTCCTCGCGCTATTAGGGCTGGTCGCTCTGCGGTTTTACGTCTTCTACATGATCTGTGTGGCCA
This sequence comes from Pyrinomonadaceae bacterium, assembly GCA_036507195.1. GTDB lineage: Bacteria > Acidobacteriota > Blastocatellia > Pyrinomonadales > Pyrinomonadaceae > PSRF01. The sequence goes on along the minus strand of DASXQM010000135.1, from coordinate 26,434 downwards.
TCGCCGGGGCATTTGTCATCGGCATGCAGCAGGTCACGGCCACGAGTTTCGCCCGCCAGTTTACGGCCATCATTCTGGTGGGGGTGGCTTTGACCTACGTAGGTGTCACGCGCTCGGCTAGTGTTCAATTTGAGCGCTATGGAAACCTGGAGCAACTGCAACGAAGTCGAAACTATCTGGCGCGTTCAGCCGAATCTGGATTTGGACGAGACGTGGATGTCTCGAGCACTTCCGGTGCGATCTCTACAATTCCACTGGGGGTACTCTATTTGCTCTTTGCGCCTTTCCCCTGGCAGATCACTTCCTTACGTCAGAGCATCACTTTGCCAGAAATGATAATTTGGTGGGGTTCGTTTCCGCTGTTAGTTCTGGGGCTATGGTTTGCCCTCAAATATCGACTGCGAATGATCTCGCCCATCTTAATTTTCACTGTCATGCTGACACTCGCCTACTCTGTTTTTCAGGGGAATGTGGGAACGGCTTATCGCCAGCGCGCCCAGCTATTGGTATTTTATTTTATCTTCGTCGCTGTGGGCTTCGTATTTATGAAGGAGAAGCGAGAGGAAAGAAAGCGGCGAGAGCTGGAAGAACGTCAGGAGTTGGCGATTCAACAAGCGGCGACCTTCAAGGCGCGCCCCGGCAGAACTTAAGGTAACGAGATCTGCGCGCAGATCCCACCGGGGAAAAACGCGAAGGTGATAGAGGGCGGAAACTGATATGGTTCCTGAATTGCAAATCCAGTTTCAGAACAAGAGAAGACAAATCAGTTTGAATAAAGTTTTTCAGATTCGCTTGATTCGCGTTAATCCGTGGCCAATTAGAGTATGTGTGGAATTGCAGGCATAGTTCGTAACGACCGGTCGGACGTTGACCGGGATCTGCTGGCTCGGATGTGCGCGGCGATCCGCCATCGTGGACCAGACGACGATGGCTTTTATGTCAAGGGGCCGGTAGGGCTTGGCATGCGGCGCCTGGCGATAATCGACTTGAAGAGTGGGCAGCAGCCCATTCACAACCAGGACCGCACTGCCTGGATAGTTTTCAATGGTGAGATCTATAACTACCGTGAACTCCGCGACAAGCTCGAGAAACTTGGTCACACCTTTTATACAAACAGCGACACGGAAGCAATCGTTCACGCTTACGATCGTTATGGCGCCGATTGTCCCAAACATCTGCGCGGAATGTTTGCCTTCGCGATTTGGGACGAGCGGACTCAGGAGCTTTTTCTCGCGCGCGATCGTGTCGGCAAAAAACCGCTGCTTTACGCCGAGGTGAATGGTCAATTTGTTTTCGGCTCGGAATTTAGTGCGCTGTTACAGCATCCGGACATTGGCAAAGACATCAACGCGGAGGCATTGCACCACTATCTCTCTTTTATGTGTGTGCCTGCGCCGCTGACAGCTTACCAGCAGATCAGAAAGCTGGAACCGGGACATAGCCTGCGCTACAGACGGGGTGAAATAAAGATCGAGCGATACTGGCAACCCGACTTCTCGAAAAAAGTTGCTATCAGCGAGGAGGAGGCGGGCGAACGTGCCATTGAGATTCTCCGCGACGCGGTGAAGGTACGCTTGATGTCGGAGGTGCCGCTGGGGGCTTTTCTCTCCGGAGGCATCGACTCGAGCGCGGTGGTGGCGCTGATGAGCGAGGAATCAAGTGAACCGGTAAAAACGTTTTCGATCGGCTTTGAAGAACAAGATTTCAGCGAGTTGCATCACGCGCGCAGGGTTGCAGAGCATGTGGGCGCTGACCATCACGAGTTTATCGTGCGTCCCGATGCGCTCGAAGTATTACCGATCCTGGTGGAACACTACGGCGAACCGTATGCAGACTCCTCGGCCATCCCTACCTACTATGTTGCTCGTGAAACGCGAAAACATGTGACCGTGGCCTTAAACGGCGACGGCGGCGACGAATCTTTCGCTGGTTACGAACGCTACGCCGCGATGCGGCTGGCGGAGAGATATCGCCGAATACCGGCAGTGCTTAGAGAGACGGTGGTGCGCCAGGCGATAGCGTTAATACCGTCATCGGAAACCAAACGTGGCCGCGTGAGGGATGTGAAGCGTTTTATTCAAGCCGCATCGTTGCCGAAGGTGGAACGTTATCTCCGCTGGGTGAGCGTCTTCGACCCTAAGGCGAAGCAGGATTTGTATTCACAGGACTTCCGACAGCAAACGCAGAATGTCTCTTCCGCCAACATACTCGATACGTGGTTTGCGCGAGCAAACGGATCGGGCATTGTCGATGCAGCGTTGCAGACAGACATCATGACGTATCTGCCCAACGATCTCTTGGTGAAAGTGGATATCGCCACCATGGCCGTCTCGCTCGAGGCGCGCTCGCCATTCCTCGATCATCACGTCATAGAATTTGCGGCAAGCTTGCCGGAGAAATTCAAGTTGCGCGGACTAACCAGCAAGTATTTGTTGAAGCGGATACTGAAGAAGCTATTGCCCGCCGAGAATTTGGACCGCCGCAAAATGGGATTTGGTGTGCCGATTGGCCACTGGTTTCGCGGCAAGCTACAACCATTCCTGCGCGAAACTCTACTTGCCGAAGCGGCGCTGAAGCGCGGACTCTTTAAACCGGAAGCGGTCAAACAACTAGTGGAGCTGCACACGCGAGGCGAGCGAGATTATTCGCATCAGCTCTGGACGTTATTAATGCTCGAGCTGTGGTTCCAAAGGTTTATTGATTAGCTTCGCAGGTCTTAGGTCTTAGGTCTTTGGTCTTGGTTCTTTGCCCTTAGTTGAAGAAGAACTCGAGTTAAAGAAGAACTCGTCCGTTGACCGAAGCGAACAATACGGTAAATCAAAGACCAAAGACCAAAGACCAAAACGCCATAGGCCCAGGGCCAACGCAACCTGCTAGGGGCGCGGCTGACAAAACACGGAGGTGAAAGAGTGAAAGGCATAGTCTTAGCAGGCGGATTAGGCACGCGATTGCGGCCGCTGACCGCAGTCACAAACAAGCACCTGCTTCCCGTTTATGATCGGCCGATGATTTATTATCCGATTCAAACGCTGGTGAACGCGGGCATTACCGACATCATGATTGTTACGGGCGGTAATTCAGCCGGCGATTTTCTTAAGCTTTTGGGAAACGGAAAAGCGTTTGGTCTCAAACATCTCAACTATACGTATCAGGAAGGCGAAGGCGGGATCGCGGAGGCGCTCTCGCTCGTGGAACATTTTGCCGCCAGGAACTCAGTTTGCGTTGTGTTGGGTGACAACATCATTGAGGGCCACATCGGGGCCGCGGTCCAGGCGTACAAGAATCAGGGAAGGGGAGCCAAGATCATACTGAAGAAGGTTCCAGATCCTGAACGCTTTGGCGTTCCCGAACTTCGTGGTCAAAGCGTCCTGCGTATTGAAGAGAAGCCCGCGTCGCCAAAATCGGAATATGCCGTAATCGGAATCTACATGTACGACGGCGAGGTGTTTGACATCATTCGTACGCTGAAGCCTTCCGGGCGCGGTGAGCTGGAAATCACCGACGTCAACAATGCCTACATCAAACGAGAGGAGATGACCTGGGAGGAACTCGATGGCTGGTGGACTGATGCCGGCACGTTCGAAAGTCTTCTGCGGGCTTCGAATCTCGTGGCCGAGACCGGCGCCAACAAAATGGAATTGCGGCAGGAAACCGAAATCAGTGTTGAAGCCTGAAGTTGCCGGAGCAACTTAAACACGTGTCGCTACACTTTTAATTATCGCAAACTGTTTAGAAAGCGGACTTGTCCGGCGTGACGATGGCATAGGTGCCGATTCTAAACACCGAGTAGATCTCTCCACGCTCCCGGAAAAGATGAAGATTGTTCGCGTCATAGCCCGTCTCAATGTAGGTGGGCCCGCCAAGCATGTTGTTTGGCTCACCGAAGGACTGCAAAGTGCGGAGTGCGAGTCGCTACTCGTAGCCGGCACAGTTCCTCCGGGCGAAGATGATATGGGTTACTTTGCAACGGAGATGGGCGTAAAGCCTTTATTTGTTCCGGAGATGAGCCGCGAAATTTCTGTGCAAGACGCTCTCACGATCTGGAAACTTTATAGGCTTTTTCTACGCGAACGCCCCGATATTATTCACACGCACACTGCGAAAGCCGGCACCGTCGGTAGAGTGGCGGGACTCTTCTATCGTTGGTTAACTCCAGGTGCACTAGTGGGGCGCCCGCGTGCCTGCCGCTTCGTGCACACTTACCACGGACATATTTTCCACAGTTATTACCGGCCGCTGAAGACACGCAGCTTTCTGTTGATAGAAAAAGCGCTGGCTAAGTTGATAACCGATCGCATCGTCGTGGTGAGTGAACAACAGCGCCGAGAGATCAATGAAGAGTTTCGGGTTGGGCGCGCTGATCAATTCTCGGTGATTCCGCTCGGGCTCGACACCAGCGTCTTTGCCGGCTGGCAGGAGCGCGCGCGATCGTTTCGCGATGAACTTGGATTAAGAGCAGACGACATTCTGGTGGGCATTGTTGGCCGGCTTACCGAGATCAAGAATCATAACTTGTTTCTGCGCGCCGCAGCTGATTTCAAAGCCAGGTTCACGTTACCAGCGAGCGGGGCGAGGGTGCGCTTCATAATTGTTGGGGATGGCGCACTGCGAACCGTGCTCGAGCAGCAAGCCGCTTCGCTGGGCCTGGCGGAAGACGTGATATTCACGGGCAGTCGTCGAGACCTCGAGAACATTTATCCCGCGCTCGATATTGTCGCCTTGACTTCGCGGAATGAAGGCACACCGTTAACGCTTATTGAAGCGATGGCAAATGCGCGCCCGGTGATTTCTACGGCTGTCGGTGGTGTGGTGGATCTGTTGGGAGAACCCATTCCCTCGGGGTCGAACGAGTCATTTGCAATATGCCAGCGAGGCATTAGCGTGCGGCCGGAAGACGTTTCGGCATTTGCCGCCGGGTTAGCGAAACTCGTAACAGATGCTAACCTGCGTCGTGAAACCGGTGAGCGTGGTTTACAATTCGTCGCCAGCAATTATTCAAAAGAGCGGCTGCTAGAGGATATAAAAACTCTTTACGCGGATTTACTGGGTTCGCAGGCTGAGAGCAAACAAAAGTCTATCGAATAAAGGAGCGCAATAATTTGCGTGTACTCATAACAGGCGGCGCCGGCTTCATAGGATCTCATCTTGCCGATGCTTATTTGCATCGCGGCGATGATGTTTTGGTGATAGACGATTTATCAACCGGAACGATCGAAAATATTCAACACCTCAAGAGTAATCCGCGATTTCATTACACAATAGATTCGGTTCACAACCAGCCTGTAACAGCTGAGTTGGTCGATCAGTGTGACGTTGTATTTCATCTGGCGGCGGCGGTGGGAGTGAAGCTAATCGTCGAGAGTCCGGTGCGAACGATTGAAACGAACGTGCGCGGCACTGAAGTGGTGCTGGCGCTGGCAAACAAGAAACAGAAGCGAGTTCTGATCGCTTCAACGTCGGAAGTGTATGGGCTGAGCAACGATGTTCCCTTCCGCGAAGACGGCAATCTCGTTATGGGCGCGACCACAAAAGGCCGCTGGAGTTATGCGTGCTCGAAGGCGATTGACGAGTTTCTGGCTTTGGCTTACTGGCGCGAGAAAAAGTTGCCGACAACTATCGTCAGACTTTTCAATACGGTCGGACCACGACAAACCGGCCGCTACGGCATGGTCATCCCGACGTTCGTCAAGCAGGCTCTCGCGGGCCGGCCAATCACGGTGTATGGCAATGGCAAGCAGACTCGCTGTTTCGGTTTTGTCGGAGATGTAGTGGGCGCCTTGATCAAGCTGATGGACCACTCGGGATCGGTAGGTCAGGTTTTCAACATCGGCTCGACTGAAGAAATCTCAATCCTGCAGCTCGCGGAAAAGGTCAAGGAGTTGACCCGCTCCGACTCGGAGATCATCTTCGTGCCGTACGATGAGGCCTACGAGGAAGGCTTCGAGGACATGCCGCGCCGCGTACCGGATACCTCAAAAATCAACCAGCTCGTCGGCTTCAAACCGGAGATGTCCCTTGAGGGCATACTGCAAACCGTAATCAATTACCACAGCGGCAGACCCACTTCTCTGGACGACTGAAGGATGAGGGTAGATCGCGCTTCGCATGACTAACGCAGGACCTCAGGGTACATTTGGAACCTTGGGGCCAGCAATAGAATCGGCTATACTGTAACCCTCGCATTAACGTACCTGGCGATTGGCGGCTTCAATCGAGCAGAGTCGATATCCAACTCACTCAGTCCAATCGCACATAGAAAAGTTTCCACCGAACACCCGGCTGTTCTTTCGTTACCTCAGCAGGCTACCGACAGTCTGCATAACCAATGGAAGAGGAGAGAATCTAAAATGCCAAGAGAAGTCAACAATACCCAACCCTACCTCGACAAGGCAGTAAAGCTGGTCCCCACGGAGATCGTAGGAGCATACCTGGTGCTTGTGGGAGTAGTCGGAGGTAGCGCTTCAACAACCGCCGCACCTACGGACCAACTGACCAAAATCCTGGTTTGCGTAATTTTCGTTGTGCTGTTGGCCGCGGTGCCGTTGTATCAGATTTTTGTCTCCAAGGTCACCAACAAAGTGCAAATTGTCATCACCACTATCGCTTTCGCTCTGTGGGTCTACAACCTCGGTGGCCCATTTTCGGTGCTGGGAATTTACGAACCTAAAATTGCTGCGGCCCTTTTGACCCTGTGGTCGTTTGTTATTCCACTAGTCGTCAAACCTTCCACGGAGAGCTCTTAGCGTTCTCGAGACGATTAAAGAAATCGCAAGGCGGTAGCGACCGGATCGCAAACTCAAGTACTGCTCGCCGCCGATCGCTACACCCCTGCTCGGCCTGGGCGCGCGGGACACTCTTTCTGACAAAACACAGATGCGATCGCTAACCGGTCCTGACAGCTCAAACGCGCGGGTTACTACCGCCCTCCGTTCTGCCAACTGAAAGAGATCTGCCCCATCACCGAGTCTCGTTACCAACCGGGGCCGCTACCAGCACTTCAGCACTCCGGCTGGCCGTTGCTCCGGCAACTCTGGTCCGGGTGCAATAAGTCATTCGCCCCACTCGCTACCGCTCTGTTCCCAATAGTCAACGCTGCTGACTTGATTTGACGTCCGCTATCGATTAGCTTTCCTCTTACACTAACCAGTCTAATAGTTTCCCAGTCTTGCTTTCACTATGCCCTTTAGATCGCTCAATTTTCTGGCTGTAGCCGCGTCGGCAGTCCTGGCGCTCGCGTTGACGCCGTCGGTCCGCGCCCTGGGTCGGCGATATGGGATGGTGGCCAAGCCTAAGACCGACCGCTGGCACAAGCAGCCTACGGCAATGCTCGGCGGCGTGTCGATATGGCTGGCGGTGGTTCTCAGTTACCTCGTGTTCATTCGTCCGACGACAACTCAAGACTGGGGACACTTTCCCGGTTCGTTTTTGGACGTAGTCATGGGCGCCAGCAGCTTTCTGTTCCTGGTCGGCCTGGCGGACGATTTTCTGCACACCAAGCCATACCAGAAACTCATCGGCCAGGTGATGGGTTCGGCTTTCATAATCTACTACGGCCTCGCTCTGCCCTGGACCAACTATTCGGCGCTGAACGTCGCCTTAACTATCTTCTGGCTGATCGGGATCACGAATGCCATAAACCTGCTCGATAACATGGACGGCCTGGCGTCCGGAATCGCGATAATTGCATCCGGATTTCTGGCGCTCAGCTTCCTCGCCACTGGCCAGCTAACGGAAGCGCTTATGTTGGCGACTTTTGCCGGCGCGCTGCTCGGGTTTCTAGTTTACAACTCCAGTCCTGCATCCATCTTCATGGGGGATTGTGGTTCGATGTTTATCGGATTCTTTCTGGCGAGCGCAGCGTTGGTGAATGTCTCGGGTGGCCGCTCGAGAAGCCTGCTGCCTGTGCTCGCTGTTCCGATCCTGGTGCTGTTCATACCGATCTTTGACACTACTTTTGTTACGATTATCAGAAAGTTTTCCGGACGCGCTGCATCGCAGGGTGGGCGCGACCACACATCGCACCGGCTGGTTGCCTTAGGCATGTCGGAGCGGCATGCAGTTTGGATGCTTTACGGTTTGGCGGCGCTTTCGGGCGTTCTTGCCTTATTGGTCCAGGAGGTAAAGCTCGATGTCAGTCTGGCGGCCATCGCCGGTTTCACAATTCTGCTGACGCTGCTCGGAGTCTACCTGGCAGGCGTTAAGGTCTACGACGAAACTGAGGAAGCTTTAGCTGCCGGTGAGAATTCTCTCTACGCTTTTCTGATCGATCTCTCCTACAAGCGACGCATCTTCGAAGTGTTGCTTGATCTCATTCTGATCATTCTAGCTTATTGGGCAGCTTACGCGGTGAAGTTTGGAGCGCTGTCCGGAAGCGCCGCGTGGAAACTTTTCCTGCGCACCCTGCCGGTGCTGGTTTTCGTAAAGATGGCTGCCTTCCTCGTGATGGGCGTCTACCGCGGTATCTGGCGTTACACGAGTCTCGATGATTTGATCGTTTTTGCTAAAGCCGTGGTCCTCGGCTCCGTGCTGAGCGTGATAGTGGTGCTTTTTGCGTTTCGCTTTGAAGGGTTCTCGCGAACCGTCTTTGTCATCGACGGCGTCTTGATGTTTATGTTTCTTGCCGGAAGTCGGATGGCTTTTCGCTTGTTTCGGCAAGTGATTCCGGTAGCCAGAAGCGGTGAAGGCCGGCGAGTGCTGATTTATGGAGCCGGTGATGGCGGCGAGCTGTTACTTAGAGAACTACTGAACAACCGCGCGCTAAAATATTCGCCAGTTGGCTTTCTTGATGACGACCCAGCCAAGAGCGGTAAATTGATCCATGGTCTGAAGGTTTACGGAGGCAATGGCGATCTAACCTCGGTTTGCGAGCAACATGAAGTGGATGAAGTGCTGATCTCAAGTTCCAGAATGTCGGAAGAGCGACTCCAGAAGATTTTGAGTTTTTGCCGTACGCAGAACATCCTGGTTAAGCGCATGCGTATAACGATTGAGGATGTGACGGAACATTGAAGTCCGCGCAATTTGATAGAGCATTGAAATGTTTTAGATAGTCACTTGGTAGTAGTCTATGCCTGATCAATTAGTGCAATTTAAGGCCACCGCCCCGTTGAAACTGATGATGACGCTCACGGTCCTGCTCGCGTTGGTCGCTTCCTGGTTTGTAGTGCGATGGTATCTGGGCAATTCCATCGCGGAGTATTTTCATCCTGAGGATCATCGCCTGGAGACCGCTCAGATGGCAGTGGGTTTAGCGCCCAGCGATCCTTTGCCACACTGGAGACTGGGCAATCTTGCACAGAAGGAACTTCCCCCCGATCAGATTTCGCTTGTCATAGCCGAATACGAGAAGGCTGTAAGCCTGTCGCCCAACGATTACCGATTTTGGATGGATTTCGGCAGTGCGTTGGAGCAGGCGGGCGAGTTTGATAAAGCAGAAAAGGCATTGCGTGAGGCAGTGAAGCTTGCTCCTTCTTATGCGTATCCACACTGGTATTTGGGAAATTTACTGCTGCGCACCGACCGTTACACAGAAGGATTTGTGGAGTTGCAGCGAGCGAGCGAAGCAAATGGGGAATTCCAATCCCAGCTGTTCAATCTTGCCTGGCAAGTAAACAAAGACGACTTTGAGTCGCTCAAGGCTGTGGTCGGGAACACGCCGGCGATACGCGCTGCCTTTTCGAAGTACCTGATTGAGCGGGGACGGTACGATGATGGCTTAAGACTTTGGAATACTTTGACTGCGACTGAGAAGAAAGAAAGCCGCTTCGCTGCTGACCCCATTATCGGCAGTCTCATTAGCAACCAACGTTATCATCAGGCAATGGAAATCTGGAACGAGGTCGCGCCCGGCCCTGCTTATGACGCCCAGCTCGGTCACATTCTGGATGGCGGGTTTGAAAACAATCTAGCTCATGGGCCCGGGGCGGTTTTTGGCTGGCAAGTACAGTCAAACTCGCAAGTGCAAATTGGAATCGATGCCGGACAGGGCCATACCGGAAGTCGAAGCTTGCGAGTCTTCTTCCAGGTTCGTTCCCACATCGATACCATCAATGTTTCGCAACTGGTGCCAGTGAAACCGAACACTGAATATGATCTTGCATGTTACTTAAAGACGGAAAGACTCGAGAGTGCAGAAACTCCGTCGGTTGCGATATTTAATGCCGCCGACGAATCAGGGTTGGCGGCTTCATCGGCCGCGCCCAGCGGTAATACTAATTGGCAGCGTATTTCTCTTTCTTTTAAGACAGATGCGAAAACTGAAGCTGTTAGGGTGAAAATGCTGCGGAATTCCTGTTCTAATAGCCCCGTTTGCCCGATCTTTGGAACTGTTTGGTATGACGACTTCGACCTTAAGCCCCGAAAATAGCGCGCTCGTTTCCGAAGAAATTCAGGCGCCCGTAATCCAACCTTCCGGGTACACAACTTATCGTATCAGGCACACGCTTGCGAGCCGTTTCGCATTCCTGATTGTTTGTCTCGCAATCATACTTTCGGCGCTTGCATACGGCATGGTTCACTATTGGGCCCTCGCGGTCTTTTTTGTGGGTGGCGTTTCAATTCTGGTTTTATGGCTGATTGATGGTTGGGACCTCGGATCATTTCGGATTAGCGGAAATGTTTTGCAGGTGCCGCTGGTGGGAATGTTTTTGCTGGGAATGTTTCAACTTCTTCCGTTGAGGCATCCGGAAGACGTGGGTACTCATTCCATTCCCCTGGTCAGCAGTTTGTCGTTTGACCCTTACTCGACCAGGTTTATTCTCATCCAGGTAGCGGCCTTCCTAATTTATTTTTCCGCTGTCCTGGTTTTCACCGATACGCCGAAGCGTCTCCGATTGCTAGTGAGGACCATTACTGTTTTTGGATTCTTCCTCGCAATCTTCGGGCTTACTCAGTCGTTTACCAGTCCCGACAAAGTCTACTGGATCCGTGAGATGCCCCAGAGCCAGGCCTTCGGCCCGTTCATCAACCGCCATCATTTTGCTGGCTACATGGAATTAGCGTTAGCTCTGCCGCTGGGGCTGGTATTCAGCGGATCGATCGAACGTGAAAAGAAATTTATTTATCTCTTTGCAGCAGGGCTGATGGCTGTTGCCTTGATAATGACCAACTCTCGCGGCGGACTCATCAGCCTGTTTGCGGAGCTGCTTTTCCTTGTCGCGACGATGGGACTGCGGCGCCGCCGGCACAAGCACAGGAAAAGAGAGTCAGAGGAACACAAACCACGTATCAAGAGCGCGGCGGTGAAAGCGGGACTCGCCCTGGCAATGTTCGTGGCGCTTTTTGGGAGCGTCGTCTTGCTGGGTGGGGAAGAGGCGCTGACCCGAATGGTTGGGTCAGTTAACACCGATGATCCGACAACCGGACGCGCACACTTCTGGAGTGTTACTGTCGATATAATCAAGAATCATCCGCTGGTAGGCACCGGATTGGGCGCGTTTGGTGTGGTGTATACAGGCTATGATTCACGCAACGGTCTGTACAGATTAGAACAAGCCCACAACGATTATCTGCAAGTCTTGTCTGATGGCGGTATCGTTGGCGCTGGGCTGGGACTGTTTTTTGTTGTCAGTCTATTTCGCATGGGATTCGCGCGCCGCGAATCTCGTGATGATTTCAGGCGAGGTGTGGCCACCGGCGCTCTGGCAGGATGTTTTGCCGTCCTCATTCACAGCTTTTTTGATTTCACATTGCACACTCCTGCAAACGCTCTTCTTTTTCTTGTCCTCGCGGCGTTGGCCACCATGAACGGACGGGTTGAGGATGTGCAATCGCGGCGGAAAAAACGGCCGCGCCGAAATTCGGAGGCGAGGGCAGGTATGGGCTAAAATCCCTGATGAAGACTGCCTCAGCGGAGTGATCAGGCATTCACGGTGCGAAGTGTTACCCCGTTTCGCGTAATCAGCAATTGAGGTCAACTCATAACTAATCAGGAGGCGCCAGGCACTTGGTTTCAACTGCTTCAGCCAAAACTGAAACGACCAAAGAACGAGAAACCGCCAGGGCTTCATCGGTACCGGGACTGTGTCTCACGGCTGCTTTGAAGCACGGGAAGCAAGACGCGCTCAATCATAAGGTCGGTAGCGAGTGGGTCAATACTTCGGGCGAGACGTTCGTAGAGCGCGTGCGAAATGTAGCCCTCGGTCTGGCCGAGTTGGGGATAAAGCCCGGCGATCGAATAGCGCTGTTATCGGAAAATAGACCAGAATGGTCGATTGCTGATCTCGCGATTCTCAGTCTTGGTGCGATTAACGTTCCTATCTATACTACCCAGGCAGTTGATCAAATTCGCTATATCCTCACTGATTCTGGGGCTCGCGCAATCTTCATTTCCAACAGCAAGCTTTTTGAGCATGCCAGCAAGGCGCTGGAAGGTCTGGATTTTCTCGAGCGGATTGTTTTCTTTGACGCTCCTGGCGGTGACCCTGTTGAAAGATCGAGCACGCTTGAGTCGCTCGAAAAGAGTGGACAGGAGCGATCCATAAATAAACCCGCAGCCTTTGGAGCTTATCTTAAGGCAATCAGGCCCGACGATCTCGCCACAATAATCTATACATCTGGTACCACCGGGGAACCAAAAGGCGTGATGCTAACGCACTCGAATTTCGTGTCGAATGTGCTGTCGATAGTCGGGGGTCTGCCGATATCGGCGACCGACATTGCCTTATCGGTGCTTCCGCTATCGCACATTTTTGAGAGGACCGGATTTTATATTTTCTGTTACAGCGGCGTTTCGGTGTATTACACGGCTTCATTTGATCAAGTTGCTGAAAATCTCCGCGAAGTCAGGCCTACAGTTATGACTGCCGTACCTCGTTTGTTTGAGAAGGTTTATCACCGCATTCTGAAGAAAGGCATTTCGCAGAAGAGCTGGAAGCGCCGGGTTTTTGTACGCTCGCTGGAGGTCGGTCAGCGCTATGCCGAAGCCAAGGATAAAAAGAAACTTGTGGGGCCGGCGTTGGCTTTGCAACAGAAGATGGCCAACCGCCTGGTGTTTTCGAAGTGGCGTGAAGGTGTTGGCGGCCGTCTAAGATATTTCGTTTCCGGTGGGGCGCCGCTCTCACCGGCACTCTCTTACGCTTTTCTCGCCGCGGGGATTCCGATTTTGCAAGGTTATGGGGCCACTGAGACGTGCATCGTCTCGGCCAATCGTCCTGAGAACAATCAAGTAGGCTCCGTTGGCGTACCCTTCGAAGGGATCGACGTCGCAATCGCTGAAGATGGAGAGATTCTCCTACGTGGACCTAATGTCATGCGTGGCTATTATGGCCATCCGGAAGAGACCGCTTCGGTGCTCAGTGATGAGTGGTTTGCCACTGGCGATGTTGGCCATTTGGATAAGGAGGGCCGCCTTTACATCACCGATCGGAAGAAAGATCTTTTCAAGCTCTCAAACGGAAAATACGTCGCGCCACAACAGATTGAAAGTCTGCTGAAGCAGAGCGAATTTGTGAACCAGGTGGTAGTAGTGGGCGCGGGACGCAAACAGCCGGCAGCGCTGATTGTTCCCGAGTGGGAAGCTGTCAGGCAGGCGTTGTCTGTTGCCGGTGAGAACTTTCCGACCGATCGAGTTGCTCTTGCCAGGTTTCCTGCAGCCATTAGGTTGGTACAAAGTGAGGTTGCGCTTCTGACACGGGAACTCGCCGACTACGAGCGCATCCGTCGCATCGCACTGTTACCCGATGAATTCACCATTGACCGGGGAGAACTAACTCCGACGCTCAAAGTTAAGAGACGTGTCATTGATCAGAAGTTTGAGAATCTGATCGAGGAGCTCTATTCCTAGATGTTGGTTGAAGAATCAAGACTGCAGACCGTCACATCAGAAATTCCAAGACTCTGCTATCAATTCAGCCGGCTCTTAACCTGCTGATTAAGCCCCCAGCAAAAGTAAGCCCTTGATGACCTGCCGACTTACCGGCGGAATGTTCACCCACAGGCCTGGCTGACTTGTCTGGTTTTCCCAGGATCGACTCGGCTAAGACTCTTAGATCGATCGGCAAATCGGGAGGACGACATTCTTCCCTGCGAGGTTGTGTGTAAAAGGCCAGCAGTGGAATTTCGCAATAGCAAAAATCACAATTAGCCAGGTGATGTTTGATCAGGAAGGTGGTTTCCGGGGCAAGCGCCTGGTCGTGAAACGACAGTAAGAGGTTTGAAGAGGGGCAGGCCAGGTTTTTGCTGAATGACTTTACGTTCGAGGCCTTCATCGCTTTGCCCCCAGATTTGCTATAGGTGACTCAAGTTAGTTGATCGAATTTAGAAAATATACCCGCTTGAGGGATTAAGGAAGGCAAAAGGGCAAATTTGCTTGTTAACCTCAATCAGGAAGAACCCGCCAGAGTCGGCTCGCTTGTTCAACAGCTTAATAGACCTAATTGCCAGTCATTTCCACAATTTTGTTAGCCAAACTGACTCTTTTGTAGTCTGGAATCAATAACTTGGGAGAGGTGTAAAAACATGTTGCTCATTCTTGGGAATGTTGCTAAGATGCTCCCCGTCAAGTCAGAGAGCGCCTGCTCTTTGACGCTCGCTTCAGGCCAGCCCACCTGTTTTCTCAGGAATTAACCAGGGCAAATTCACAATGACTAGCCGAAAATAGCCCCAGGCTAATGCAAGACTCTTTCTCGACAGACCTCTAGTTATTGCCTTACCAAACTCCTTATCGCCGTTGCATAGCTGATATTTGCTGAAGTTACCGGTTTCAGGCCAGGCGTCCGCACATCATCAAGAGTTTCCCACCAAGGTCAAATCCCAGCAACTCCGTAACCCAAAGAACAACCCTTGTGAAATCTCTAAGTCGCGAAGTCGAAAAAGAAGTTGAGCTGACCACCGTCAGCCAGGAGCCGCAAACTGCCCGCGCAAAACGGACAGCAGAGCGGATGGCGAAAAGCGGCAAGTGGGTCGAAAGCTTGCGATGCTCGGATGTAAACCGACTTTGGTCGGAATTGCACCGCATCGTTTCCCATCATCCTCTGGTCAGAGCCTCGCGAAGCGCTGGACTCTTGGTTGAGGAAGGCGCAACCACTGCTTATACCGACCTCACCCAGGAACTCTTCGTTCAACTCCTGAGCAAGAATCGTTTCGAGCATTATCTCGACTCGGAGATGACCGACTACGAAATCGAATGCGAGATCGGCCAGATCGAGCTAACTAATCTTCTCACTGCCGAATTACGAAAGCGCCATCCAGAAAGCTATCGCCTTGCGCGCCGCATCTCCACGCTAATCCAATCAAGCGCAAACTTCCGTCGCTTTGATTCGAGCGGCAGCGGAGATGAGCCTCATCGCCGACTGGCCGACCGAATTTATGGCCTTAGTGAATGGGCTGACGGCAAACGTCGCCGCGACTCACACGACGTTGAACAGCGTGTCCACACGATTGCTGTTCGCGCCCGTGATACGCGGATGGTTGGTTGTACGGGCGACTCCCAGGTCGTGATTAGCAATTCAGACCTGGAGGACCTAATTGTTTCTGTGTTGGATGCAGTTGACTCGCCAGTTGACGTGAGAGCACTTCGCAGTCTTGTCATGTCGCGGCTTCCGGTGATGGATATTTACCTGGTACCGCTCGACGGCGACGACAACGATGGCGACGGCAATCATTTTCAACCGGTGGATAAGGGAGAAGACCCGGAGCAAGGGCTGCTGCGGCGCGAGTCAGAAGACGAAGCCGCCGGCTTTGTGGACCACTTCCTTGGTCACCTTCACGAGACTGTTCGGGGAAAGGTTAAGCAATACAACCGCATTCTCGGAGTGTTATGGCACTGCTATTTGAGCCCCCGGCATTCCACGCAGCTGGAGGTTGCGGCTTTCCTGGGAGTGTCCGATTCGCTCGTGTCAGATTATCGACGGCGAATTGAACAGGAATTGCGGGCTCTATCGTTTTCTGAGGTTGAAGAGGCCAGAAGATTCGAGGGGGCATTACGCGAACGCGTTAGGGAGCTTGTTCTAGTCGGCGACCAAAACGAGGTAGCAGTTTAGATTCCGTGGGCTGGTTCAAAAGCCTGCTATCAGACTGTAAGTTGAGGCTGCGGCGCGTTGAGCGTGGCAGCTTCTTTTGCTTGGCGGCCGCTTTTTTGATGCAGCCGAAGGTTCGGCACTTGGTACGAAGTGCCTTGGAGAAAAACGTGCGCGCGCGCAGAAGGTGCGCGAGGGCATTTTCTCCACTTCCGAAAATGCGCCTAGCAAAGTGTCTTGTATTCAGCGCCAAAGGCGCGAAATGTAAAAGCCTGGGGCATCGCCCCAGGAAAAGATATCCTCAAGGCTCCGGAGCGCCGAAAGCGCGAAATGATTCCTAAAGGAGCAACAAGACATGCCTCAGTCCCTGTCATCCATTCTTATCCATCTCATCTTTAGTACGAAGTTAAAACGCTACATTGCCCGGCAAAAGATTCATCATCAGCGTGTCACGTTTCAGGATGAATACCGTAAGTTTTTGAAAAGTTACGGAATAGAATACGACGAAAGATACGTGTGGGATTGAGTTGATGTCGCGCCTTCAGCACTCGGATTCTATTAGGTGCGCGATCCTGGGGCGATGCCCCAGGCTTTTACATTTCGCGCCTTTGGCCCTAAGCCAGAGCGGAACCAGGCCTCTGGTCCTGTGATTCTTACAAAGCGCTAAGATTCTCGAAAAATGCTAAGAGCTCTCTGAGCAGTACGAATCACATCATCTTCAGACTCTCCCATAAGTTGTCTGCGGTGAGGTGGAGAGTCTGGTTGAGACGCCCAAATTCGGAACCTCTCAATCAGCAGGCCGGCTTGCTGCCTTTCGGTCAGCTCAGACCAATTTGGTCCTGCTGCTAATTCTTCATACATCCATCTCATCCATGAGAATTGATGCAAGCGTTCCGGCCTCATGTGTGGAAACAAAATCACATCGCGGATGGATTGTTTGTTGGTGAGCAGCATGACGAAGCGATCGATGCCGATGCCGATGCCGGCGGCGGGGGGCATGCCATAGGAAAGCGCGCGAATGTAGTCTTCGTCCATCACCATCGCTTCTTCATCGCCTCGCTCGCGCCGCGTCGCTTGTTCCATAAACCGTTGGTACTGCTCTGCAGGATCGTTTAATTCGGAGAAACCATTAGCGCACTCCATGCCTACCATGAAGAGTTCGAAACGTTCCGCCACAGAAGAATCCGCGGGTGAGGCTTTCGAGAGTGGCGAAACAACTTTAGGGAAGTCATAAATAAGAGTGGGCTGAATAAGATTGTGTTCTACGTGCTCTTCAAATAACTCCAATAGGCTCTCATCGGTTATCTCTTCGTCAGGGGCAAATCGAGCAACGGCCTCTCTCATCGTCATTCTTTGAAAAGGCCTCCCAAAATCAATCTCGTACTCGCCAAATGTTACGTGTGTATGGCCCAACACCGTGAAAACCGTGGCAGACAACATCTGTTCGCAGAAATCCATCATCTGGTTCACATCAGCATAGGCCCAGTAAAACTCCAGCATAGTAAACTCAGGGTTGTGACGCGTGGAGATGCCTTCGTTACGGAAGTTACGATTTAGTTCGTAAACTTTTTCGAAACCGCCGACCAGCAGTCGCTTTAGGTACAACTCCGGTGCGATACGTGCGTAGAGATCGATGTCCAAAGCGTTGTGATGTGTCTTGAACGGCCTGGCCGCAGCGCCGGTGGCTAGCGGCGTAAGCATCGGTGTCTCGACTTCGATGTAGCCATGCTCGTCGAGCATACGGCGCATCTCGCGAATGACCTTTGAGCGTCGCTCGAAGACCTCACGCGGCGTGAGATCATCTTCTTCGCGTTCCAACTTCAAGCTCCCGGCGATGAGATCCGCATATCGCTGACGCTGCCGAATCTCCGGATCGTGAATGCCGTGCATTTTGTCGGGAAGAGGCAGCAGCGCCTTCGACAGGAACTGCAACTTCTGCACGTGAATCGAAAGCTCACCGGTCCTGGTTATGAACAAATAACCTTCGACACCGATGAAGTCTCCGTGGTCCAACAGATTGAACAGTTCCCAACCATCAACCTCGCCGCCGGCAGCATCGTTGCTTACGCCTTTGACATCCGCGCGCTTCGCATAGATCTGTACCCGTGTGACACCGTCAGACAGGTGCACAAACGCGGCTTTGCCCATCACGCGTGGTGGCGAGGCAATGCGCCCGGCGATGCGAACAATGACCTGATTCAGTTGCTGGTTAGCGAGTTCGATTGCTTCCGGGGCTGGGCGCTCACCTTCTTTCGCTTCCGGTTCAAACGCGCGATACTTTTCAACCAGAGTTGTAATCGAGTCTTCGCGTTGGGGATCTACTGTGTGGCTACGCTCGAACTTGTTCGGGTAGGCGTTGCCGACGAGTTGGCGCAGAGTGTCAAGATGCTCCTGTCGCGCTCGCGTTTGATCATTCTCTTCGATGAATGGTACAGACATGGGATGCATCGTAAATGGTAAATGGTAAATGGTAAATAGACCACGCCGTTTTGTTTAGCTCCAGATTGAATCCTGAGAATACTAGCCAGTCAGAAGCCAGGGCTGGACTAGCACCGCACGGGCCTGCCCGTACCCCGCCTTCCCCCCGCTCTTCTCCTTCATTTACCCCAACACAACACCTCATGCTAGATTGTTGGGTATCAATGCTCGAAAAGCTTCTGAGCCAGGACCAACTGCTCGGTGTGCGCGAAGCTCTGCACGCTGAGGGCAAATTTCTAGTTTTCACTAACGGCGTCTTTGATCTGTTGCACGTCGGCCACGTGCGCTATCTGGCCGCGGCGCGGGCGCTCGGTGATGCGTTGGTAGTCGCCATTAATAGCGACCGAACAGTGCGCGAATTAAAGGGCGAAGGACGACCGATGGTGAACGAAGACGAGCGTGCCGAGATTCTCGCCGCGCTTAGACAAGTCGACTATGTAACCATTTTCGACGACGTCTCGCCGCGTTTATTGATAGCAGGAGTTCTTCCTGACGTACTTGTTAAAGGCGGCGACTACGGACTCAATGAGATCCATGGACGCGAAGAAGTGGAGGCTGCCGGCGGTCGTGTAGTCAGTTTGCCTTTCGTTGCCGGCGCTTCGACGAGCGCGATCATCGAGCGAATGAGGAAAGCGAGAAAGAGTTCTGAGGGCTGAGGGCTGAGTACTGAGTGAGGAGAGATGAGCCTTGAGTCGTCAAGCCCTCTCTCAGTACTCAGGACTCAGTACTCAGAACTCACCACTAAGATAATGAGTAGTACGATTCAGACAACTAGCGCACTACAAAGGACGTTGCGGCGCATCACAGAAACGCCGGAGTTCAAGCGCATGGTCGCCGAGATCAATGGCGGTGCGCGGGTAGTCTCGATTAGCGGGTTGGTGGCCGGTTCTGCACGCGCGCTGGCCCTGGCTGCACTGCAGCGCGAAACCGGGAAACGTTTTGCCATCGTCACACAGTCAAACCGCGACCTTGAACCGTGGGAAGGCGATTTGCGCTTCTGGTATTGCGCTCTCGCCGGGAAAAACAATTGTGAAAACGAAGTGCTCGTTCTGCCGTCGTCGGAAAGTGATCCTTACGCCGGCTCCTCGCCGCACCCCGACACTCTCGAGCGCCGGGCGCTGACACTTTGGCGTTTAGCGCGGCACTCACAGGAATTTGTTTTGCTCACCGTGCGCGCCCTGGCACGCCAGACAGTGACACCGGATGAGATCACTCGCGCCGGAGCTTTGCTGGAGAGGAACGATAGTCAGTCGCCCGAAGATCTGGTGGATGGATTGGTCGCAGCGGGTTACGTGCGCGAGGACCCGGTGGCGGCGGTGGGCGAGTTTTCAATGCGCGGCGGCATCCTCGATGTATGGTCGCCGGGGCAGGAGAGACCTGTACGCATCGAATTCTTCGGCGACGAAATCGACTCAATCCGTAGCTTCGATCCTGAGACCCAACTCTCGACCAGTCAACTAAACGCAATAGAGATTGTTCCAATGCGCGAAGCGGTAGTTCGCGTTCAGGACTTCAGCGAATGGGCCGACGCGGCTCGCCGGCGCTGGAGCGATGAACGTTACGCACGGGCGTTGCGCGATCGCACGGTGTTTGCCGATGAAGGAGAAAGCTTCGCAGGTTGGGAATGGTTGATGCCGATTGTCCGCGAAAGAAGAGGGAGCGTCTTTGATTATCTGCAGGGCGCTGTGCTGATCATTGACGAACCGTCAGCAGTGGAAACGTATCTTGGCGAGGTTTACCAGACGCTCGCCGCTCGCTATGCCGAGGCTGATGCCGTGGATGACATTGCCGTCAGGCCTGAAGAGCTTTACCTCTCCGCCGAAGAGTTGCGCGCGAAACTGGATTCTAGACAAAGGGTCGAACTCCGAGTGCTGGGGCGCGCGGCTGCCGAACTCGATCAGGCAGTTGCTTTGGACGCCGAAGCGCCAAAGGTTCAATTGGGTCGCGCGCGAAGTTTGCGCACGCCGCTTTTCCTTTTTCCGGTTGCCGGGCAAGTGCCCGAAGTCGAGTGGAAAACGCAATCAGCACGGAAGTATCACGGCCGGCTTGCAGACCTTGCGGTGGATTTGCTCAACGGTCGCCAAAACGGCGCGACGACGCTTTTTGTAATGCCGAGCCTCGGCGTTGCGGAACGAGTCGCGGAGATTCTTGCCGAGTATGAGATCGACGCGCAACTTTCGTTGACAGAGGAAACCTCCTCAACCGCTGAATCCTCCGCGCAGACGATTGTGACTGTGGGTCGACTCAGCAGCGGGTTTGAAATGCCGGGCGGGCGGATCTTAACGCATGTTGAGGGCGACCTGTTTGACGAGGCCAGTGCGCAAGCGCTCGAGCGGCGGGCGCCTGGAGCAGACGGCAGGAGGCAGACGGCGGGAGGCAGGAAAAGAAAGTCGAAAACCGCCGCTTTTCTTTCTGACTTTCGCGATCTTAAAGCCGGCGATTTCGTGGTTCACGTCGACCATGGAATCGGGCGCTTCGGCGGCCTGCAAACGCTCGATCTCGGAACGCGCAGCAGCGAGTTTATGCTGCTTTTCTACGCCGAGGAAGCGAAGCTTTACGTGCCCGTCGAGCGGCTCGATCTGGTGCAGCGTTATTCGAGCGCGGAAGGACATCAACCAACGCTCGATCGGTTGGGTGGACTGGGTTGGCAGAAGACTAAGGCCAAAGCGAAGCGCGCAATGCGCGACATGGCCGACGAGCTTTTGCGTTTGTATGCCGAGCGCAAGCTCGTGGGTGGTTATGCTTTCGCCGCCGACACTCCCTGGCAGCGCGAGTTTGAAGATGGATTTGAATACGTCTTAACTCCCGATCAGGAAACTGCTATTGAAGATGTAAAGCAAGATATGGAACAACCGACACCGATGGATCGTCTACTTTGCGGCGATGTCGGTTACGGAAAGACCGAAGTGGCGATGCGGGCCGCTTTCAAGGCCGTGATGGAAGGGAAACAGGCAGCCGTGTTGACGCCCACGACCGTGCTTGCCTACCAGCACTACGACACTTTTCGCAGCCGCTTTGCGCCGTTTCCGGTGAAGATTGAATTGTTATCGCGGTTCCGTTCCGCGAAGGAACAGAAGGAGGTTGCGAAGCTGGTCGCGTCAGGTGAAGTAGACGTAGTGATCGGAACACACCGGCTGCTGTCGAAGGATGTTCGGTTCAAGGAACTGGGCATCGTTGTGGTCGACGAGGAACAGCGTTTTGGTGTGGCCCATAAGGAAAGATTGAAGCACTTGAAAAAGCGCGTCGACGTATTGACGCTTTCTGCGACGCCGATTCCGCGCACACTCAACATGTCGTTGAGCGGCTTGCGCGACATGTCTCTGATTGAAACACCACCACGCGATCGGCTGGCAATTCAGACTCAAGTGGTTCAGTTTTCTGAAAATGTTATCAAGTCGGCGATTGAGCTCGAGCTCGGCCGCGGCGGGCAAGTGTTCTTCATTCACAATCGGGTGGAAACCATCGAGACTATTGCGGCCCTCGTCCAGCGCCTGGTGCCTCAGGCGCGTTTGGTTGTAGGCCATGGACAGATGAACGAAAAAGAGATGGAGCGCGTAATGCTCGACTTCATTGAGTTTAAGTATGATGTGCTGGTTGCGACCACCATCATTGAGAATGGGATAGACATCCCCCGCGCCAACACAATCATCATAAACCGCGCCGATCAATATGGTCTTTCTCAACTTTATCAACTGCGGGGGCGTGTTGGCCGTTCAAATCGCCGCGCTTACGCCTATCTTCTAATTCCCGGCGAGCAGGAGCTTTCGCCCATAGCCAAGCGCCGTCTGGCGGCGATCCGGGAGTTTTCCGACCTGGGCGCAGGCTTTCGCATCGCTGCTCTCGACCTCGAGCTGC
The DNA here is from genome assembly GCA_036507195.1 of Pyrinomonadaceae bacterium. Taxonomy (GTDB): domain Bacteria; phylum Acidobacteriota; class Blastocatellia; order Pyrinomonadales; family Pyrinomonadaceae; genus PSRF01. Next base: position 4,145 of record DASXQM010000135.1, on the reverse strand, counting down.
GCGGCGCGGGCAATCTCCTGGGCGGCCAGCAGTCGGGCCACATGGATGCGCTGGGATTCGATCTTTATACGCAGATGCTTGAGCGCACGGTGGCGGAATTGCGCGGCGAGGCGGTCGAGGATGAAACCAGCGTTACTATCAATCTGGGCGTCGACGTCACCGTACCCGATGAATATATCAGCGATATGGGCCAGCGACTGCGCACTTACAAGCGCGTTTCCTCGGCCCACGACCAAGAGACGCTTTCCAGTATTCGCAACGAGACTCGCGATAGATACGGGCGGCTTCCGGAGTCGGTTGAACAACTCTTCGGCTATGCGCTCCTGCGACTGCTGGCGGAAGACCTGGGCGTGCTCTCGATAGACAAGACGACCGACGGCGTGGCACTGAAGTTTAGCGAAAAGGCGCGAATCTCGACTGAGAAGCTGGCGGCATTTGTTAATGCCCAAGGGGGCAGGGTTTTTAGCCCAACCGGCGTATTGAAGCTACGTGTTAACGACGACGAGTGTGACAATCTGCTGGACACAGTCCGTGGCACGTTGCTGGAAATTAGCGATTTGTCAGTAGTCCCTGGCCGGTCGTCACTGTGATCATGGCCTTAGTTGAGAGGTTCTGACCGTTTGTTATTAGTGAGGTCTTTATGCTCAAATCAAGCGCGCATCCGGTGTCAAATGATACATACAACTGACAACTGACAAATCTTTAGGAGTACCTTTTGTGAAATCTAAATTTATATCGCTCGCAATGGCGGGCATCTTTGTATTCGCGATTTTAGCCCTGATTCCCTCGCCAATTTTTGCGCAGGAAAGCGAACTACAAGTCGTCGACGAGGTCATCGCGCAGATAAACGACGATGTTATTACGCTCTCAATGCTGAAGCGGGAATCCAAAGAGCGCATCGATACGCTGAGGCAGTCTGGTATGTCCCAGGAGGAAGCTGCTGCCGAGGTGGCGAAGCGCCAGCCCGAATTGATTGCCACGCTCGTGAACGAGGCCCTCCTGCTGCAAAAAGGAAAGGAACTGGATCTCTCAAGCGAGGTCGAGGCGGAGGTTAACCGGCGCATGCTCGAGGTGGCAAAAGGCCAGGGCATCACCACGATTGAAAAGCTTGATGCTGCGATGCGTGAGAGCGGTGTCGACCCGGTGACAACTCGCCAAACGCTTCGTGTCGAGATCATGAAACAGGCTGTGATTCAGCAGGAAGTTGATCGCAAGGTTTTCTTTGGCTCGACAATCGAAGAACTGAAGAAGTATTTCCAGGAGCACCAGGAGAAGTTTCGCAAGCCCGAAAGCGTTAGCCTCTCCGAGATCTTCTTAAGCTCCGCGGGTAAGAACGAGGCCGAAGTTAAAGCCAGAGCGTTGGAGTTGGTTACACAGTTGCGCGCGGGCGCCGATTTTGGCGCAGTTGCAGCGGCAAACTCTGAGCGTGAGGCAAATGGCGTACGCACTGCGCCGCAAAGCAAAGGAAAGGTTGGCGCTTTTGAAGTGCCGAATCTTCGTGAAGATATCGGAAACTCGATTAGAAATGTGAAAGTCGGAGGTGTGAGCGATCCCCTTCGCAGCAACGAAGGTTATCAGATTCTTCGCGTTGACGAGCGTACCCCGGGCAGTACCACAGCAATCTTCAATGAGAATCAGGTACGCGAGGCCATCACGATCGAAAGCAGCGAAAAGAAGCGTGAAGAGTATCTGCAGGGCTTGCGCAATGAAGCTTATATAAAGATTGCCGACAACTACCGCGCCGCGGTAGCGCCGATATTGAAGCTCGCGCCGGAGAAGACAGCCGAGAACAGTGGCACCTCAACCACTGAAAAATCCGAGAAGAAAAAGGGTAAGTTCCTCGGAATCTTCCCAAAACCTTAAAAACAGTTTCGAGTTCCGAGTTCCGATTTCCGAGTTCAAATTTGCGATACCGAAGTTTGTAACTCAGAACTCAGAACTCAGAACTCAGTACTCAGAACTCAGAACTCAGTACTCAGTACTCAGTACTCGAAACTCGAAACTCGAAACTCGAAACAACCCCTTGCGTCTCGATGTTTTCCTCAAAGCCAGCCGCCTTTGTTCCCGTCGCAGCCTGGCCCAAAAACTTTGTGCCGCTGCCCGCGTGTCGATCAACGGTAGCACCGCGAAGTCGTCCCGAGCCGTTAATGCGGGCGACGAAATCTTAATCCGCCAGCAACATAAGTTAACAACTGTTCGCGTTCTTACCGTTCCGAACGCTCGCCAGACCTCGCGAAAAGAAGCAAGTACCTTGTACGAAGTATTGAGCGAAGAGTCCTTAGACGAAGGCGAGCTTTGATTCAGGCCTCCAATCAATTTGATTCTGTAGTAGTGACCATGGTGTAAGACACTCAACGAGCTCCGAAGGAGCGGTAGGTAGTAGCCCCGGGCGTAAGCCCGGGGATCTAGCATCTGACGGTCGAGCCCCGAAGGGGCGATAGACCTTGAGTTTGCTAAAATATGTCGAGGGCCTTCTGCCGCCCGCTCGCGGCTCAGCTTCTTTAAAACGTACCCCCGGGCTCCCGCCCGGGGCTATTATCTGCCGCTCCTTCGGAGCTGGTTGATCGGTTTCTATTGCGAGCAGCGATTGGACATGGGGCTGCGTGGCGTTGGAAAATGAAGACATACGAGAACTGTTCGATGTTGTACCGGTGGGAACGGCGGTGAGCATTAAGCCCTGATATACCTGATGTAATTCATGACGCTGGCAATTAAACCATTCAAGATTCGCGGCATAGAGATCAATCCGCCGCTGATTCTCTCGCCGATGGCGGGAGTGACAGACGTTTCGTTTCGACGTCTGTTGAAGCGGCGTGGCGGTGTGGGACTGAGCGTTTCTGAGTTTATCTCGGTTGAGGGTCTGACGCGGAGTAACCCAAAATCAAAACGCCAGATGAGATTTTACCAGGACGAGCGGCCGTTTGCGGTGCAGATTTTTGGCGGACAACCGGAACGCATGCGCATGGCGGCGGAGATGGCGGAGGAAATTGGCGCCGACATTCTCGATATCAACTGCGGCTGTCCGGCGCCGAAAGTCGTGAAACACGGCGGTGGCTCAGGTCTGCTGAAGGATCACGAACGCCTCGAGACAATTCTTACAGAGATTAAGAAAGCAGTCACCATCCCCCTGACCATTAAGATACGCGCCGGCTTCTATGATCACACCATCAATGCGGTCGAGACTGCCAGGCTCGCGGAAGCTTGCGGCGTCGAACATATCGCTCTGCACGGTCGCACCAAGGAGCAGGGTTATCGTGGTCTGGCGAATTGGGACCTCGTCAGAGAGATAAAGGAAACGGTTAGTGTGCCGGTGTCAGGCAGCGGCGATGTGACAACTATCGAGGGGGCGATTGCTCGGTTTCGCGAAACAGGTTGTGACGGCGTTTTGATCGGGCGCGGAGCGATGGCGAATCCGTGGATCTTCCGCCAGATTGAAGACGTAATACACGGCCGCGAGATCTTCCAGCCGGCGCTGGCCGACAAGCGCGCAATCCTGCATGAGTATTTCGACATGTTGCGGGAAGACATGCCCGAAACTCCAGCGATCAATCGCATGAAACAACTCGCCGGACAGTTTACGCGCGGCTTGCAGGGTGGCGCACTTTTTCGCACCTCGCTCTACCATTCTCACTCGGTGGACGAAATCCTGAATCGCATTGAGGAGTACTTCGAAGCGATTGAGACTGGCCAACCCTATTTCGGCGAAGCGGGCGCGCCGGTAGAGGAGGCTCCTGAGCTCGATTCGTGTGAAGCCGCGAGCGTGGCGTAACAAAAGCGAATGATTTGGGGTTTAGAGTCCAGGCTTCAACGTGCGTGTTTGCTTACCAGGAGCCTAAAGGCTACCCACCCCACGTGGGCTGCGGCTCTCCCCGGGGCTGAACTCTGAACGCTCCGGCGAGCGTTTACATTCACGTCCAAAAAGGAAAACAAGATGCGGAAAGTGACGTTTGGTGGCGCGAACAGTCTTGATAACTACTTCGCTCGCAAAGACGACTCGGTTGACTGCTGATGTGGAGCAAAGAAGCGGCGTCTGTAATGGCAGATTTTTGGAAGACCATCGACACCGTCGTTATGGGACGCAGAACTTACGAGGTTGCGCTACGCATGGGCGCCGGCGGGGGCGCGTATCCGGGTGTGAAAAACTA
>DASXQM010000134.1:0-5290 GCA_036507195.1 Pyrinomonadaceae bacterium | reverse complement strand
TTTCGGCACGTTACTCGTTTGCTTCCTGTTTTCCGCTGGTGAGGCTATGGCCCAGTTGGGGCCTTGCGCGGTCCCGATCGGCCCACTACGTCCTGACCTCATTGTAGACCGCCAAATGCTGAGGGCTCAGATGTACTTGACGGAAGAGACATTCACCGCCTTCGGTTGCACAGTCACAGAGGGGTGCGTAACTTCCCCGGGGACGCATCTGTTGCTGCGTTTCATGTCCAGCACTCCAAACATCGGACAGACCGATCTTGTCATTGGGGCCCCGGAGGATTGCCTGGGCGATCTCTTCCAATTCAGCGAGTGCCACCAGCATCTGCATTTCAAGGAGTACGCTGATTACCGCTTGTGGACGCCAGCGGGCTATGACAAGTGGGTGGCCCGCAGGGATTTAACCTCGCCCACCAACTCGGGAAAGAACGCGCAGCTATTAGAGCGCGCCAGGCAGAACGGCGAACTTGTGATCGGGCGCAAGCAGGGCTTCTGCATGATCGATATTGCTCCTTACAAGTTTGGTGACGTTGAGCCGGGGCCGAAGGTTTATGAGGGCTGTAATTTCCAGGGCATTAAGGTCGGCTGGGCTGACCAGTACGTCCCGCAACTGGCCTGCCAATTCATCCAGATGACCGGTCTGACAGAAGGCGACTACGTCCTGGAAGACCACGTCAACCCCGAGCAGTTGCTGCCGGAATCTGACTATACGAACAATGCTTCGGCCGTCAGGTTTCACTTCAAGCCCAAACAGGGGCGCTCCGGGCCGGTGATCGAGGTCATCGACTAAGCCTCTCATTTAGCACGCCCTAACTCAAATGAGAGGACTCGCAAAGAGCCTCTTGAAGTGGAGGTTGATAGCTCGGCCCTGAAGCGCGTTGACGGCATACGCGCGCTTGCGATCTCAACATCTGAGGCGAGAACACGCTCTGAGCTAAAGCCATTCTGACCTAAACGACAGAGACGAAGGATGCTGACATGAAGAGGACGCACCACCTTGAGATCACGAGGTACACCCGCCGGGTCACGGTGATTCAGGGCAGCGACGATATGCTAACCGCGCCCCTGAGTTATCGGCGATTGAGGTCGCCGCCGGTGAGTGGGAGGTCATTCCGCCCGGAGATGCAACAAGCAAACGCTGGCAGCTTGAAAGCGCTCGAGTCGGCTGCGCTCCAGGTGCCACGTCGACGGTCACGCTTCAGCCTCCACGACCTGCTCCGGCTGCGCAAGCGAACATAACCAGCGTCCCGCACGCACCATAAAGAATTGAGGAGAATCGAATCATGTATCACGACAACGTCAAGCTAAGTTTCAAGTCTTTCATGTCAGCTCTGCTGGGCGTCATGTTGATAGCCGTTGCTGTCTGCGCCCAGGCGAACACGCTCATTCTAAAGCCCGCCCGGTGCGAGAGGCAATAAACCCCCAATGCCAACATAAGCGGCGAGGAAAACATGAGCGACAAGAAGCGAACAACCGTGACCACCATTGAGACACATGAGATCTGGATTATCAGAAGGGCGGTGCCGGAGCTTTGGATGTTGAGGTGATCACGCCGGACGAGATAGTTCAACCGGCGCCCGTTTCACGTTTGATTGAACCAAACCACGATTCGGAAACAAGTCAAGAGGGAGGATGTTATGAAGAAAAGTAATCTGTTGAATTCAGCGCGCGTCGCGCTCGCGCTTGGGTCAGTGCTCGCGCTCGCGTTGTTGCCGCTCGCGCCGGTGGACAGGAGTTCAGCCGCTACGTCGCTTAATCCCGTAACATCGGAACTGGCCGTCACCTTTACACAGGTCGCGGACAGCGCGACGGCCATTCGTACCCTTCAGCAATCCTTTAACTGAGGGAGGGAAGACATGAACGGACCACCAAGTGAGGCCATCTCGCTTAAGCCGGATTACGGTGGCGACGAGTGGTGGCCTCCGCAAATTGTTTGAATATACAGCTGCATCTGTTTGTGGTGCGGTGCCACAAAGGGATGTATTTGACCGAACTATCCCCGACTCGTGATCTTTGCTCGTCCGTTTCTTAAAAGGGAGTGATGACGATGAAGATAAATTTCAAGCAGCAATTCGCATTAGCAGTGTCTGCACTCATCGTAAGTGTCGCGCTGATCCATTCTCTTTCAACGCAAGTCCAAAGCGCCGGGCGGCAGCATTCGCCCAGCGCGGCCGCCGGCCAGAAGGATGATAAACGGTCTGCGTTACGCGACGCTCTTCGAAAGACCGCACTGAAGCGAATCGGAACAGGCCGCTGGTCCAAGTCCGCTGCGATTGATATCGGCGTGGATGAGATAGACATTCCCCCAACATCGATGTCGAGGGGACTATTCCCATTAATGAACGGCCCGAATGTCCACGACAGCGAGACAAGAGTCGTTGTTAAGATATCGGGCCTGAACTCGGTAGTAGTTTCTCGGTCGCAGGCTTTATCTTTAATCGCGACGATACAAAACAAATCCTGCTTCCGACTAGCACAAGAATTCTCAGATCATTTAACGGCGGACTAAATTGGTCTCCCGCTGATCTCATTTCTGACAGAGGATTCGCAGACGGAACGTTTTACGTTCGTCAGGATCCGGGGAACCGTTGTTCCTTTTGTTCGCAGCTAAGCCTCTGGCAACCATCTCCATTGCTGGTTTGATCAGGAAAACGTCGTCTCGCTCTTCCGCAGCGATCAGCCTTTCTACTTCTTTGCGCAAACCCTTGTCGTCAGCACAGGCCCCTTCGAGATAAGCGGCGCGCTCCTGTCCTCGCAGCTCAATCGCCGAGTGATAGAGTTCTTCGATTTGCTGCCACCTCTCAGCCTTCATCAGGCTCTCCACTCATCTTTGCAAGCAACCAGGCGCGAGCCAACCGCCAGTCTCTCATCACGGTATCTTCCGATACCTTTAAAACTTCGGCTGTTTCCTCGACAGACATCCCGCCGAAGAATCTGAGTTCGATCACGCTGGCCTTCCTCTTGTCCAGATTGGAGAGTTCCAGCAATGCTTTATCGAGTGCGACCAAGTCAAAATTGGTCTCGACGGTTACACCTGCTGCATCTTCCAAAGTGAGTTTAATAGCATTGCCTCCCCGTTTCTGGTACCCGTGTTTGCGGGCGTAGTCTACGAGTATGTTCCGCATCAGCTTCGCGCACATAGCAAAAAAGTGCGCTCGATTTTGCCAGCGAACGCCCTTCCAGTCGATTAACCGTATGTAAGCTTCATTGACCAGTGCTGAAGTTTGCAGAGTGTGACGTGTGTGCTCACCTAGCATATATCGGTGGGCCAGACGGTGCAGTTCTGCATAGACCAGCGGTGTGAGTTCTTCAAGTGCGCTTTGATCGCCTTCACTCCACGCGATGAGGAGCCGTGTGAGCTCGTGTGGTGCCGTCGTCCTCATCCAAGGTTTCCTTTGAAGCACGTTACTAGTGCTGCGCGAGCAATATCATACTAGTGCGGTGTGGCCTTGTGAAGAAAGACGCTGGAGGCTTCAAGCTGACTCTCCTGTTTCACGCCTTATTTAATAGAGGCACGATATTAAGTCCAATGAAAAGGAGATTGCCGTGAGCTATCACGCCGTTCTATCTCTAACCCCGTTTGTAATTATTCTTTTGACTGTGGCTGGGCTCAGACCTTCGCCAACCACCAAAGCACGTGCAGGCGTGTTCACTTGCACGGAACTAACGCAGGTCACTATTCCGAATGTGAAGATCTCACTGGCCCAGGTGAATCCGGCCACGACGAATCCGCTCGCGCCCGCTCACTGCGAGGTAGTTGGGAAGTTTAACGAACGAATTGGTGTGGACGGTAAGCCCTATGCAATTGGATTTCACTTGCGTCTTCCCATCGATTGGAATGGGCGCTTTTTCTTCCAGGGAGGTGGCGGGCTGGATGGCAAATGTCCAGGAATGAAAACTCCTATGTGCTTAACAGTACAACAGGTGACGGCATTGAATAAGGTCTTCAATGGCGCTCGGAATTCGCATGGTGATCTGTTGTATGCAACATGGCCATTCGACACCGGAATCGGAACCTTTGGCTGGCGCATATGGAAGATAGGCGCTCCGACGCCTCCCCCACTCATTAATAACGCCATTAACCTGACACTCGGAGCCTCAGCGCTACCGTACGTGTTTGTTGCACCGCCAGATACACCCCAATCGGGCCAGCTAGTGAGCTACATATTCCAGTTTGATTTTGACACCGATGCACCTCGGATCTTTCAGACCTCGGGGATCTATACGCCCTCGCCAATGGAATTCATGTCAGCGAATCACACCGACTTACGGGAATTTCGGCTCTACAACAACAAGCTCCTCATCTACCACGGCGTGAGTGACCCAGTGTTTTCAGTGAACGACACGATTAATTGGTACAACAGAGTCCAGACCGATACTCCCGGCCTGGTGGATGAGTTTGCCCGCTTATTCCTTATTCCAGGTATGAACCACTGCGGTGGCGGCCCCGCAACCGATCAATTCGATGCGCTGACACCGCTTGTTGAATGGGTCGAACACGGCAAGAAGCCAGACCAGATCATCGGTACCGCGAACGCCGGCAGTCCCTGGCCTGAACGCACGCGCCCACTCTGCTCTTATCCCAACCAGGCACGCTATAAAGGCAGCGGAGACATTAACGACGCGGCGAATTTTATTTGCGAACGACCCGACGCTCGCTGAGAAGACTCCTAGGAGGCCTGTGCCTGCAGCATGGTATCGACGAAAAGTAAACTAGCTTCATCTCAGCGATCGCAATTTTTGGAAAATTCTCAGGTGTCGGCGAATCAGATCAGTTACAACGATATGAGACGTGTAAGCAAGCCAGGATAATTTTCTTTGCTGTGTTTTATGAAATTGCCTGCATTCCGACATTCAGTTAGGCAACGCAGATCGCCATCTCGTTTTCTAGCGTGGGTCTAAGTCAATCCTGTAAGACAATGAAATTACGTTGAGTCGACTGACCTCCGCATATCTAGCGCGGCGGTCTGACGTAGGTTCGCTCGAATCTGATCTGCAACCATCATTTTCATTAGACTTTTTCCATACTGGCCCAAGTAAGGAAACATGGTTTGCAACAACAATCCTTCTCGGTGACGTCAATATCACGCCAACCGACTTTTTAACTTATTTGTGTGGGCCGTTGTAAGTGACTGAAGATGAGAATGTTAAGTGGTGGAGCAGAGGGGGATCGAACCCCTGACCTCCGCATTGCGAATGCGTTTTAGTTGGTTCCACTGACTACTACACATTCCGATACATTGACCTAATTTCAACAAAGCAGCCGTCCGAAGGATCATTCGCATTCCATAGG
>DASXQM010000133.1:0-88491 GCA_036507195.1 Pyrinomonadaceae bacterium | reverse complement strand
AGGCAGAGCCTTACCGCACTGTGCGGCGGCAAAGCCGCAGGAGTTGATTGACCGATACAATCCTAAGTGACCCTTTCCGCGGTGTGCGGAGGCAAAGCCGAAAACAGTTTCACCGATCAGGTTTCTTCAATGAGGATACTGGGCTACACTTTCACTGTAAGCAATCCGAATTCTCAAGGGTCCTAAAATTATGCGCTTTGAGTTTTATCACTCCGGTCTTGATGGCGTTCCCAAACTATCCGTCGACGGCACGGTTTCGGACAGCATCCATTTCTCCCACTGGGAAGGAAACGAAACGCCGGTGCAGCTCAAAGCTGACACATCAACGGAGATCGCTTTGAACCTCGTCAATGCTCCGAATAGAAACGAATTGACGCACGGTATTGAACTGGTCACCAACAATCATTTCGATACTGACGGAGTGCTTTCTGTTTGGACCGTTCTCACGGGGCAGCGAGCGCTGGAGTTGCGCGAGAAACTGATTCCGGCTGCCGAGGCGGGCGATTTTTCCGAATTCACAAATGAGGATGCGGTGCGCGCAAGCATTGCGATTCAGGGCTCGGATCAGCCGACTCCGGGTGATGAGTCCGGTTCGCCACTGGCTCGCCAGCTCGCGGGCGCAGACGTGGAGGACGATGCCAGAGCCTACGATTTGGTATTGCCTGAAGTGGAGCGGCTGCTGACTAAGACAGATGAGTATGAGCCTTTATGGCGAAGCGCCTGGGAGAAAATCGCGACGGCAATGGAGAGCTTCGAGCGCGGCGCTTCCCAGGTAGTCGAGCTTGATGATGCTGGTATTTCATTAGTGACAGTTGCCCCCGAAGTGTTCAGTCCCAGTGGCTTCAATCCTACACGCCACGCCGCGCCTTATACGGCGATCTCCCGTTATGCCAAAGGCCGGCTTTTTTTGATAACCACGCCTTTGAAAAATGGTTGGGCTTACCGAATTGACTACCCTTACTACTCCTGGGCAGAAACAATGGTCCGTCCGCGCATAGAGCGGCGCGATTTCTCGCAACTCCTGGCCGAGCTCAATCAGCTTGAGCCTGAGGGAGAGGGTCTGTGGAAGTTGGATAAAAGCGAAATGACTTCGGCAATTAAGTTTGTCGGCCCTGATGGTAGGCTAGCTCCTTCAATGCTGAAGCCGGACGAAGTCGCAAAAGCCTTTCGCGCTCTTTCGTCGTCAGCGCAGCCGGCTGGGGCCGGTCTCTAAGCCAGAAACCTCTGCCGGAGTTTCATGCAGTTAATCTTCAATGTATGACGTCTTAATCATCGGCGCCGGACCGGCGGGTCTTTCAGCAGCTCTTTGGTGTGATGAATTGGGCCTCGATACTATCGTGCTCGAGCGCAACGAGCAGATTGGTGGACAACTACTTTCGATCCACGGACCTATAGAAAACTATCCCGGCGTGCCCGCAAAAAACGGGGGCGAGTTTCTCGCGCGTTTTTCGGAGCGTATCAATGAAGCCGATTTCGATCTGTGGACTAACGTTGAAATCCAAAGTGTTGACTTAAAAACAAAAAGAGTGGCCTTGCGCAGCGGCGAGGAGCTGCAGTCGATCTCGATCATTATTGCAACGGGCGTGAGACGCCGGCAGCTCGGCATTGCCGGGGAGAGAGAGTTCGCCGGGCGTGGCATCATCGAATCGGTCAATAAAGATCGCAGCGAATTTGCCGGCAAGGATGTTTGCGTCATCGGAGGCGGTGATGCGGCTGCTGAAAATGCCCTGCTGTTGGCGGAAGTCTGCCCAACCGTAACGCTCGTGCATCGCAGAAAAAAGTTAAAAGCGCGGCAAAGCTTTATTGAGCAATTGCAGGGTCAGCATTGCATAACCGTGTTTCCCGAGTCCGTAGTAACGAGGATTCTGGGCCATGAGGAGGTGGAAGCCGTGGAGATCCTCCGAAAAGACGCACTGAAACCTTTTCAAATGGCGGTGCGGGGCATTGTGATTCGGATTGGCGTTGAACCAAATACTGAACTTTTCCGTGCGCAGTTACAATTGGACAATGAAGGCTACGCTATCGTGACTAGCCAACATGAGACTAACGTGGCAAATGTGTTTGCCATCGGCGATGTCTCAAATCCCCTTGCGCCGACAATCAGCGGCTCCACTGGTGCAGGGGCGACAGCAGCGAAAGTGATCGCTTCTCGTTTAGATGGGTAGCTCGTCACTTTAGTGAATTCGCTGGAAGGAGAGAGTCTCATGTTCACAAAAGCTGCTCTGCTGGCCCTTATTATTGTTAGTTCTTCGGCTTACGCTCAGGGTCAAGTTGATCCTCCGGTATTAGATCCCACGCCTTCGACGGGACAACAGGCTGTTCTAATCCAGGAGGGAGTGGCCGAACATGATCGAGGACACTATGATGCTGCGATCAGAATGTATGAAGAGGCGCTCGGTCAGAATCCGAATAACGTTGAAGCCCTTTATGAGTTGGCGTTCTCTTATTCGATGAAGAAAGACTACCGGAAGAGTTTGGAGGTTGCATATCAAGGCGCTAAGTATAAGTCGAGGATGCTGGCCGGTTTTTATATGCAAATCGGGAACAACCTGGATCTGCTGGGAGAACCTAAGCAGTCTGTAGAAGTCTATAAAGCGGGCATCAAGTTACTGCCCAAGATGGCCATGCTCCACTACAACCTTGCGGTTACCTATCGCAACCTGGGTAAGCTGGATGATGCCAGGAAAGCTGTTAAGGAGGCTATAGCTATTGATCCTGACCATCCCGGAAGTCATGCTGTTCTGAGTGGCCTATGGTATGAGGGGCGATATAAAACCCCGGCTTTGCTGGCCGCGTGCCGATTTCTGGTGTTGGAACCTCGTTCCGAGCGGGCGGCTAGTGCGTTGCGAATCGTGAAAGAGGTGATGGCTGCCGGCGTCACTACAGGTGCAAATCCCAACCAGATAAGTATTCTTATGGACACGTCTGCGAAAAAGGACGAAGGCGACTTTGGCACGATCGATTTGGTTCTGGGGCTGGGCAAAGCTGCCAGCATGACGGAAAAGAATAAGGGCAAGACGGCGATGCAGTTGCTGGTCGGGCAATTCGAAACGTTCTTTGCGATCATGTCAGAGCAACGCGACAGAGCCGATCGAAGCAAGTTTACCTGGAGAATTTACGCGCCTTACTTCACTGAGATGAAGCAGAAGAATTATGTAGAACCTTTCGTTTATTACATTAGCCAGACCGACGACAATAAAGAGATACAGAAATGGTTGGCCGGCAACAAGGCCCGAGTAGGTGATTTTTTGGCGTGGTCTAAGTTGTACAAATGGCCGCCGGCAGATTGACTTGAGGGATTGAATGGAAAATGAGGGGCAGGCATGAGCCTGAGGCTAGAGGGTGAGGCAGAGCAATTGCCCTACTCAGATGCTCACATCGCGGCCTATCCGGTGGAATACATCGCGGGAATTGACCTGTACAACGCCGGTGAGTTTCATGCCGCGCACGATGTGTGGGAAGAGCGCTGGATGGGTGAGGTCGGCGCTCAGGAGAAACTCTTCCTGCAGGCGATGATTCAATCCGCGGTGGCGTTTCATCATTTGGAAATTGGCAGACCTGGCGCAGCGCGCCAAATGTATCAAAGGGCGAAGGAGAAGTTTTCGCGGTTGGGGACAAGAATCTTCATGTCTCTTGATCTTGAAGACTACCAGGCACAACTCGATACTGCGCTCTCGTGGTTGCTGTCTGCACCTGATCCGCGGGAGCTAACCCAGCCGAACTTTCAGGTTCCAAGGATCGCGCTGTTGCCTGAGATAACCGAGTACGATTGAGAACATGTCGTTCCCCGTCCTTAACCAAATGAGAATGTTCCTGCTTGCTGCGTGGCTGGGCGCGGCAATTTACTTTAGCGTAGTCGTCGCTCCGAGCGTTTTTGGAACCTTAAGATCGTTTAGTCTTATTAACGCAAATGAGATTGCGGGCACGATCGTTACTCGCACATTATCTATCGTCAACACCAGCGGATTCATCCTGAGCCTGTTGTTGCTTATTTCGACCCTCGCACTCAAGAAGAATTATGGTCGGAAGTCTCTCATTCTTCAGATCGCTTTGCTGATGATTGTGGCCGTTGCAACCGGACTTGGTGAATGGGTAATTGCTGCCAGGATGCGCGGCCTGCGGGCGGCCATGCGCGGCCAAATTGACCAGGTAGCGCTCAGTGATCCGAATCGCATAGCCTTTGCAGCGCTGCACAGCTATTCTGTCGCGGCCCTTGGTATTGCTATGATTGCCGGCCTGCTTGCATGTTTTGTTATCGCGAAGCCGCTTCAAATTGGATTGAGAGGTAGGTAGCACTCTACTTGGAAATCATCGAGAACCTTGCGGAATGGCGTAAACGTTACGCCGATTGGCTGGAGAATCATGGCGACCCTGCCGGAAGCGATGGCCTTACGGACTCTTATCCTTTTGTGAAAAACACGCGGGCGCCTTTTTCACCGGTCCGTCGTGCTTTGCCAATGCTCAACCTGGCGCTTATTTCATCCGCGGGCGCCTACATCGACGGCACTGCTCCCTTCGACACGACCGCACCGCAAGGCGATCTCAGTTTCCGTGAGATTCCGGCTCAGCTGGAGCCCAAGGACCTGCGCTTTGCCGCGCGGGGTTACGATCCAGCCGCCATCCAGAGCGACAGCAACGCGTTGCTGCCTCTCGGTCGTCTTTTTGAGTTTGAAAGCAATGGAATTATTGGCCAACTCAATCCGGTCTTCTGGAGTTTTTGCGGCTTCATTCCCGATGCGGCGGGGCTGGTTGAAGAAATGGTTCCGCGGCTCGTGGAAAGCGTCAAGCGATACGAAGTGCAAGCGGCATTGTTAATTCCCGCCTCGCGGCTATGTCATCAATCTGTCTCGCTTATCGCGCGCGCAGTCGAGCAGGCAGGTATCTCGACGATGACGCTCGCGGTGGACAAAGAAGTGGTGCAAAGTGTGCGGCCACCGCGCGCCGCGTTCTACGATGGAAACTTCGGAAGCGTGGCCGGTCTTCCAAACTGGCCTGAGCATCAGCGACGAGTTCTTGATGAAGCGCTTCGCCTGCTCGAACCCATGGACCAACCGGGAATACGAAAACTCGCAGTAGCATTGGAAAGCCAGGTAGAAGAAGCGCGCGGCGAACGCTAACAACCAGATTAAGACGGGTCAGTTTTAACTTTCTACTATGACCAGGACTAAGCGGGTTTTGGTACTCCTCGGCGCTCTATGCGCGGTTGTTGTTCTATATCTTTTGTTTTGGCCCGTTCCAATTTCACCTCAAGCCTGGAATCCTCCCGGAGCGCCGCCTCTAACCGGGCAATATCAACAGAACTCGAGGCTCGCGGGCGTCGAGCGTCTTTCATTAGGGACGGAGGTAACGCCCCCAGGCACCGGTTTTGCACCGGAAGATGTAGCGCTCGATACCGAGAATCGCATCTATTCAGGACTCGACGACGGGCGAATCATGCGTCTGCAAATGGATGGGACCCGCCCAGAAGTTTTTTCCAACACTCACGGCCGTCCACTGGGATTGACCTTTGACCATCACGGCAACCTGATCGTGGCCGATGCAATCAAGGGGTTGCTGTCCATCGCTCCCGATGGTTCGGTAACTGAATTAACTACGAGTGCGGATGGTCTAGCTCTTGGTTGCACTAACGACCTGGATGTCGCGGCCGATGGGACGATCTATTTCACCGACGCCTCCAGCAAATTTCCGCTATCAAATTTCACGGCCGACATCCTGGAACACGGAGCAAACGGACGATTGCTTGCGTACGACCCCAAGACGAAAACCACTCGGACTATTCTAAGTCATCTCTGTTTTGCGAATGGAGTTGCAGTGAGTCCGGATCAATCCTTTGTTTTGGTGGTGGAGACCGGGAAATATCGCGTACATCGTGTTTGGCTTAACAAAGGACCCACTGAAGTAGTCGCTGTTCAGAGTCAGACTTGGGTTGGTGGTCCGAAGTACGGAAGATCCGAAATTTTCATTGATAACCTGCCCGGATTTCCTGATGGCATTTCTTCAAACGGCAAAGACAAATTCTGGCTGGCGCTGGTTACGCAGCGCGACACCACACTCGACAAACTGCTGCCACATCCCTTCCTTAGAAAGGTCGTTGCCCGTTTGCCAAAGTTCCTACAGCCGGCGCCCAAACGCTACAGCTTCGTGCTGGGACTGGATTCGAGCGGTCGCGTTACGGAAAACCTTCAGGACGGTTCACCTCAGTGCTACGCCGAAATAGCCAACGTTATCGAACGCAAGGGTTCGCTTTATTTCGGCAGTATCGGGGAAAGCGCTGTGGGACGCTATCGCCTCGATACACAACCTCAACTCTCGCGGTGAAAGAGAGGGTCACCATCTGGGGCTCCCTAACTTCGGGCCTGAACAGAAGTGCCTGACAGCACCTACACGCGGCACCTCTGCACCTAAACCTGAAAACCCTACACGCCTAAACCCCTGAAACCCCTGAATACCAGCTACACAGCTGTATACCTGCTTACCAACACACTTTGTTGTATTCCGCCAGCAAAAAGCCTTTAAGCCGGACTTTGCAAGGTTTGGTGCATACCCGGTATCCAATGTGAGGGTTGCGCTGCCCGTCTCGGCGATTCTCGTAAGTCTCATTATTTCATCATTTAAGTCCGCGAAACTGCTAGGGCCGCCCATGGCACAGGCATTGATATAGATCTGTATGAAAAAAAGAAGAATTAAAGAAGAATTAACGACCGGCCAAAACTGCTGCGGTGCGAGCACAAACAGATTTTACGACGGATTAAGAAAGGTAAATACAGTCTCACCCCCGGGAGATTTCGATCATGATCAATTTATTATCAGCAGCGACCGCAACTCCTCAACATGCATTTCAGACAACAGAACTCGCCAATGCCCTTATGTACAAGCTTTCTCCCGAGCTTATCAACACACTCAATTCCCTCGGCGTCGACCAGAGATACTCAGTAATGGACAACTATCCCGACTTCCTATCGGGTAAACCTATGAATGCCACCAGTTCTACTACCGAGCTCGGTGTCGATGCTACCAGGCGCTGCATCGAGGAGTGGCAGGGAGATCCTTCGCGAATCGGTTTGTTGATTGCAGCTACTAATACTCCGGACCAAATGCTTCCCTGTTTGGCCTCGGAAATAATGGGAAAGACTCACGGACTTTTATCCCGATCAATTCGCACCGTCAGCATGCAAGCTCAAGGCTGTTCGGTACTGTTGAAATCCATTGAGGTCGCTCAATGGTATCTCGCCGCTAATCCGGGGCAGCTGGCCATAGTGTTAATGGCCGAAGCTCACACTCCCTATGTCGCGCCGCTCTTGCGCGACGAATACCACGGTTTTCGAGAAATCCTGCGACTGAGGAAGGAGCACAAATTAGATGAAGCCCAGTTTGAACAGAAAAGGTTGGATACCACCTTCGTCATTCAATCAATGCTCTTCGGCGATGGCGCGGTAGCTCTGCTAGTCGGTAACGAAGAAGGAAAGCCAGGCTTCGGACCGATTTCTCACTTAACCAATGAAGAGACAGAAGACGTCGACCTTCTCACAATGAAAAGCAATAGCTCACATGAGTTTCTGAAGGGACGACCGCAATATTTCATGCGATCGAGCGTACCCGCCCGCGGTGCACACTATGCGGTCACTACCGTCAAGAACGTTCTGCAACACCCTGACTCTCCCGTCTCAAGCCTGGGCCAGGTAGATGACTGCCTGATTCACACCGGCAGCAAAAAGATACTCGATGGTGTTTGTTCGCAACTCCATCTTGAAAAAGATTCAACGAAGGTTCAGGGCTCTTACGAAGTTTTAAAGAATTATGGCAACCTGTCGAGCGCCTCCACCGGATTCATGCTTGCCGAGAAGAACGACTGGAAAGGCCCGGCAATGGTGGTTGGTTTCGGTGTGGGATTTACGGCCAGCGCCGGAATCATGAACTACGGCAACTAGCGTATGCCGGCAGAAGGCAGATTCGCGCCGCTGGTTAGGCGTTGACGTTTTCGAGTGTGGGTAAGTTGGCTAAGATATTCGTAATTGTTTCGCTTATCTGGGAAAAGTCGAATGGCTTACCAATGATACCGTTTACTAAACTGTCCTCACCGGCCGGAGGTATCGTGCCTGTTCCGTAACCAGTTACGAGGACGACATTCATCTCCGGCCAGCGCTTGCGGATCTCCCGCGTAGTCTCCCAGCCGTCCATCTCCGGCATCGCCAGATCAGTAAACACCAGATCACAGTCGTTTGCGGCCAGGGTGTGCAAAGCGATTTGCCCACTCTCGGCAAGCAGCACGCGATGGCCCATCGCTTCCAGCATCTCGGCCAGCGTCTCCCGGACGGCGGACTCATCATCTACTACCAGAATTGAAAGCGAGGGGAATTTCATCTCTTGAGCAACCGCTGCGGTGGGTTCTGACTCCATCAGGGCTGTTGGAAGATCGATAGTAAACACTGTCCCACTACCCAACTCCGAAGCAACACTTATTGAACCTTCATGTCTCTCGATGATGCTATAGCTAACCGAGAGTCCGAGACCGGTGCCTTGCGCGCCCTTTGTAGTAAAGAATGGGTCGAAGATCCTTTGCCTTACGTCTTCCGGCATTCCCGTTCCCGTATCAGCAAAGCGCAAGCTCAGCCGAGAGCCTTCACTCACGCAGCCAATCGAGAGTTTTCCACCCTTAGGCATTGCGTCTACAGCATTGACGATCAGATTGACAAAAACCTCTCGGAGCTCGGAAGCACTGGCAAAAGTATGCTGCCCGCTTTCGGCCTCCAGAGTAACCTGATATTCGAGGCCTCGCAGTAGGGCTTCGTTTTGCCAGCGAGTACGCGTGATTTCAATGGCATCGTTTAGCAAACTGGAGACGTCGAGCATTTCAAATTCCCTGGCCGGCGATTTGCGAGCAAAGGTCTGGATACGACGCACCGTGGCGGCGGCGTCTTCAGCAGCCGTTTGAATGATATCAATGTTGCGCACGAGACCATCGTCCTGCGTTTGGCGACGGAGTAGTTGAGCCCGGCCCAGGATTGCCGCCAGGGAGTTATTAAAATCGTGAGCCACGCCAGAAGCCAGTTGACCCAGAGCGCGCAACTTGTCGGCTCGCGCGGCACGCTCGCGTTCTTCCTTCTGTTCGGTTATGTCTCGGGCAATACCCAGAACACCGGTTGTGCGCCCTTCAACTACCAGCGGAGAATTGTCCACCCGTGCATAGCGCAACTTTCCGTCACCAGAAAAAAAGCGCATTTCATAAGTTTGCGCCTGGCCCTGCATGGCGGTTTGCAGTTTACCGCGGACGAGTTCGCGGTCAGCTTCATAGACGAGCTCGCAAACACGGCGCCCGATAACCTCCTCGCGCTTCAGTCCCAGTGCCAGGAGTGTGGCGCTGTTACACCATTTGAAACAGCCGTCCATGTCTACCGCGTAGATCGACTCGCGAGCGCTTTCTAGTATGTTGGTAAGCAGAGACTGGTGCTCGCGGGCGACCGCCTGTACTTTGCGCAGGTCCGAAAGGTCGCGAGCTGTACAGACCACGGCCGAAACCGTGCCGGCTTTGTCCACCACTGGTTCAACTGAAACCAAAATGGGACGGTTAAGGCGGTCAGGCGTTACCTCTATCGTGACGCTTCGTCCCTCTTCGATTGCTCTTTCCACACCGCAATCTGAGTTTTCGGATGTGGTGCGAAGAATATCGCAACACCTGCGGCCCAGGAGGGCGCGCGGGTTCGATGCTTCCATAGCTGCACCGGCGCGGTTAACGCGTTTGAGAAGACCGGCGCGATCGAAGATGAATATGCCGTCAGACATTGCATCGAAAGTGGTTTCCCATTCCGATTTGGCCCTGGTTACCATTTCAAAGAGTTCCGCCTGCGCCATACCAATAGCCAGACGCTCGGCGACGGAATGCACCAGAGACAATTCGTCTTCCGTCCAAAAACGCAGGCGGTCGGTTTGATGGATACATAACACGCCGCGGAACAGGCCTTTAACAATGAGCGGATAGGCGATTTGGGAGCGAACGTCGACTGGGCGGGCGTTTTTCCTAATAGCGGCACTTACTTCGGTAGGTCCTTCGTAGTAATTTAATGAGTCGGCAATAACAAGAGGCTTCGAGCTCATTAACAGATGTTGGCCAACCGGATCGTCGTAGCTGTCACGGACTGCACTTATGCTGTTGCAGCCAGGGGCGACGTACTCATGTTCGACAGGTGAAATGGGGTTTTCCGGATCGTAAAGATGCAGGTGAACGCGGGAAGCACCAAGTGCGAGTCCGAGCTCGCGAGTTGCCGTACTTAAGACCTCGGGCAGGCTAAGCGAAGCACGTATGGCCATCGTCAGGTTGTTAACCAGAACTTCACGTTTCGAGGTGGCCTCCGCCTTTTGATAAAGCTCAGCCTGGCGAATGGCAATGCCAGTTTGATCGGCAACTGCTTTTGCAAGAGCAATATCTGATTCACTCCAGTGACGCAACTCGCGCGTGGTAGAGAGTGCAAATGCCGCGGTAACTTCGTCACCGACTCGAATTGCCACATACATGATCGATCGCACGCCTGCCTTTGAGAGAATGCGCTCATAAATATCCGCTATCCGTACGTCATGGGCGGCATCATTGAAGCAAAGCACGCCCTTTTCATTCAGAGATCCGATTAGTGACCGCAAATCTTCCAGCTGGAAATTGGCCGCCGCCGGAAGAATGCCATCGACATGATACTCAGCCGTGTTTGTGACGAGGCTCCCGGTTTGGTCCTTGATAAATAAGGAACAGCGATCGGCGTTTAGATAAGACCCCAGCTCGTGAACGGCCGTACGGAAGATCTCTGAACTATCCAACGAACATCGTATGGCCTGCGAGATTCGATGAACCATAGCCTCCCGTTGAGACTGCTGGGCCAGGGCCTCTTCAGAGCGTTTCCGTTCCGTCAGATCGCGACCCACACCTTGAACGCCGACAGGTTTCCCGTCGTCATAGATAAGCCGCGTACTCACTTCAAGGCGTACACGGCGTCGATCCTTAGAAATGATCTCAAGTTCGTAGATTGTCGGGACGTTATCGTCTGTTTTTTGAGTGATCATCTGCCGGGCTATGCTCACGTATTCCGGCGCAAGCACATCCACGATATTCATCTGAAAGGCTTCTTCCCGGCTATAACCAGTGATCTGCTCACCACTTCTATTTAGTGAGGTGAAGTTTCCCGCGAGGTCGTGCGTATAGCTGATGTCGTTAGCATTCTCGAAGAGTTCACGATAGCGTTCCTCGTTCTCCTGTAGCGCTTTCTGCGCTTTACGGTTTTCAGTGATGTCGGTGGCAACGCCAATGACGCCGATTACGGTTCCAGCCTCGTCTCTAAGCGGCGAATAACGACTTTCCAGAGCTACATCCCCAAGGTCGATCGTGCTCGAAAAGGCTTCCCCAGCGAGCGCGCGTCGTATATTTTGAATGATCTCGGGATTGTCACGGTAGAGCTCGAAGACAGACTGCCCGACAAGTTCACCCGGTTTCCAACCCAGCGCCTTTAGGCCCTCTCCTTCCGACAAGGTGATGAGACCATTCTTGTCAAAAGCATACAATATCAGTGAAGCACTACTGACGACGGTCCGCAGTCGTTCCTCAGTCTGCCGTAGTGCCTCACGTCCGCGACGGCGATCAGTGACATCCCGGATCATCGCCTGTACTGCAGGCTGGCCGCGAAACACGAAAGGCATTCCGGTCACTTCTACATCGATTACCTCGCCGTTCAGCTTAATATGCTTCTGCTCATTGAGTGGCGTTGACGAACCCATTTCCTCGACCTCGCGGATCCTTCTGATTACTATGTCGCGCGAGTCGGGGTGAACGACGTCCAACACAGGCTTGCCAATCAATTCTTCGGGACCAGATGCGCCCCAAAGCTGCTGTGCCGCCGGATTGACATAAACGAATTTCCCTTCACAGTGAACGATGATCGCTTCCGGCGAGAGTTCCACCAGCCGGCGATATCGTTCTTCACTTTCTCTCAGCGCTGCTTCAGCAAGCTTTTGCTCAGTGATGTCGCGGATGACGCCCCGGATTCCCGTGGGACGCAGCTTGCGATCGCGCTCAACTGTAATAACGCCCTCAAGATATCGCCCGCTATCTTCCGTGTCTTCGAGATAATGAATCGACCGCAGCGGTGAATCGGAGGCAACTCTTTTCGTTTCTTCTATATCCCGCGCCGCTGCTTTGGCGCCTATCAAGTTGCTGAGATGTCCACCAACAATCTCGCCGGGAGATTTGCCAAAGAACCGGGCGCCCGCAGCATTGATGCTGGTAATCGTGCCATCCATGTCGCGCGTGTAGATAATGTCAGCTGCCTGCTCGACGATTTCTCGATAATGTTTCTCTACACGACGCCGCTCGGCGAGCCTGGCAACCTTCACCAGCAATGCTTCATTACGAAATGGAATTTCGAGGTAATCGTCGGCTCCCGCAGTCAAACCTTCTATGCTGTCCTCGACAGCATTGCGAAGGCCGCTAACCAGAAGCACCGGAATATCGCACGTCCTGGGTTCTTTCTTGATTTGGCGACAAAGCTCAATACCGTCGAGGACAGGCATAACCACGTCACTAATCACCACATCAGGCTCAAATGAATTCACGGCTTCGAGCCCGCTGCCACCGTCGGCTGCAGACATGACTTCATAGCCTTCGTGCTCGATGAGTTCGGTGAGAAGCGCGCGTACCTTTTGATCGTCATCCACGATCAGCACTCGACACTTTTCTGAGGAAGCTCTAATCATTTGTTACTCGAGTTTTGGTTCCCGTCAGATTCGGGAAGTCAGAGGTGGCAGTCCCGGTAATGGAGAGCGAGGAAAAATGATGAAGCCTTAAATGTCGTCCAGGAAACTCTGTCAGGAACTGGTCAGAAAGGCGGCTTAGACTAACCGCGGTTCCCTAGTATAACAAAGTTGACAGAGGTTTGTCATGAGATAAGCGGGTCTGACTACACGGTTTATCCCATAAAAATGGGCTTTTTGGCGTTGATGCTAAGGATGGGATTGCCTTTTGGCAGGTAAATCTCGGTCGACGCTCTTGGCGAAATAGCCCGGACGGTAGTTGAGTTTTAGTTTCTGCTTACGCAAGTCAGGGTCGATTACCTCGATCTGAATTCGGCGGTATGAGCCGTCACGGGCCTTGTTTGCAGGAGAATAGGCTACCAAATACTGTTCGCGCAGATCGCGCTGAATCTGCACAAAGGCACTTCTCAACTCGCTCTCGCTGCGCGGAAAATAGGCGCGACCGCCCGTTTGCTCGGTAATCTTTCGAAGTGACGACTCGTCAACGCCACCTTGATAGCTGTCACCGATCCCAATCGCATAGACAAGTGCGTCCGCCTTTTGGGCGCGTTCAATTGCCTCGTGCATCTTCACCTGGCTGATTGTGTCCTCACCGTCTGTGAGAAGGATGATAGTGCGACGTGTGTGGTCAGCGGAGGTCGCCAGGAGATCATTGGAAGACGCCCAAACGGCATCCCAGATTGCAGTAGCCCCAGCGAGTATTTGATTAGTGTCCGAGATCGGTGGCGTACCACCAACAACAACGCCACCGCCCACGTAACCAGAAGGCGGCACAAACTCGACCCGATCAATCGCGCGACGCAGGCGATCGAGATTTCCGGTGAACCCTTGTTCCAGCGTAACGTCACCGGTAAACGAAACAATTGCCGCCTCGTCTTTATCAGGGCGCATCACGGCTTCGACAAAAGACCGCGCTGCCGCCTTCTCATCTGGCAGAGTCCGTTCTTCTGAACGGCTAGTATCGATCAATATCGCTATCGAAAGAGGTAAATCAAGATTCTGCTGAAAGGTGAATATCTCCTGAGGTTGTCCGTCCTCCAGTACTTGAATGTCCTCTTTCTTGAGGTTGTTAATGAAACGTTTGTTGGTATCGGCGGCAGTGAAGAAGATACTGGTGAGATTAGTCTCGACCCGAACGACCTCATCCGACTCCTGCGGGTTTTCTTCTTTGGGAACAACAGGTGCCGTAGGTGATCGAGCCGGCTGTGCAGAATCGGTTACTCGCCTGGTACGGGATTTTTCCTGAACTGATGGCGTCTGGGTCTGAGCATGCATCCTCTTCGGTACTACAGAACCGGCCGCCAACAAGATCACCAGGCCAGTCATCAGCACGAGATTTTTTGTTGCTCGAATAGACATCTCTCTTATGGTCTAACGCTGTCGGCCTTGGCCGTGTAGCCGTGTTTAGTTCTCACCTTTAGATCTTTTCGACCCTCAGCGAGTTTCACTTCGACCTTACGAAAGCTGCCATCGTAACGATCATTAATGGGTTTGTAAGTAACGAGGTATTGAGCGCGAAGCTCTTTGGAAATCTTGTTGAATGACCGCTCGAGGGAGAGCATGTCGCCGGTGAAAAAGGCCACTCCCCCCGTTTCTTCGGCCAAGGTTGTCATTTCGCGATCCCTCTTATCTTTCACTGACCCGGCTTCAACACCAGGAACGGTAGAGATAAACCCCGCTTTGGTGGAAATCGCAAAAATCGTAGTCTCAGTACGTTGGGCAATATCAATAGCATCGCGAAGATTAGCGTGGCTGTAAGTATCCTCGCCATCGGTGATAACTACGAGAACGCGCCGGCCGGCAGCTGTTCTGAGCTTCTCGTCGCAAAATTGCCAAATAGCGTCAAAGAGCGCGGTTTGGTTTCCCAGCTTCTTCACACTCGATACAGCGCGGTCCAGAAGATCGAGTTTGTTAGTGAAGTCCTGGCGCAAATTTATCTCGTGGTCAAAAGTGGCAAAGAGAACTTGATCCTTTCGCTCTCGAACTACGGTTTGAATGAAATTCAGCGCCGACTCTTGTTCAAACTTGAGTTTCCCTGCCGTCGAGGGAGACGTGTCCATCAAGACTGCCACATATACGGGTAAGGCCTTACCAAGATCATCGGAGAAGGTCTCGATCTGTTGTGGCACTCGATCCTCGAGAATCACGAAATCGTTTCGGGTGAGTCCGGGTACAAACTGGCCTTTCTTATCAACCACGGTAATTGGAAGACGTACGCGGCGGATGAAGATTTCCTCTCTCTGAGCGTCCTGCTCATTGCCGATTGGCGGCGGCGTTGGTTTTGGCTTTTGTTGTTGCGCCTCCGCCACACCAGCCGCCGCAAAGGCGACGGCAAGCAGTAATAGCCGCGTCAATAGAGGGGGAAAATAAAGCTTCATGTCAATTTTAATAAGTGGTTTTGCTGTGTTTTTGCTTGTTGGAGACCGGCGCTTTGATGCCTTGTCGACTTGCCGCCGTTGCCCTCAGCCGAGCGAGCAGGACTCCAGTTAACCTTAACAGATTACAAGACCATACCTCTGGAAACAACCAACCGTTTGTCATCTCTCAGTGCGGCGGACGAGTTGTTTGCTCCCTATTAGCTGATCAATACGATTCAAGCTTCTCCAGCAAATGAGTTAACTCCGCTGGCAACGGCGCCTCAAAGCGCATCTGTTGACCGGTGTGAGGGTGGCGAAAACCCAACTGTTCAGCGTGAAGAAACTGCCGTTTCAGTTTACGAATCTGCGCGCGCAATTGGACGTCCTGAACGTTGTTGTCGCGGCCGCCGCCGTAAAGCTCATCGCCGACGACCGGATGTTTTAGCCATGACAGGTGAACCCGGATCTGGTGAGTCCTTCCGGTTTTTAGTTCAACATCAAGCAGTGTAAATGCATTGTAACTCCGGCGAACTTTATAGAGTGACAAAGCTCCACGTCCACCGGGCACGATTGCCATGCGCGTCCGATTACGTGGGTCGCGCGCGATCGGCTGTTCGATGCGTCCGCTCTCCTGCTTTACCACGCCGTAAACCAAAGCAACGTAACTTTTGAAAATTTCTCGGGCGCGAAACTGATCAGAAAGGTTCTCATGATCGGCTTCGGTCTTCGCGGCAACAAGCAGGCCGGAAGTGTCTTTGTCCAAACGATGCACTATGCCGGGCCGGATTGAGCCGGCATTCGATAGTTGCTGAAAATGATAGGCCAGGGCGTTGGCAAGCGTCCCGGAATGGACTCCGGCAGCCGGATGAACTACTAGTCCGGCGGGCTTATTGATCACGATAACGTGGTCATCTTCGAAGACGATCTCAAGCGGAATGTTTTCCGGAATAAAGTTGCTGGCAGGCGCGGGCGTTAGTTCAACTTCTACTTCGTCCTTTGCTGAAACTTTATGAGAGACCTTAGCCGGTTTACCATTGACTAGCACGTCGCCGGCTTCAATCAAACGCTGCAAGCGTGCCCGGCTCCAGCCCTCGATGTGTGCGGCGAGATAAGCATCGAGACGCGCGCCGGCCTCAACCTCACTGACTTCAAACACCAGTATATTGTTATCGGGAGAGGCATCGATTTCCGTAGGGCCATTTGTCTCGCTAACGTTCATCGATAACCAGTTCTTAGAGATGTCACGGCTTGAGACTATCCAATCACCGGGGCAAGCCCCGCCTTCTGTATAGCGAAGACATGGTAAACGGAGCCTGGAAGATTTTCCATTTTCCATTTGAAATTTTTCATTTGTCATTGGCAGGAACCGAGCATCGGTTCGCAGAGCAAAACTCATAAATGACAGATGAGAAATTTTAAATGGAAAATGGAAAATCTTTGACTTTGGTTACGTTCACCATGTCTCCGGTCTATACAGAAGGTGGGCTTGCACCCGCTGCCTGGCTAACACCAGCAAATCACCGGCAAATCTTGAATTGGGTTCCTCTGAGCATTGGTTCACAGAGGCTTAGCCGTTTTTCTTCTTGAATTCTTTCATGAAATCAACCAGTGCTTCTACAGCAGCGAGCGGGAGGGCGTTATAGATTGAAGCGCGAATGCCGCCCACCGAACGGTGACCCTTCAAGCCATCCAGTCCTTCCGCTGTCGCTTCGGCAGCAAACTTCTTTTCGAGTTCTTCCGACGGAAGGCGGAAAGTCACATTCATAATCGAACGTGAATCCGTATCAGCATGCCCGCGATAATACTCAGTCGCGTCGATAGCGTCGTAGATTAGCTGGGCCTTCGCTTCATTCTCGCGATGCATCGCCTCCAGCCCGCCCTTCTCGAGCAGCCACTTACTGACGAGGCTAATGATGTAAATGCCCCACGTGTTCGGCGTATTGTAGAGCGATTTATTCTCAACGTGCGTACGGTAGTCGAGCATGGTGTGCAGCCCGTCTGGAATTCGTTTCAGCAGATCATCACGCATGATGACAAGCGTAACGCCACTCGGTCCCATGTTTTTCTGCGCGCCGGCATAGATTAGTGCATATTTGTCCACCGGAATCGGATGCGACAAAATGTCGGATGAAGCGTCGGCCATAAGTGGAACCTCGCCAACTTCAGGTTCAAGTTTCCACTCCACTCCTTCGATTGTCTCGTTAGTTGTTAAATGAACATAAGCTGCCTTCGGATCCAGCTTGAGTTCATCGTTGCCGGGAATGCGGGTAAAGCCTCCGTCCGCCATGGTAGCGGCAACGTTTGCGACACCGGCGCGCTTCGCCTCTTTGAGAGCCTTCTTTCCCCAGCTGCCCGTGATGATGTAATCAGCACTGCCGCCGGACGGCAAAAAATTCATCGGCACCATCGAGAACTGGAGACTCGCTCCGCCCTGCAGAAACAGCACGTGATAGTTTTTGGGAATACCAAGAAGTTTTCTCAGACCTGACTCCGCACCATTAATAATCTCGTCAAAGGTTTTCGAGCGATGGCTGATTTCCATCACCGACATGCCAACGCCAGGAAGGCCCAACATGTCGCGCTGAGCTTCTTCCAGGACTGGCAAAGGCAGAACGGCCGGGCCGGCACTGAAGTTATATATTCGTTCCGTCATTCGTTAACTCCGCAATTAGTGAATGGTAAATGATAAATCGTAAATAGTAAGAACCGGGGTTTGTAAGCGATTCCTCGAAAACCAATGGCGGAGGGATGCAACCCAAAAACTATTTACTATTTACGATTTGCTATCCACCCTTATTTTCCATGTTGCGACCGCATCATGCGGCCGGCGACGCGAGTGACTAACGACCGCGGCGCCAGGCGTTCACTCTGAGTCATTAGAAAATTCGTCCATCCGGAGATGATGTGGCTCTTGCCATGGGCCAGTCCGCGCAGCGCTACGTCAACTACCTCTTCCGGAGTTTGCGAAACACGCGCCGGTGGTTTGTGACCGCGAGCGGCTTCAAAGAAGTTTGTATCGGTCACCCCGGGACAAAGGGCCATCACTTTGATTCCGTAAGTCCGGTTCTCTTCCCAGAGCGCCTCTGAAAACGAAAGCACGAATGCTTTCGTGGCGGCGTAAGTTGCCATGAAAGGTACAGGCTGAAACGCCGCGGTCGAAGCGACGTTGATGATCGCTCCCTGTTTGCGTTCGAGCATGGATTGAAGGAACCGGTGGGTGAGCTCGACCAGCGCTTTGATGTTGAGGTCGATCATGTTCAACTCCCGCGCCAGATCGAGCTTGCCGAACTCACCCATCGAGCCGAAGCCGGCGTTGTTAATCAACAAGTCGACGAATAACCCGCGCTTCTCCGCTTCCTCAAATAAGCGGGCCGGTGATTCGGCCTCACTGAGATCGAGCGCCACATATTGCGCGCGAATGCTGTTGGAGCGCCCCAGCTCATTGCAAAGCGTTATCAACTTTTCTTCCGATCGCGCAACAAGGAAAACATTGCGACCTCGCGCCGCTAGCTTGCGCGCGAAGACTTCGCCAATCCCGCTGGACGCGCCGGTGATGAGGGTAGTGTTCATTTATGATTCTCTTCTTCGTCGGCTGCCCAACTTACTCCAGCAAATGGTTTGTACCATGGCTCTACCCATCAGCTTTTTAATCCAAGCAGGTCGAGCTCAATGATGTCCGCATTCCCGGATTGCAGTCTATCAAGTAACTCGCGCGAAGGTGCATTGTCGACATTGATGCGAGCAACGGCAGCTTCCGCGCCTTCGAAAACAATGTTCTCCATCTCCTGCACGTTGATGTGTTCACTCTTGATCGCATCGAGCACGGTTGCCAAAACGCCGGGACGATCAAGGTGACGCACAACCAGCCGGTAGGTGGCCGGGGTCTGTTGCGCCAGATTTACAACATTGGGAACGTTGCCGGTTTCCTTGAATTCGCGAACAATCCTAACTGTCTCGGCCGCGATCGCTTCCTGCGCCTGATCGGTTGAAGCGCCGATATGATGTGTGCCGTACAGGTTAGCTTCTTTCGCAATCTCGTCGCGGAACTCGGCCGTTGCGGAAGACGGTTCCGCGGCGTACACATCGAGGCCGGCGCGAATTCCGCGAGATTTCATGGCATCGGTCAGCGCCGTTTGATCCACCACCTCGCCGCGCGCTGTATTGATGAAGTAAGCGCCTTCGCGCATCGCAGCGAAAAAGTCAGCGCCCAGGAATCCTTTGGTGTCGGGGTTTAGTGCAACATGAACGCTAACGATGTCAGCGTCGCGCGCGACCTCGGCGGGCGTTGCTTTGTATTCAACCCCCAACTCGCCGGCACGTTCGGGCGTCAGACTGCGGCTCCAGGCAATCACGGACATGCCAAAGGCGCGCGCACGCGGAATCATTTCAGTGCCAATCCTTCCGACACCAACGAGACCGAGAGTTCGACCAAACAGTCCCCGCGCTTTGGAAAACTCTTGCTTGTTCCATTCGCCGCGGCGTATCGCAATTACATTGTCGGCAATCCGCCGGTCGAGCGCGAGAATCAGCGCAAAGGCCAATTCGGCCACAGCTATTGAGTTTTTGCCGGGGCAGTTCGAAACGTAGATGCCGCGCCGCGAAGCGGAGGCAACGTCAATCGTATTGAAACCGGCGCCGGCTCGGACCACCAGTTTAATCTGTCCGGCTGCAAGCATCGGGTCTGTTACTTTAGTTCCTCGGACCACGAGTACATCGGGATTTTGCCGGCGTATCTCCCCGGTCAGTGCCTCATCTTTGAGGTCGGGTTGGTACGCCAGGTCGCAGCCGATGGCCTGTAAACCATCGCGCCCGGACTGTTCGAATTTGTCGGCGATTAGAACGCGCATGTTGGTCAGTAGCCGGTAGTTAGTAGTCCGTTGATAATAAACCCGTGAAGACAGCCAGTTAATACGACTGACAACAGACCACTGACAACTGGCAATTGGCTAAATCGGATGAATGAGAAGCCCATCCCGCAGCTTCGGCTCAAACCAGGTTGACTTAGGCGGCATAATTTCGCCGGCATCAGAGACGCTCAATAAATCTTCCATCGTTGTCGGATACAGCGCAAAAGCTACTGCGGCTTTCTTTTCGTCAACGAGACGCTTCAGTTCCCGGCTGCCACGCACACCGCCGATAAAGTCGATTCGTTTGTCCGCACGGACGTCTTTGATCCCCAAAATCGGATCAAGAATGCGATCCTGAAGAATGCTGACGTCGAGGGAGGCAACAGTTCCCGGTGGCGGCGGCGCATCCGATCGCAGAGTGAGAGTGTGCCAATGGCCGTCAAGATACATGCCCCATTGTCCCCGACGTTCAGGCGTGTCGCTTCCACCTTCCTCAACATCAAAACTCTTTCTGAGAGCTTCAAGAAATTCGCTCGCCGAGAGTCCATTCAAATCCCGAACAGCGCGATTGTAAGGAAGTATTTGCACTTGATCGTCCGGGAAAATCACTGCCAGGAAGAAGTTGTATTCTTCATCGCCGGTATATCCGAAACTCTGTTCCTTTAGTTCAGCACGGGCACGCGCGGCGCTGGCGGCGCGGTGATGACCGTCGGCAATATAGAGAAACGGAATCTCGCGAAAGGCGTGCACGAAGCGCACCGGATCGGGAACGCGCCAGACTGTGTGCTGGATACCATCAGGGGCAATAAAGTCGAAAATGACATTTGTCATCATCGTCTCCATCACCATGGTGTCGATCTCGCGGCTTGACCTGTAAGTGAGGAACACGGGTCCGGTTTGTGCGCGCAGCACCAGCATATGATGAGTGCGATCGTCTTCTTTATCGCGGCGCGTTCGCTCATGTTTACGAATCAGATCCTGGTCATACTCATCTACCGAGCAACATGCGACCACCCCAATCTGTTCTTGGTCTCCCATAATCAGACGATATAGATAGAGGCTTGGAGACTCTTCAGTCACCAGCGGACAGTCTTTGATCAGTCTGTCAAAATTTTCGATGGCTTTGCGATAGACCGGGTCGCTGTGCATATCGGTGCCCTCCGGCAAATCAATCTCGGGCCGGGACACGTGCAAAAAACTCAAGGGATTGTTAGCGGCCAGCGTTCGCGCTTCGTCAGTATTGACGACGTCATAAGGAACGCTAGCTACTTCGCTGGCCCGATCAGCAGGTGGACGCAAAGCAGTAAAAGGACGGATGACTGCCACTATTCCTCCCGGCACAGTTGGCAGCGTCGATTACTTACCGGCGATTTCCGACTGCGCCTTGTTACCGAACACATATAAATTGCAGGAGCTTGTTGCTAAAGACTATCCGTTCACGCGTGGTCTTAGCAAGCCGGGACATCAACCTTAAGTTCAGAGAATTCCC
This sequence comes from Pyrinomonadaceae bacterium, assembly GCA_036507195.1. Classification (GTDB taxonomy): domain Bacteria; phylum Acidobacteriota; class Blastocatellia; order Pyrinomonadales; family Pyrinomonadaceae; genus PSRF01. Next base: position 67,012 of record DASXQM010000133.1, on the reverse strand, counting down.
GTCAGTGGAAATGCTTTCAACCTACACGCCGAACAAGCAAACTGAGTGTAGAATGTTTGGTATGTCGGGTCCGGAAGTGGCGAAACGAACGGAGCTTGAAGAAAGACTGCGCGAAGTCGATCGGCGATTGCGCAGCGGGATGCTGGCGCGCGGTTTCGATCCGGCACAGGATGACAATCTCGCGCTTACGGCTCCGCTGGCTAAACTCTACATGGAACGAGAAAACCTGCGGGCTGAATTGGACTCGCTCGCCGGCGAGGAAACTTAACGGTTTCGGATAATAATTGATCATGGGTGAAGTCGAAAGAATCGTAGATCAACTCAATCGGGCATTTAAAGGCGAAGCCTGGCATGGGCCGGCGGTCATGGATATCCTTGAGGGGATCACGCCGCAGCAGGCCGCGGCACGACCTTTCAATGGCACGCATAACATTTGGGAAATCGTGCTTCACATCACGGCCTGGGAGCTTGCCGTCCGCAGAAGGTTGAGGGGTGAGCGCGCGGAACTGCCAGAGGCTGAGGATTGGCCCAAAGTGATCCACACAAACGACCAGGCATGGGGACAGGCTAAGGAAGCGCTCAGGCAGGCGCACGAGGACTTGTGTTACGCAGTTTCTGAACTCGATGAAACACGACTGGAGCAGCCGATAATAGAGGGAATGAGTTCAACTTATGTGACACTTCATGGAGTAATTCAGCACAGCCTTTATCACGCAGGGCAAATTGCGTTATTGAAGAAGGCTTCGTCGAAGCAGGAGAGAGTATGAACGAACTAGCTGGTAAACAGTGTATTCCTTGTCGGGGTGGCGTACCGCCGTTACCGGGTGAGGAGATAGCAAAGCTGCAGGCACAACTTGACGGTTGGGAAGTGGTGAATGAACACCACCTGCGAAAGGAATATAAGTTTGAAGGCTTTAAAGAGGCGCAGGCATTTGTCAATCGCGTCGGCGAACTTGCTGAAGAACAGCGGCATCATCCCGACATTTGCTTTGGCTGGGGCCGAGCTGAAATTACAATCTGGACACACAAGATTGACGGTTTAACTGAAAGCGATTTCATCCTCGCGGCTAAAATCGATCGGCTCTAGTAAAAACACAGTCAGGGACGGCCGTTTCTGACCGCCGCCCCATTTGCTAAGATTCTTGCAAGGAAAACAAATGCTCCGTCCACGCAGAAATGAAGACTCACAATCGACCTCGTGCTACCCTGTGTCCATGTCCAGCGAAAAGGATAACAATCTCATCAACTTTATCGCTACCACGGTCGAGGCTTTACGCGCACGCATAGACACGATTAGCGATCAAATGGCGACGAAGGTCGACCTCGCTAACCTTCGAGACCAGATGGCAACGAAAGATGAGCTCGCCGCCCTCAAAGATCAGATGGCTACGAAGGATGATCTTGCTGCCCTCAAAGATGAAATGGCGACTAAGGATGATCTCATGCGGGTGGAATCCCGTTTGGACAATATGCGCGAACAAATGGCGACTAAAAATGATATGGGTCGCTTAGAAGCAACGATGCATGGCGAATTTGAACAAGTACGTATTCGCCTTGATTCGATTGATTGTGGAATGGGTTCACGCATGGGTCAGATCGAAACTGAGGTTAGCCGCCTGCGCAGTGTTGTCTATCTGCTCGTAAAGGACAAACCTGAAATGCTGCGGATTCTGGGACCACCCACGCCCGGGGAGAGTCGTCCGCAAGGATGAATCGAGTCCAAATCCCCTCAGCCGACTATGCCCCTTCGCAGATTGGGGTCAGCATTATTGTTCCGGGATTTCAGCTCGGTATATTGCTTCCGTTTCAGCGATCATTCGCTCAACGCTGAAGCTTGTCGCGGCTGCTTCCTGAGCTTTCGTTCCCAGACGGCCGCGCGAGTCTTGGTCTTTCACCAATTTCAAAACTGCGTTCGCCAGCCCATCGATATCTCCTATGGGAACCAGCAGCCCCGTCTCGTCCGGTTGAATTAGTTCGCGTGCGCCTTCTGTTTCCGTTGCCACCACAGCCGTTCCGCTGGCCATGGCCTCCGCTAACGCCAGCCCAAAAGATTCTGTGCGAGACGCGGAAACAAACACATCCAGCGCACAATAGAGTTGTGCCAAATCCTCCATCCAGCCCACCAGCCTTACACGCTCTCTCAGGTTTAGATCTTCAATCAACCGCTCAATATAGGTTCGATGTTGATTTCCCCGGGAGTGATCAATGCCGGCGACGATGAAGTAGGCAGAGGGGTGTTGCTTTAAAACCTGCGCGGCCGCGCGCAGGAAGTCTTCCTGACCCTTGAGTGGCGTCAACTCTCCGACTGTGCCCACCAGCGAGCTGTTCTCGGGCAGTTCCCACCGAGTGAGAAATTCCCGGCGAGTAAACTTCTCTCTTGCAGCTTGAAACCTGGCCGTGTCAATTCCGTTTACAACGACGCTGATCTTTCCTGCCGGAACTATTGCATCGGCGCGAAGCTGCGACGCAACCGCCTGCGAAACAGCAATTACTCGCGCGCATTTGGAAAGCGTCATCCGATGTAAAGGGCTCAAGTTGAAAAGAACATGGCGGGTAACGATCAACTTCGATCCTGGATTTGTGATGGCAGCATAAGCAGCTAGCGGATAATCGCGGGCCATGTGAGCGTGGACTATCTGAATCCGATTCCTGTTCACGAGCTTCGAAAGATCTCGAGCACTCTTCGCATCCAGCGAGTTTCGTAGCGCCAGTCTCACTATGTTTTCTTCCCCGACTGCCTTGAGCTCATTTACCAGCGGCGACTTCGGTCGAACCGCGACAAAGACGTTATGGCCGCGAGTGGCAAGGCCGCTTGCGAGATCCGCAAGATGGCGCTCGCCGCCGCCGAGAGATTGAGCTGAACTTATCTGAAGAATTCTCAACGCGGAAAACTCTGCTGCCGGATTAAGTCGGACAATTTATTGGAGCGTCGACTTTACACAAGAAATCGTTCGTCATCCAGATTAAAGCGCAGGCTCAACCTCAGATTAAACCAACGCCTCTGGTACTTCGCCGTTCATTGGCAGTCTTTAAGCAGGCGTTTTTCCGCGTACCGAAGCGGAACATAGTTAGCACTTCCTGTTTGCTTACCGGCTAGCACCCGCTCCTCTGGTTCAATACAAACGCTACTAAACCTGGCTACCATGACCGGCACAGGTGTTGCCCCTACATTTAGTTCTCCCTTTACTTTGTGAACCTAAAGGCCGGGAAATTTGAAGGAGGACTAATCGTATGGCGAAGCCAAAATTAGTAACAGGACTTTTCACGAATCGTGTCGCTGCGGAAGCGGCGGTCGATGCAATCCTGAAGCGTGGTTATACGCGCGACGACATAAGCGTCTTGATGTCTGACGCAACGCGAAGCAAGGAGTTTGCGTTGCAAGCGCGAACCCATGCGGCGGACGGAGCCGGCGTCGGAGGCGCAGTGGGCGGTGTTGTCGGCGCCGTGTTAGCAGCTATCGTAGCAGTTGGCAGCACGATTTTTCTGCCCGGATTGAACCTCGTGATCGCAGGCCCGATCGCGGCAGCGCTCGCTGGAGCCGGTGCGGGTGCAGCAACCGGTGGCGTCATCGGCGCCCTAATCGGTGCGGGCATTCCCGAATATCGCGCGAAAGTTTACGAGGCTGGACTGCGCGGTGGCGGCATCCTGTTGGGGGTTGAAGCCAAGGCAGAAGAGGAAATAGATAAATTGGAAGAACTGCTCGAGTCGCTCGGCGGTCAGCACGTTCGAACTGAATAAACTTATGACGGCAGAAAATCCGTGGGATAACAAGAAGGCTTACGACGAGTGATACGTCGTAAGCCTTCATCTTTGCTGAAGTGAAAAATTGACTGAAGTCCTTTAAGCTACTTGCGGATTGATTCGCCGATGTCTTCGATAGCCTCGCCGACCTTTCGTCGGGCCTTGCCGTAGCCTTCCTGGACTTTACCGCCAGCGCGATCGACGTTGCCTTCTTCTTCGAGATCTCGGTCATTAGTCGCTCGGCCGATAGTTTCCTTTGTAGCTCCTTTTGCCTGGTCGAATTTTCCTTCAAGCTCGTCTCTATTTGGTAAACCCATTGTATCTCTCCTTTGCTTATCGCCTCGCGAGAATAGCTCTCGCGCCATTGCACCGGTGGTAGATAGAGCAACGCGTGTTCCTCAAAATCGCAGGTGCAGCACTTTGACCGATTGCGCGGAACTGCTGCTGAACTCTTGACCAATAGCTGGAAGAAATGACTTTGGGCGGTGATGCGTGTACGTTTTCGAAAACTCCCGTGCTTGATCCTAAGACAATCTAAAGAGTGCGCGGTCAATTCGAAGTTTGGCCTAGCGGAAATTTGCGGCTCGCAAACACTTCGGGCGTGCCCTTAGGAGGAACACGCCCGAAGTCCGCTTTTCGGTGACTAGTTTTTAGAACTCGAACCGCGCTGCAAACTGGATTTGACGCTCGCGGAAGATTGTAGCACTCGCCTCGTTGATTGTTCCGAACGTCGGGTTGAAAGTCAAAATTGCCCTCTGATTCGGAGCTGTGCCAGTAACCGAGGCCGTGTAAATGCTGGTGTTGACGCCACTCACCTGGGTGCGATTGAAGACGTTAAAGCCTTCCGCCAACAACTCGAGCCTCATGTTCTCGTTAAGACTGAAGCGACGAGAGATACGCAGATCAGTGTTGATAATTTTCGGTTGCTTGAAGAAGTTACGCGGCACAAGCGCAAAGCGGGTTGAGCCATTGGAACCGTTCAGTCCGCCAGCTTGGTTGGTACCAAAGAGGCTATTTGCATTGCCTGAAACGTTTCCCGTGAACCGTGGTCCCGAAAGCGCATTGAAGATTGGGGCAATCGTCCAACCATCCAGAATGGCATGACCGACACCGTTGGACCCCGCCGCATAGAAGTGGGTGTTGTAGACAACGCTGGCGACAAACTTATGCCGCCGGTCAAAGCTAGAGAGACTACTCTCAGCAGACTGATCGAAGGCATTGAACGGGACATTCGTGCTTGTAAACGTCTGCGAACCCTGTCCGTTGTCGTAAGAGCGGGAAAATGTCCAGCTTGTTTGGAATTGCAGACCGTTGGTCAAACGACGATTTCCCTGCAGAACGAGAGCGTGGTACTTCGAATTAATATTGCTTCGAATCTCCGTTAGTGCGCCGAAGGCTGGGTTAGGTCTCGACCCGGAGAAATAAGGCAAGTTCCAGACCTGACCCGCGAATGGCCCACCTACGATTTCAAATTGCCTGTTGGAAGTGGGCGGACTGAGGTTGGTATCCACGAAGTTCGGCAGAGAGTTTCCGAAGCTCGCCAGATAAGAAGCGGAGACGACGGTATTACGCGCGATCTCACGCTCGACAATCACGTCTAACTGGTGAATTTGTGGGTTGGAAAAATCGTTGGCGAAGAATTGCAGTGACGCCGATCCTGCCGGCGCAGTGGCTAACACGTTCGGAAATATAGGTGCCGCCGAGTTACCCGCGGGCGTGGCTGGGGAAGATGCCGGGCTCAAGGAAACCTGCGTCTGTCCACCAGGATTTCCCGTGTTGGTCAGGGCATTGAGGATCGTAGAGTTGATGATACGCCCATAGTAGATGCCGTAACCGCCACGCAAACTGGTTTTGCCATCGCCGTTCAGATCATAAGCAAATCCGATACGCGGGCCGAAGTTATCTCGATCATCCGGCATTTTGCCGGTTTGCGGCAAAGAACCTGGCAGGAAAGGAGTGGGCATTCGCTGGTATTCCCAACGCAGGCCGAGATTTAGTGTCAGACGGGGAGTAACCCGCCAGTCGTCCTGGAAGAAGTACGCCAGGTCGGTGGTAGAAAAGTCAAAGGCCGTTGGACCGAATCCCTGATTGTAATTGCTGGTGTAACACCTGCCTGCGAGACGAGTACTGGTCGCACAGACCCTATTCGCTGCTCTCAAGGCGCCACTTGAGGTGAAGTTCACGTAGTCGACGATGAAATCATTGATATTTGAATAGCTGTAAGCACCACCTTCCTGAAAGAGGTTAATCTGCAGGTCCTTAACAAAATTTATGTCGCCGCCCCACTTCAGAGTGTGGTTACCAGCAGTGAGGGTGACTGTATCGGCAAACTGCCAGCGTTTTTCATCTGGGAAGGCGGTACGTTCAAGAAAAGTTGGTTTGCCAAACTCGATGCCGTTGGTTAGGAAAACGTCCGGCGACCTGCCGCCCGGGCCGGTCGTGGGTTCGCCGGGTAACGGCGGTTGGCTGTTCTGAAACTCGTTATCGCGGGCCCACTGAACGCGAGCTTCATTAAGCAAGGTAGCTGAGAACGTTGACGCGAGACGCACATTTATTGCATCAATCTTGACAAAGTCGTCGCCGAAACTGGCCCGACCTCGAGTGTTAGTTGCCTGTGTCTGAATACCTGCAGGAGAGACCCATCGAACACGGTTATAACTTGCCGTAAGCGCGTGATTCTGGGTGATATTCCAGTCGACCTTTGGAAAGAAGATCTTCTGGTCGCCGCGACGCGGAACCGTACCGGTCAAACTGTTAAGAAAACTCAAAGTCGAATCGATCTGAGCATCGGTCAAGCCCCTGGAGGCGGCTGTCAACGTACTACGACTGACGGTGGCAAGGTAACCGGGAGTACTAAAAATGCCGAGGCCCGGGAAGTTACGCTTCTGCTGATCATAGTTGAAGAAGAAGAAAGCCTTGTTCTTAGCAATCGGGCCGCCAATGTTACCGCCAAACTGATGGCGCACATCTTCCGGCTTAATGCCGATACGATCCGGAACTCCGTTTACTATGACTGACCGGAATGCCAGTGGATTGCGCGCACCCCATTTGTTATTCCGTTGATAATAGAATAACTGACCATGATATTCGTTGGTTCCGCTCTTGGTCACAGTATTAACGACGCCACCCGCCGCGCGTCCATATTCCGCTGAATAGTTAGAAGTATTAACCTGAAACTCGCGCACTGCGGCCTGGCTAGTCGAGTAGCTGAGGCGCGTACGCCCCCGCTCTTCAGAGAAAAACGCCTGGTTGTTATCGCCACCGTCAACGGTGCTGTTATTCAGCAATCCGGAAACCCCACGAAAACTGATCAGGCCGAAATTGCCGTCCGGTACGGTGCCTGGTGTCAAGAGAGCAAAATTGGACCAGCGGCGGCCGTTGATAGGCAGCTCGTTAATTGAGGTTTGATTGATGTTGCTCGAAAAGTCCTGCTGCGATGTGTTAATGACCGGAGCTTCTGAGGTCACTTCCACCGTGCCTCCCGAGACAGGGCCAATGGATAGAGCCGCATTAATGCTCGTCTCTCGCCCGATCTCGACCGTCACCTTGTCCTGAGTGTAAGGACTAAATCCCGACCCATTGATAGTTACGGCATAGATGCCCGGCTGAAGGCCTGACACTTTAAACCGACCCTGGTCGTCTGTGGTCGCGCTATCTTCTTTATTCGTTTCGGTGTTTCGCACCGTCACGGCTGCGTTCGCAACAACTTCTGTGTTCGGGTTAGTAACGACACCGCCGATGGCGCCGGTCACCGTTGACTGCCCAAAGGCAACGGCGCTCATCGCCAGGACAAACGAGAGAACAAAAGAGAGCTTCACAAATTTCGACATACTGGGGAACTCCTTAAGCATGAGATAACATTGAAAGAGTCTGCGCGACCGAATGGGCGCAGGTTGTGACCTTTGAAATCAAGAGCAAATTTGAAATTATGCCAATCAAGAAGGAAAGTGACTGTGAACCGCTATTGCGGACTGGAACTTCTACCACGCTTGCCGATGTTTGCGCAAGGGAAATAGGTGTTTGACTCAGGTAAACTCCACTCTTGCGGTTTGATTCTGGATAGAAGGATCTGTCGGAAAACATCGTACTTTTATTCGCAAGACGTATGCCGAATGAAACACGAAGTCCAGTGCCGAGTTTAGCGCCCCATTTTCAACGTTTAACCTGTTGCTTAGACTTCTTCGCCCACAGAATCCGGCCGAGAATTTGGATAAAATCGGAAAATCAGGAAATCGTGGCAGCAAGCAGGATTAGCGACGTCATTGCAGACTAATTATTCGCCGCTGTTCCCTGTCACACGTCACTCTGTCAATCGCGCTATTACCAGGTTGTTTCGCTTCAGGTTCGTTCCACGATCATCGCAATTCCCTGCCCGCCGCCGATGCATGCGGTAGCGAGCCCATATCGGCCACCTCTCCGCCGTAACTCTTGCAGGACTGTGATAACCAGGCGGGTACCGGTGGCCCCCAGCGGATGACCCAGTGCGATCGCGCCGCCATTTACATTTGTGCGAGAACGATCCAATCCCAACTCTTTCTCAACCGCAAGATACTGAGCGGCAAAAGCCTCATTAACTTCGATGAGGTCAAGGTCGGAAAGTTTAAGGCCCGCCTTATCCAGGGCCTGGCGTGTCGCCGGCACCGGTCCGATTCCCATTATCTCCGGCTCAACACCCGCGTAGGCCCAGCTAACAATTCGACCCATGGGTTTTGCGTTTCGTTTTCTCACGTATTCTTCCCCGCAGATGATTAACGCTGCGGCGCCATCAACGATTCCCGAAGCGTTCCCTGCTGTTACAAAACCGTCGTGGACGAAAGCCGGTTTCAACTTTGTCAGGCCTTCCAGGGTTGTCTCGGGTCGCAGATGATCGTCGGCGTCAAAGACAATAGTTGACTTCCGCGATTTGACCTCGACTGGAACAATCTCCTCAGCGAAGTAACCAGCATCTTTCGCTCGCTTCGCTTCCTGTTGCGAGCGGAGCGCGTACTCGTCCTGCGCTGCTCGCGAGATCCCAAACTTGCGTGCCAGATTCTCGGCCGTTCCAGCCATGGGTGTGTTGCAGTAGGTATCGAGCAGCGCCACCATCAAGCTATCTTCAAGTTTTCCTCCACCCAGCGGAAACCCCGAGCGGGCGTCCCTGATAACGTGCGGAGCCTGCGACATGGATTCCATACCGCCGACCAACGCCGTTTGAGCTTCCCCAAGCTGAATCATTTGCGCGCCGGAGATGATTGATTGGATGCCGCTGCCACACAGGCGATTGACAGTCAACGCCGGGCGATCAAATGGCACGCCGGCCTTTAAAGCAACGTGGCGCGCTCCGTAAATCGCATCGCCAGACGTTTGAAGCGCATTACCCATGACAGTGTGATCGATCTCTTCGGGCACGACGCCGGTAGCCTCCAACGCCCCTTTGGCGGCAATCGCTCCCAGGTCAATTGCCGAAACATCTTTCAAAGCGCCGACATACTGGCCCATCGCAGTGCGCTTGCCGCCTAAAATGAAAACATCCTTCGACATCTGTTACTTTGCCACTCCCTGTCTGAATTTTGCTCGTATTAACAAACGAAAAAGCCTAACAGACGAAAATCACCCGGTCAATTTAGGGGGTCGTCAAGCTAGTTTTGAGTTGCCGGCAGGAAGGTTATTCAACGAAGCGATGGCGCGCACGATAGCGGTGCAGCAGTTCCTCCAAGAATCCTTCGTAGGTAAAGGTCGACAGATCGTAGGTGGGGCGAAGCTTGTACATGATTGGTAGCGCCACTCGCCAAGCCATCCACTGGCGCGCCATCTCTGCGAGGTCCCAGCGGCGGCGCAAAAAAGTTTCCACCACTTCGATTTCGGATTCGGTCAAGACGTTCAGCTCGGCAACGAAATCTACCGGCTTGAATGATCGCCGCAACGCGGGATCACTCACCGGAGAGGCAAACACCTGGGTAAAGGCTGGCGCTTCCGCCTCACGCTCGCGCACGACAACGGTCCCGGCAACCATGTCGCCAATACGTTGGTCAGACAAACTAACAAAAACCGAGATCAAGCCAATCGAATAGAATGGCGCGGGCATCATGTCGGCCGTTCGCAGCAAATTCCGCACTGCCGCTTCCCAGAATGTGACGGGTCGTCCGTCTTCACGAATAACGCGCAACTTGAGCCAACGCTTGCCCGGAGTTTGCCCGTTCCAGATCCACTCGAAGAAAGCGAAGTAGCCGGAAATGATCAGAAACACGATCAGGATCAAAACGGCCTTGACCCATTTCGGCGCATTTGAAAGCTGATCGCCGAGGCTTGAATAGTTAGCGATCATAGTGAACGAGATGGCCATCAGGATAATGGTGAGCGCTTGCAGGGCATGGTCAATTGCACAGGCGAGAAAGCGATTGCCAATCGAAGCCAGCGCAAAGTGAAGCGCCACGCGCTCCGGCGTCTCGATTATCAGAATGTCTTCAGTGGCTAATGCGGTAGACATCGAGTTGTAGGACAGCCATTCCTGCGGTCACCTGCGTTCAGAAGAGTCGGACACATAAGAATGTCTGTCCGACCAAGTCGTAACGGACATTAGGTGCCGCGGACCCGAAGAAACTTACGCTTGCCCACTTGAATCAGAAGGGCCCGCTCAGTGCTCACGCTAATTTCGCCGTCATGGCGCAGATATTTATTCCCATCAAGGCTGACGCCACCCTGCTCAATTAACCGGCGCGCTTCCGCAACCGAAGGTGCCAGGCCGGAGTCAACCAGCAAGCGAGGAAGTTTCCACAAACCAGATTCCAGCGAAACCTCCTCTACTTCATCCGGCGCCTGCTTGCCTCTAAAAATGCGGTTGAACTCTTCTTCAGCCCGAGTCGCATCTTCTTTCGAGTGGAAGTCAGCGATAATCGACTTCGCGAGCTCGGCCTTGATGTCACGCGGATTTCGTTCACCGTTCTCTGCGTGACGGCGTAGAGCCGCGATCTGTTCAACCGTAAGGTCAGTTAGCAGTTCGTAGAAGCGCCACATCAAGTCATCAGAGATCGACATCACCTTGCCAAAGATTTCGGAAGGCGGTTCGTCAATACCGATGTAATTTCCGAGAGACTTCGACATCTTCTGGACGCCGTCAGTGCCTTCCAGCAGCGGGGTAATGACTGCTACCTGCGCCTCCTGTCCGTACTCGCGCTGCAGATTGCGTCCCAGAAGCAGATTAAACTTTTGATCGGTGCCGCCAAGTTCAACATCTGCTTCGAGCGCCACCGAGTCGTAAGCTTGCGTCAACGGGTAAAGCAATTCGTGTAAGGCAACGGGACGTTCCTCAGTGAGGCGCTTCCGGAAATCATCACGTTCCAGAATCTGTCTGACGGTGACGTGCGAGGCAAGGCGCACGAAGCCATCCGCGCCGAGTTTCCCCATCCATTCGGAGTTGAAACGTATCTCAGTCTTTTTCGGATCGAGCAGCTTGAAAATCTGCCGTTTGTAAGTATCGGCGTTCGCGTCTATTTCTTCGTAGGTGAGTTGTGGGCGGGTGACGCTTTTTCCGGAAGGATCGCCGATCAGACCGGTGAAATCTCCGATCAAAAAAATCGCTGTATGGCCCAGCTCCTGAAACGCGCGCAGCTTGCGAATGACGACCGTATGACCAAGATGAATATCAGGCGCGGTGGGATCTGCTCCAAGCTTTACGCGTAGAGGTTTTCCGGTCTTCGCAGACTTTTCCAGCTTTGAGCGTAACTCGTCCTCACGAATGATCTCCGTGGTCCCCTTGCGCAGGTAGGCGAGTTGCTCGTCAACTGTCATGCTTCAATTCTTGCGCAAAACTCGCCGTCCGGCAATCTCATACTTCCCGCTCACAACCAGAGCCAGCGCTTCGGGATACAACTGATGTTCCTCTTTGAGTATGCGCGCCGCCAGAGCTTCCTCCGTATCGTCTGGAAAGACAGGAACCACCTTCTGCCCGATGATTGGGCCACCATCGAGAGTTTCATCAACGAAGTGAACCGTACAGCCGGTCCACTCGACTCCGTGTTCAAGTACCTGGCGATGCGAGTCGAGTCCGGGAAACGCCGGCAACAGACTCGGATGAATATTCAAGATGCGGTTACGATAAGTCTCGATGAAATAACTGGAGAGCAGCCGCATGTATCCGGCAAGACAAACGATATCGACCTGGTGAGTCTTGAGCGTGGCGACGATTTCCTTATCATGCTCCTCGCGGCTTCGTCCGCGGCGCTGGATGATAATTGTTTTCAGGCCCAGCTTGTCTGCCCGATCCAGACCAGCTGCGCTTGCCTGGTCACTAATCACCAACGCGATTTCAGCGCCGGGAATGCGGCCTCCATTTACGGCGTCAGCGAGCGCTAGCATGTTGGACCCGCGCCCGGAGATTAAGATGCCGATGCGACTTGTCACTACTCGATTGAAACTTCCCGGTTGCCTTTGTTGACACGACCGATTTGGTAAACCGCCACGTCCTGTTGTTGAAAATGGGACTTAACTGACGCCTGGTCTTGCGCCGAAGTAACGACGACCATCCCCACGCCCATATTGAACGTGCGATACATCTCCGCTTCGGAAACTTTTCCTATCTCCTGCAACAGTTTGAAAACGGGAAGCATGGGCCAACTGCCTTTATCGATCTCAACCGCGGAATCCTCGGGAAGAATCCGCGGAATATTATCTGTCAGTCCGCCGCCCGTAATATGCGCGAGGCCCCTTATCATTCCCGAATCAAGTAGACCCTCCAGCGGTTTGAGATAACTGGTGTGCGGCTGCAGCAGGCCCTCGCCTACGGTCATTCCCAACTCGTCAAGGTAAGTATCAGAGTCATAGCCGGCAACCTCGAAAAATAGTTTGCGCGCCAGAGAATAACCATTGGTGTGAAGTCCAACCGCAGGAAGAGCCAGCAGGACGTCGCCGGGTACGATTTTTTTACCGTCGATTATCTTCTCTCGATCAGCGACACCGACGATGAAGCCGGCGATATCGTATTCGCCCGCGGAATAGAAATCCGGCATCTCCGCAGTCTCGCCGCCAAGCAGGACACAGCCGTTTTCGCGGCAACCATTGGCTATGCCCTCGACTATACCGGCCACAACTTCGGGAATCAGCTTTCCGGTAGCAATGTAATCGAGGAAGAAGAGCGGGCGGGCACCCTGTACCAGAATGTCATTTACACAGTGGTTTACCAGATCGTGGCCGACAGTGTTGTGAACTCCGGTAATAAACGCGATCTTCAGCTTAGTACCGACACCATCAGCCGATGCTACCAAGACTGGTTGTTTTAAGTGCGGGAAGGCACCGTCAAACATCCCTCCGAAGCTTCCGATCTCGGAAAGAGTGCGTTGGTTGAAAGTGCGCCGCGCCAGCTCTTTAATCTTGTCTGTCGCTCGTGTCGCCGCATCAATGTCGACACCGGCGTCGCTGTAAGTTATTGGTTTGCTCATCTTGTGGTGAATGATAAATGGTGAATGGTGGGAAAGCGCTGCAACTATTTACGATTTTACCATTCACTATTTACCCGCCTTAGTTTTCGGTGGTGGCCCAAAATCGCCATAGGCGATGAAGCCCGAACGCGTTGAGTCATCTTTTTGGGCTAACCGCCCGGCCCACAGATCAGTCGTCGCTTCCTTCGCAGTCTTGATCACGTAATCGTTTTCCCGGCCCCTGGTGGTAATTGTGATCTCGCCTTGCAAGTCCGTGCGGTAGAGTTTCACATTCGCCGCCCGCAGGCGATCCAGTACCACCTGCGAAGGATGGCCATAACGGTTCCACTCGCCACACGAAATGATCGCCACTTCAGGCTTCAGCCGATCTATCAAGTCCTGCGAGGTTGCATACTTCGAACCATGGTGCGCCACCTTAACAATCCTTGCTTTGAGATTCACATCCCTGGTAAGCAGCTGATGCTCGGTCTGCTCTTCGGCATCGCCGGGCAGTAGCATTGAGAAATCACCGTAGTCGAGCCGCATGACAACCGAATTGGCGTTCGTCACGTTGCCGCCGGTTTTCATCTGGTCCTTTGCGAAAAAGGGCTCGCTGGGCGCGAGGATCGTCAGGCGAGCACCTCCGCCAAGGTCATACTTCGTGCCCGGCTGGGCCCTCTCATAATGCGCACCACTTTGAGTGATTGCGTCCTTGTACTCATCGTAAAACTTAGTAATGGTTGTCGACTTATCAGGCTTCTTGCCGACCGGCTTATTATTAGCAGGCTTCTTCCCACCGGCAGCGGGCGTCTTTACGGATGAAAACGAGTCAGGCAAGTCAGGCCCAAGACCGTTATCAATTACATTCAAAGCTTTACTCGCTTTGAAGACTTCGTCTGCGGCGCCAATATGATCGGGATGCGGATGGGTAGCGATAAAATAGTCGAGTTGCTGAATGTTGTAGCGCTTCAATGCCTCCAGGACAACTTTACCTTTGCCCGTATCACCAGAGTCAATCAGGACAGTCTTGCCGCCGGGCGCGATAATTAAAATCGAATCACCATTGCCAGGCCCAACATCGAGAACGTGAACCTGAAGTTCTCCACCTGATGCCGGCGGCGGCTTCGTTTTCCACCACGGGTATACATATTTCCAGCCGGCATACCCTGCCACGCCAAGCATAACTACCAGAATAGCGATTGCGCAGCCGCAACCTTTCAGCGATCGCTTCGCCAAAACTTTACCCTCATGTTTGGAGCTGACAGGTTACGGGGGATTCGTATATCGTCCAAGCTAATTGTCTGCAACAACCACTTCGTGATCGCGCTCCCACATTGTTTCCGCTTCGCTGGTAATGCGCGTCGGATACTTTTCATTCCAGCAGGCAACACAGGAAGAGTCGGGCCTGATGCCAATGGCCTCGATCATTCCTTCAAGCGAAAGGTAGCCAAGCGAATCCGCCTCGATGAACTTGCAAATTTCCTCGACTGACATTTGCGCGGCGATCAGGTCGGCCTTATTGGGAGTGTCTATTCCGTAGTAGCAGGGGCTAATGGTGGGCGGGCAACTGATCCGCAGGTGGATCTCCTTAGCGCCTGCTTCACGTACCATCCTCACAATCTTCTTTGAGGTTGTGCCGCGCACAATCGAGTCGTCGATCAGCACCACCCGCTTGCCTTCGATTAGATGGCGCACCGGATTGAGTTTGATGCGCACGCCGAATGAGCGAATGGACTGGCGTGGCTCGATGAAGGTGCGGCCCACATAATGATTACGCACCAGGCCAAAACGAAAACTGATCTTACTTTGCGACGCATAACCGATGGCCGCGACGGTGCCTGAATCAGGCACTGGTACGACCAGATCCGCATTGGCAGGCTGTTCTATAGCCAGCCGCTTGCCCATCTTGTGACGCGATTCATTCACCGAATGACCGTAAATCAGGGAATCAGGTCGCGCAAAATAGACGTGCTCGAACAAGCACATCGAGGGCTTTTGTTCCGGCAAGGGATGAGATGAACGCAAACCATCCTGGCTGATCACCAGCATCTCGCCGGGTTCGACGTCGCGAACGTACTGAGCATCGATGAGATCGAAGGCGCAAGTTTCTGAGGCTACCACCCACGCATCTCCCAATCGTCCGAGCGCCAGCGGGCGAAAGCCACGCGGATCGCGAATCGCTATCAACTCCGTAGGCGTCAGGAAGAGCATGGAAAACGCGCCTTCCGTGTTTCGCAAAACTTCCGGTATCGCCTCTCGAACTGACGGTGCTTTAGATCGGGCAACACCGTGCAGAATCACTTCTGTGTCTGAAGTCGCGGAAAAAATCGCCCCTTCGCGTTCAAGCTTGCGGCGTTCCTCGCGAGCAAATGGCAAGTTGCCGTTATGACATACGGCGATCTGTCCATGCTGGCAGGTAACCAGAAAAGGTTGGGCTTCGCGGATTGAAACGTCGCCGGCGGTGGAATAGCGGACATGCCCGATTGCGCTGGCGCCAGGCAGGCGGTCAAGGGTCGACTGATCAAACGCGTCGGCAACGTGTCCCATGGCCCGTTCCAGGCGCAACTCCGATCCATTCGATGAGGTAATGCCACATGATTCCTGGCCGCGATGCTGCAGCGCATAGAGGCCGAGATACGCCAAACGAGCGGCGTCAGCGTGTCCATAGATGCCGAAGACCCCGCACTCGTCGCGAAATTTATCTAAAGTTATTTCCAAATTCCCTTCGCTACCTGCTCGCATTCACCCACCCCATCGCGGCTGCCGTGCCGCGGACCAGGATCCGCAGATGGTACCGACATCAATTCGTCTGCTCTGATTACACGCTGAGCTTACTTCGCATTCCGAAACGTTTCAACCCGAGCAAGATTAACTCTGACGGATACACAAAACTTTCCGGCTTCGGTATGATTGATTTCATTGTAGACTGAGTACTGATATCCAGACTTCGGAATACAGTGAAACTTGCAGCTCCCCACGAAGCCAGACCAGTTGCAAAATCGGAGAACCAGATCCATGAGATATGTGTTCTTGCTGATCGTCACCGCGGTAGCGCTTGGCAGCGCGTTCGCGGGTCGAGCGATGACCGATGAGCGCAGTGGGTTTGGCAACGAGACCGCCCGAAGTGCTGCTGAGTTATATGCCAAAAACTGTGCTTCGTGTCATGGAAGAGATGGGCGAGGAAAAACTTTCAAGGGCAAGTTGAAACATGCTCGAGATCTGGCCAATTCCGAGTGGCAGGGCAATGTAAGCGACGAGCGGCTATTCAATTCGATCATGAATGGCAAAGGCAAGATGCCGGCCTTTGGAAAGAAACTCGCGGAACAGGAGATCGATGCTCTCGTCGCCTACGTGCGCGGCTTGAAGAAATGACGAGAGTAGGGACAGGCATTCCTGCCTTGTCACCGGTTTCTAGAAGGAGACAGGTAAGAATCCTGCCTTACATTTGAGACGTGAAAACGACGAGCATTTCGTACAGCCTCCTGACGGTTTTTCTTCGCGCGGCACTTGTGGTCGCGCTCTTCATCTCGGGCTGGCTTGTCTACAGCAAACTTCCTCATGACTCCGCGAAAGACAAACTGAGCACAAATGCTGAAACTACATTGCAGATTGTATTGCGCCAGCCCGCCGGCGACGCTGTTGCTGCGCTCGACATACCCGTTGAACTCTATCGGATCGATATTGTCGCCGCGCGTCACGAGTATTTTACCGAGCGACGCCCAGGCAAACGCTACGACGAGTTTTTGAGCGAACGCATGAAAGGTCGCGTTTCTGCCAAACTGGACAAGCAGGGCCAGACGTCAGTGGTTGTTAGTCAAGGCAGTTGGTGGCTGCACGCGCAATTGGCTGGCGATGAGAATCTCGAGTGGCGTCTGCCCCTCAACGTTGCCGGGTCCAAACAGACAGTTGAGCTCACTTCGCAGAACGTTTACACGAGAACAAAGAGTTTCTAAGTTCAGATGTCAGATATCAGGTCAGAGGTCAGTTTAAGAGGTACCGCGATGCGATACCGACGCTAAACACCGCCCCAGTCCATCTGACAACTATTATCTGCTTTGCCAGGAAATTCTTAACTGACCTCTGATATCTGTTTTATGAAGGCCCTTCGAGTCGAGAAAAAGAAACTGGCGGTCCGCGAAATTGAAAAGCCAGAGACCGGCCCAGAAGCGCTCGTTCGCGTGCTGCTTTCCGGCATCTGCAACACCGACCTGGAAATCGCGCGCGGCTATGCAGGATTCAAAGGAACCATCGGTCACGAGTTTGTTGGCGTAGTGGAGGACGCCCCAGACGGCTCGATGGTGGGCCAAAGAGTTGTCGGTGAGATCAACGCGGGATGCGGAAAGTGTGAGTTATGTCAGGCGGGAGATCCGCGTCACTGTCGAGATCGGACCGTTCTCGGCATAGTCGGACGAGATGGAGCGCATGCCGAGTTTTTGCGTTTACCAATAACGAACCTCTGGCCTGTGCCTGATAACGTCGTTGACGAGCATGCCGTTTTCGCGGAACCACTCGCCGCTGCGTGCGGCATCATGGAACGTGTTGTCATCAAAAGCTCGCATCGAGTTGCGATTATTGGCGATGGCAAGCTGGGCCTGCTTTGCGCACAAGCGATTGCGTTGAGCGGGGCCAGCACTTTGTTAATCGGGAAGCATGCCGAGAAATTACGCGTTGCGGAGCGACGCGGTATTGAAACAACCACGCCAAGAGCAGCCGCCAAACGAAAGCGCGAGTTTGATGTGGTGGTGGAGGCGTCAGGTTCACCTTCCGGCTTCGTCGGAGCGTTGGAGCTTCTGCGCGCTCGCGGGACGTTGGTTTTGAAGTCGACTTTTCAGGGACCTGGCAAGATCGATGATATCGATCAAGCGCGGCTCGTCGTTGACGAGATTAGTATTGTCGGTTCACGCTGTGGCCGGTTCCAGCCGGCGCTTGATCTTTTGAAAAGAGGCGCCATCGACATCGATAGCCTGATCAGCGAGGAGTATCCGCTTGCCCGGGGCCTGCATGCTATGGAACGCGCCGGCAAGAAAGGTCTATTGAAAGTATTGTTGAGACCGTGACACCGAGGAGGCAGGGGCAGGCAGAACGATTTTCCATTTCTCATTTAAAATTTTCCATTTTCCATTTTAGAGCTTCGTGGGTCCTATTCAATGCGTGAACCTTCCTAGGTCCGAAATGCCAAAATGAAAAATGATAAATGAAAAATGGAAAATCGTTCTGCCTGCTCCTGCCTCCTGCTCCTGCCTCTGCTCCTGCCTCTGCCCCTGCCTCCTGCCTCCTGCCCCTGCCTCCTGCTCCTGCCTCCTGTTCCGTTTCCGCTCGCCTAACTTTTGCCGAAGGGTCTTGCATTGGTTATACTTCAGGCCTTCCCATTGCGCCCGGTAGTCACTTGTCTATTGTGGCTTGATCGGAAGCCCCTACTTGCAGCTTTTCTTCGAAGGTGGTGTTTATGTTCGACCTTGCTAAAGACCAAACAATTCTCAGCGAACAGGCTATTTTGCGGAAACTCCGCGTTTGGATCGTCGCCCTCGGCGTCGCCTGCCTACTGGCAGGAATTGGTGTAGGCGCGATGCTCTCCGGTCGGCCGACCGTGGCCCAAAACGAAGTCCAGATCGCGCATGCGCCTGAAGCGCTCTCCGCTTCATTTGCCGAGATCGCCCGGCGTGTGGAGCCTGCCGTCGTAAACATTGAAACGCTTACTGCTGCAACCGAGGTCATCGACAAGGATAACGAGGATAAAGACGACCAGTCGTCCAATAATCCTTTGCTCGACATGTTTCGTCGTCAGGCGCGCCGTCCTGCGCGCGGCGTAGGTAGCGGTTTCATCGTAAGTCCGAAAGGCTACATTCTTACGAACGAGCACGTGGTTGAAGGCTCCTCGCGAATAATTGTCGGCTTGCAGTCCGGCGAAAAGTATCGTGGCCGGGTTGTCGGTATCGATGAAGAAACGGATGTGGCGGTCATAAAGATCGACGCAGCGCAGGATCTGCCCACCGTCACGCTGGGCGACTCCAATGCAGCTCAGGTGGGTGATTGGGTGTTGGCGATTGGTTCGCCCTTTGGCCTCGACCAAACAGTCACCGCCGGTATTATTTCGAAGAAAGAAAGAGAGACTGCCTTTTTCACAAACTTTCAACGCTTCCTGCAAACTGACGCCGCGATCAATCGCGGAAACAGTGGCGGCCCACTGGTAAACATGCGCGGCGAAGTGATTGGAATCAACTCCCAGATCGCGACTTCCACTGGAGATTACAACGGGATCGGATTTGCCCTGCCGGCGGTGGAAGCAAATTTCGTCTATCGGCAAATTCTAGCGCAAGGGAAGGTTCGCAGAGGTTACCTGGGGGTTAACCTCGAGTCAGTCAAAGATGAGTTTGCGCGAGTTTATGGTTTGCCCGAAGCAAAAGGCGCGATTATTACGGATGTCCTGCCAACCAGGGATGGCCAGCCAACGCCTGCAGCAAAAGCTGGCATGCAGTCGAGTGACATTATTACTGAATTCAACGGTCAGTCGGTGGCCAGCGCGCAGGATCTGATTCAGAAAGTTGCGGCAAGTCCGGTGGGTGAAACCGCCTCCTTCACTTTCCTTCGTGACCGCGACGGCAAGCTGGAAAAACTCAGCGCTAACGTCGTGCTCGGTGAGCGACCCAAGCCCCAGCAACTGGGCGAGCTTGAGGATCCCGGCGCTCTCAAACCAAAAGAAAAAGAATCCGATCCCAAAGGCAACGGACTGCACCTGGGAGTTACTCTAGCGGAGCTTACGCAGCAGCTAATGACTGATAAGCATCTTACCGGAGTGCGCGGCCTCTATGTGAAGGATGTCGATCCTAACGGCTTGGCGGCTGAAGTGCGAGGCACAGGGGGACAGCAGGCCCTTAACGAAGGTGACGTCATCACGCGCATTAACCGGGTGCCCGTAACAACACTCGCTGATTTCCAGCGCGTTCTAAGTGGGTTGAAAACCGGCGATCCGATTGTGTTGCAGGTGTCGCGCTTCGTAAGGGATCGGGTAACGACGAGAATTGTTCAATTTACTTATCAATAGCTGGTTTCGGTTTCCGGGTTTCGGGTTAGCTGAAAAACCCGTAACTCGAAACTCGAAAACTCGAAACTCCAAAAAATGGCTCAAGCAAAAAAAGCTCTCGCAAAAAATAGCTCGAAACAACATTCCAGAGTGCCGGCGCGCGCGTCCGTAAAAACCTACAGCAACTACATCGGTGGCAAGTGGGTCCAGAGTGAATCCGGAGAAGTGTTTGAAAACATCAATCCGGCTGATACCGAGGACATAATCGGTCGTTTCCCGCTGTCTACGAGTGATGATGTGAATGCGGCGGCCAATGCGGCACAGGGCGCCTACGATGGTTGGCGCAGCCTGCCTGCCCCGAGACGCGCCGAAATTCTTTTTCGCTTAGGGGAAATTCTAATCTGCAATAAAGAACGCTTCACCGCCGACATGACGCGCGAAATGGGCAAGGTGCTGAAAGAGGCCGGTGGCGATGTGCAGGAGGCTATCGACTGCACTTACTACACTGCCGGTGAGGGACGCCGGCTGCACGGGTTTACCACCCCAGCAGAAATGCCGGATAAGTTTGCAATGTGCGTGCGCCAGCCGGTCGGTATCTGCGGATTGATTACGCCATGGAATTTCCCGATGGCGATACCTTCGTGGAAACTGATTCCCGCGCTCGTTTGCGGTAACACCGTCGTGCTAAAGCCTGCCGAAGACACGCCGCTCTCCACTTACAACCTGGTGCAGGCCTGCGAAGAAGCGGGCATCCCACCGGGGGTTGTAAATCTGGTGACGGGCTACGGTGAAAACGCCGGCGCTGCAATTACCAATCACCCGGCATTACGTTTGATTTCATTTACAGGCTCAACTGAAACCGGCCGCATTGTTGCTTCAGCTTGTGCCGAGCGCAACGCGATCTGCTCGCTCGAGATGGGTGGTAAGAATGTCATCATCGTAATGGATGATGCCGACATCGACCTCGCAATCGAAGGCGCAGTCTGGGGCGCGTTTGGAACTTCAGGACAACGCTGCACCGCCTCATCGCGTCTGGTCGTTCATAAGAAGGTCTACAAACAGTTTTCGAAGAAGCTGGTGGAACGAACCAGGGCGCTCAGAATAGGTAAAGGCGCCGATGCGAAAACGGATGTGGGTCCGGTGATCAATGCCGACGCTGTCAAAAAGATTATGAAGTACATCGGAATTGGCGAGCAGGAAGATGGTGCAACGCTCGCCTGCGGCGGCAAACGTTTGACGAGAGGCGAATACGGCCGCGGTTATTACATTGAACCCACCGTCTTCACCGACGTAGCTCCCGATATGCGCATTGCGCAGGAGGAAATCTTTGGGCCTGTCACTGCCGTGATTCCGACTAAGTCTCTGGACGAAGCGGTCGAAATCGCCAATGGGGTTCGTTACGGACTCTCCGCCGCAATCTACACCAGCGATGTCAACCGCGCTTTTCGCGCGATGAACGATATGTACACGGGAATCTTTTATGTAAACGCTTCGACTATTGGGGCGGAAGTGCACCTGCCGTTTGGAGGCACAAAGGCTACGGGCAATGGCCATCGCGAAGCTGGTACCCAGGTGCTGGATGTCTTTTCTGAATGGAAATCAATTTACGTCGACTACAGCGGCAAACTTCAACGCGCTCAGATCGACCTGGTAGAAGGCATGGGCTAAAGGCAGAGGTCAGAAATCAGAGGTCAGAAGTCAGAGATCAGAAATCAGATAAATGTAATTGTCTGAAGTTTGAAATCTGAAATTTGAGATCTGAAATCTGACCTCTGACTTCTGATCTCTGCCTTCTGATCTCTGATTTCTGCGACAGGGGGAAACAACGTGATTGTCGGCCTGCCCAAAGAGATAAAGGATAATGAATACAGAGTGGGCTTAACGCCCGCGGGCGTGCGGGCGCTCAGTGACGCTGGTCATCAGGTTATTGTTGAGAAGAGCGCGGGTGAAGGTTCCGGTTTTGAAGATGCTCTTTATCAAAAGGCGGGCGCGAAAATTATTGATTCCGCTGACGACGTTTGGGCCAGGTCCGAAATGATCGTTAAGGTCAAGGAACCGATTGCAGCTGAATATCCGCGAATGCGCGAAGGGCAGTTGCTCTTCACCTATCTTCACCTGGCGCCGGATCGCAACCTTACAAATGAACTTCTAAAACGCGAGGTCACCGGCATTGCTTACGAAACGATTACCGATCGTAGGGGTGGATTACCACTACTCACGCCCATGTCGGAGGTTGCAGGACGCATGGCCATACAAGTCGGCGCTCACTACCTCGAGAAAATGGCCGGCGGTCGCGGCATTTTGCTGGGCGGCGTTCCGGGCGTGCCCGCTGCAAGAGTGGTAATCCTCGGCGGCGGCGTAGTGGGAACAAACGCCGCAAAGATTGCGGTCGGCATGGGCGCTCACGTGACGATTATCGACAATAATCTCGAGCGCCTCCGCGAGCTTGACGATATTTTTCTTTCCAAGATTTCAACTCTGGCTTCCAGCGCTTACATGATTCACGATGCGATCTCAAATGCCGATTTGATCGTGGGTGCAGTGCTGGTGCCCGGAGCCGCGGCGCCGCAGCTGGTAACGCGGAGCATGCTTAAAGACGTGCCGAACGGCGCCGTAATAGTTGATGTCGCCGTGGATCAGGGGGGCTGCATCGAGACCACGCATCCGACTACCCACTCAAATCCAACCTATTACGTGGAGGGTGTCTTGCATTATTGCGTAGCAAACATGCCCGGCGCGGTGCCGCGGACATCCACCTTCGCACTGACGAATGCCACGCTGCCTTACACGCTAAAGCTGGCCAACCAAGGTTTCTTTGAGGCAATACGCAGCGATCCCGGATTGAAGTCGGGCGTTAACACTTACGCCGGTCACTGTACCTACCAGGCAGTAGCTGAAGCGCAAGGTCTGCCATATACCAGCATCGATGCACTGGTAGAAGTTACCAGCGCATCGGCGGTTTGATTGATTTGTTTAGAAAGACTAGTCGCTTTTGCGGGCCAGCAACGCTTCGATACACTCGATCAAACTCTCGCCTGAAACAGGTTTGGAAAGAAAGGCGTCGGCCTGTTCCCCATCGTGATTCGTATCTTTTCGTTCGAGCGCGCTCAGCATGATAATTGGAAGTTGAGAAAGCGCCGGACTGTTTCTCAAGAAGCGGCAAAACTCGTGGCCGCTAAGATTGGGCATCATCGCATCGGTTACCACAATATCTATCGGGCTGGAGAGCGTCATCTTCATGGCTGCGAGCCCATCAGAAACTGGTATCACCTGATAGCCGGCGCGCTTAAGCACAACTTCCAAAAAGCGCCTCAGCGCGCTATCATCTTCAGCCAGCAAAACACAGGTCTGCCTGCCGCTTTCAGCCCGCGACAAACGAGCGTCTGATTCTGGTAACGAAATCTTTTCCTGGACCATCATTTCCTGGGCAGGTCGGGAGTTGGGAGCTATTTACCGGGGCGGTAAGGTTTTTCCAAGAATGACCGGCTCAATCTGCCCGGCTCAATCAGAATAAGACTGTGGCTCCGGCATTGTCAATTTATTACCCAGGCTGAGCGTCCTGGTTTTATGCCGTGGATTTACGCGGACAAACGCGGATCAGATCAAAGAACAAGGCCAAACAAAGTCAGAGAATTGTCTTTCAGATTCGGCAATCCCCGTTTATCCGCGGCCAGGTTTACCTATCAATGAACTGTCGCTGCCAAAGCTCCAGATTCAGTAACTGAAAAACCTGGAGACTTAAGTCTTCACGGCCCGAGAGGTTCCGGTCGATCAGGCGTTTCACTTCCTCGGGACGAAATAGACCACGCTTTCTAACCACTTCATCTGCCAGCAACTCGGCCACAAGCGGACGCAAGGCCCCGCGCAGCCAGGAGCGAATGGGTGCGCCAAAGCCCGCCTTTTTTCTCCAAACTACGTCACCTGGCAAGAGTTTTTCCAGCGCGCGCTTGAGAATGTATTTCCGTTTGAAGCCGCGCAGTTTTAGGTTCGGTGGCATGCGTGCGGCGAATTCAATCATGTGGCGATTGAGGAAAGGCACTCTCACTTCCAGATTCGCGGCCATCGAAGTTTTGTCGGTAGTTATCAGATTCAAACACGGCAGGAACGTTTTGAGATCGACGTAGAGCAGACGGTTTAAGGGTGCGGCTTCGCGGGCGCGTGCAAAGTAGCGGCGATGGGCGGCGTAAGCGTCCAGTCCTTGTGTCGCGGCACGCAGATCGTCGGAATAAAGTTGCTGTTTGGCTTGATCAGTGAAGTAAGTGCCATAACCCAAATATCGTTCCTCGAAATCGAGACCGGCGCTGCGCGCAAACTTTTTGGCGTTGCGCAGCGGCGCTGTCAATCGTCCCGGCAACCCGCCCGGCAGCGTGCGCTCGAGCGTCTTCATTAATGGGCGGCGCAGCATCGACGGCACCGGATCGAAAGCACCGGCAATCTTCATCGCAAGCTGCCGTGGATAGCCTGCAAACACTTCGTCGCCGCCCATGCCTGACAACATCACGCGCAGCGTCTCGCGCGCGGCGCACGAAACCAGGTAGCTGGGGATGGCCATATCGATGGCCGGCTCGTCCATGTGATAGACGAGCTTCGGCAGCAGCTCGGCCACTGCGGGCTGCAACATGATTTCATGGTAATCGGTCTCCAGATGCTGATTCACACGCCGTGCCCATTCGACGTCGTCCGGAATAATGTCGTAACGCAGATCCTCGGATTCAATGCCGACGGTGTAACTGGAAACTCTCCGCCCGTTGCTATGACGTTTCATCATTGCGACGATGCCTGAAGAGTCGATGCCGCCAGACAGAAACGAACCGAGCGGCACGTCGGCTACCATCTCCATCCTTACTACGCTATCGAGCGTCTCAAGCACCTGCTCCTGCCACCAAGCCTCGCTGCGACCTTCTTCAATCTGGTCAAAGCAAACATCCCACCACTCGTTGAGCTTGATCGCATCGTCTCGAAATGTGAGGACGTGGGCCGGCGCCAGCGTCTTGATGCCGCGAAATAATGTATTCGGGTCGGGTGCCCAGAGAAATGTCAGAAACTGGTTCAGCGCTTCCGCATCAAGCGCGCGTTCGACCAGGCCGGTCGCTAATACTGCTTTAACTTCCGATGCGAAAATCAAAGAACCCGGTTCGCTATCCTTTGCGGGCACATAGGCGTAGTAAAGCGGCTTGATGCCGACGTGATCGCGCGCCAGCGTGAGCGTGTGCTCCTGATTGTCCCAAACCGCGAAATGAAACATGCCGTTGAGGCGAGGCAAACAGGCTATGCCCCACTCCGCAAAAGCACTTAGCAAAACTTCCGTGTCGGTCTTAGTCCTGAACGCGTGGCCCTTGTTGAGCAACTGCTCACGCAACTCGCGATAGTTGTAGATCTCGCCGCCGAAAGTAATGACATAACGACCATCAGCGGAGAGCATTGGCTGGTGACCGGCCCTGCTGGTATCGATGATTGCCAGACGGCGATGACCCAAACACGTGCGCCGGCCCGCGTCGTCGATTGCTTCCGAAACCCAAACACCTTCATCGTCGCGACCGCGGTGCTCGATGGTCTGCAACATAGTGCCCGTAGGTCGTTCAGGATCGAGGCTGATTAGTCCGGCAATTCCACACATAAAAACAGTGATGAGTACTGAGTGATGAGTACTGAGTTAATCGTCCGTTGTCCGTGGTCTCTGTGTGATTGGACGTAGTAAGTGGCGCGCATTTCTAATTGCTGTGAACCACGAACTACGAACTGTGAACCGAACCACGGACTCAATACTCATCACTCAGTACTCATCACTTTCTTTGGTTGTCCTGTTCGTAGGCAGTCCTTGATGCGAAAAGTAGCGCGCGTGGTAGCCTCGAGCTCTGCAAGGGTAATGGGCGCGGGCTTTCCCTCAGCGACGACGGCACACACCACGCGCATTTCTTCCGGTTGTCCTTTATCCTGCTGTCGCAGTGTTTCCCTTTTCTCACGACCGCCGGCGTAAAGCCTGGCGCTGCGAAAATCTTCAATGACGAAAGTCTTTCCTTCAGCAAAGATTTCTAGGCGCTCTTTCCCGAGGCTGCGGTCACCTTCGGCAAGGTAGGCAATTACGCCGTTTGATCCATCAGCGAATCGGAGCGTGATGAGGACGGAGTCTTCACTCACAATATTGCCTCTCCCGGGAGCCACTGCTTCGGCGTAGACGCTTTTTGGCATCGCGCCGGTAAGGAACTGCATCAAGTCAATGAAATGACAGACTTCGCCAATGATGCGTCCGCCGCCTTCTCTTGCATCCTGCGTCCAGTGCTCGCGCGGAATTCGCCCCGCATTCACGCGGTAAACAATGGATAGCGGTGATTGCCGTCCGGCAAAAACCTCTTTCGCCCTGGCAGCCAACGGCGAAAAGCGGCGGTTGAACCCAACCATTAACTGTCCTTCAGAGTTTGCAGCCGCATCAAGCACGCCATCCAACTCAGCGTCTTCAAGCGCAAGCGGCTTTTCTACAAAGACGTGTCTGCCACGCTCGAGCGCCAGCCGCGCCAGCTCTGCATGTGAGCCGTGCCGCGTGGCAATAACAATGAGATTCGCATCGTCGTCGTCAATGACGGCTTGCGCGTCTGACAGAAATCGCGCGAAGCCATATTTCGTGCCCACGTCACGCGCTGAGACACCTGACGCCGAAGCAATCGAGCAAAACTCGACGCCTGCGGCCTTGAAGTTTGGCAACAGAACTTTTTGCGCGTAGCCGCCGGCGCCGATCAAGCCAACACCGACGCGTCCAGCCGGCGCTGCGGCTCTCTTAACAGCCGATTTATTTTCGATGCGGCGGTTAATTTCGCTTTCAGTATCGTATGTCAGGACAACGGCCAGATATTTCTCATCTATTCTGCCGGAAATTAGTTGGTAAGCACGCCGCGCGTCATCGATGGAAAACCGATGCGTGATGAGTGGCCTTACATCAACGCGCCCCGCGGCCAACAAGTCGAGGAAAGCTTCGATGTTGCGGCCCTCGGTCCAACGCACGTAGGCTGGAGGGTAATCGTGCCCGCGTTCCTCATAATCTGGATCATGACGACCCGGTCCGTAAGATAGTGAAACTTTCAGTGTCAGCTCGCGCTGGTAATAGACATTGCGGGGCACATTCATTCCGACCATACCCACCGCCACCACGCGACCCTTCAAACGCGAAATCTCTCCCGCCAGCTCGATGGGTTCACTAGACGCGGTGGCGGCCGCGACGATGCAAGCGTCAGCGCCACCTTCTCTGGACCAGGCCCTGACCCGCTCGCTCGCATCATCAGGAACGCATCCGTCATCAGCTCCAGAGGTGCGCGCCAGTTGAATACGCGCCTCATCGAGGTCAATTCCAAAGACACGACATCCATTCGCCTGCAACAGTTGGACAGTCAGCTGGCCGACAAGACCAAGCCCGATAACCACGACTGACTCTCCGATCGTCGGCTCCGCCAGACGGACACCTTGCAACGCGATTGCGCCAACCGTACCGAAAGCTCCTTCTTCAAAACTCAATTGGTTCGGCAAGCGCACGCATAGATTTCGCGGAACCGAGATCACCTCAGCATGAGATGCGTAGTCGGTGCCGGCACACGCCACGCGATCACCGGCGCGAAACTCGGTCACGTCTTTCGCTGTTTCAATGACTATACCGGCGGCGCTGTAGCCGACTGCGTGCGACTGATCAAGTTTGTCGCGCACGCCTTCAAGCGCTTGCACGATCCCATCGGTTTTCACTTTCTCCCAAACTTTTCCGATCAGCTCGGGTCTCTCCCTGGCTTTGCCTAACAAACCTTTCTGTCCCAGTTCAGCCAGAGCACGTTCGGTGCCGGCGCTGATCAGAGACGCCGCAGTGCTCACCAGCACGCGGCCAGGCTGCACAATGGGCACAGGTACTTCCGTCACGGTGCCTTCGCCTGTCCTCAAGTTTTGCAGAAACTGCTTCATCAGCCCGTTAACCAATTCTATGACCGCAGTCATTTATCCGCAGATTTCGCAGATTCACCCTAAAACTTTCGAACGGTCCGAAAACAAAAGCGACATCCACCTTTGTTCTCAATCTGTGTAATCTGCGGATGAGTTGAATGTTTGCCTCACCTCACGTTATGCTTAGTTTTCAGAGTGCTCTCAATCAGGCCTGACACCCAGTCGGCGCGCGCGTCCCAGGTTCCGCTCGAAACCGCCGCCTGCCGGGCTCGCGCAGCAGCCGGATCGCTTTCAGTCAAAGCATCTTCCACCAGGCGAAACCAATCATCGTGGCTGCGCGCAATGCGCAAGACCTCGCCCATCGATTCATATTCAGGCAGGGGCGATATCACGACCGGCAGTCCGGTTGCCAAATACTCGCGAACCTTTATCGCCGACCCATAACTGGTAAACGAGTGCGCAGTGTCCCACGGCAGCACGCAGACATCAAAACCTGCGGCAAAGTGTGGCAGGTCCTGGTAGGGCACCGGCGGCAGAAAATGTGTGTTCGGCAAAGCCTCGATCTCAACCCCGCGCGACTTATTGCCAATGAAGATCCACTGCCAATCTGGTCGCTCCCGGCAGGCACGCTTTATCAACTCCTGATCAACCAGCCACGGTTCTATTGCCCCGAAATAACCAAGCCGGGGACGGGGAATTCGCGCCACCGCCTCCCTGACCTCCAGCTTTCCAGCGCCCACTCGCGACCAGTGGTCGAAATCGACCGCCTGTTCCAAAAGAAAGGACCGTTCGCGACCGTGCTCGGCTTCAGCCAGAAGCTTTTGACCGGAATAGAAGACGAGGTCGGCGTTATCGATTGCGCGATCATGCAGCTTTTTAATCGTCACCTGATCGGTACTATGGTCCATCATGTTCGCATCATACTTGTCCGACACCTGATAGATAACCAGCGATTCGTCAAACTGGCCGATCAGGTCCGCCGCCGTGGGAATTGCAATCCAAAGAATTGGTCGCGCGAGGCCGCCCCGTCGCGCCAGCCGGCCAATTTGTGCAGCGAGCAATTTGCGGTTGGCGGCCCGTACAGCGCGGCTACCAAAGAACGGAATGACGGCCGGCGACACTACCGTGACGCCCTCCGGTGTTGCCCGTGCGAGCCGAGCATAAGAACGAAGCTTGCGAACAATGCGCGGCAACAAATCTTTGTTTGCCAGACTCGGCAGGCCCATCGAAATCGAGTTTACAAAGATCACACGATTGCCTGCTTTGGCGAAGCGTCGCATCAGATGGTACTTCGAGTGGGGATGGTGATACCACCAATCCTCACCAGCGAAACAGATTATCGAGTGTCCCTGAATCACGTTAGCTCTGTATAATCCTAGCGCCCCAACGGTGTTGCTCCGCTGGGAACCCGCTCGCCGAGTAATGAAGCACAATAATAGCGACAGCGAAAAAGTGGATCATCTTTGTGGTCCGCAACAGCCTAAGGTGAATCGTCTCGCACCGCGTCGAAGACTACTGATTCTCTCTTTGATCTTTTTCACGGCACTCGGAGTCAGACTTCTGAATTGGCACGGCAGCCGCAAGGAAGTTTCCGCGGTGCAAACCAGCGTCGTACTCAACTACAAACAGCAGGCCAGGTTGATCCGGGGGAATGGTCTCGCTTCGCTTTACGACGCCTCATCGTCAACCAGCAATCCCGATCTGCTTGGCCACCCGCTGGGTTATCCAATCCTGCTTTCCCTGATCCACCGTATCGCACCTGAGTCTGACACCGCCACGCAGCTCGTGCAGATGATGCTCGATTCGCTCGCCGCAGTGATTATTTGCCTGATCGCTTTCGAGCTATTTCCCACTGCTGTTGGTGTTATCTCTGGGCTAATGGCGGCGTTCGCTCCACAGTTTAGCTGGAATTCCATTTTGCTTTTGCCAGACTCGCTGGCGGCGCTGCCAATTCTGCTGGCTGTTCTTCTAATTGTCCGAACTCGCCACCAGCACCTCATTCATCGACCCGGTCGCTTGCTCCTGCTCCTCGCGGCGGGTGCGCTCATTGGCGTTTCCTGCTGGCTCCGAGCCAACGCCCTTTTGCTTGCGCCTTTTATGGCCCTGCTGTTTCCAATCATCTACAAACGCGGCGACCGATTGCGTCCGGCTCTGGTGCTTATCGGCGCGGCGGGCCTGGTAATTGCGCCGCTTACCATTCGTAATGCTACGGTCTTTGGCGAGTTTATTCCTGTGTCGCTGGGTGCGGGACAAACGCTCATTGAGGGCATTGCAGATTACAACATCGACGGCAGCCTTGGCTTGCCTCAAACTGATATGGAACTTATTCAGGGCGAAGCTGAAACGTTCCATCGTCCGGAGTATGCCAGCTCCCTTTTCACGCCCGATGGTCCGCAGCGTGATCGGGCGCGGCTGGCCCGGGGCCTTGCCGTCATTCGTGCGCATCCCTTCTGGTTCTTCGGCGTTATGGTACGCAGGGCTGCTTCAATGATGCGGCTCGAGCGTACGCCTTTGCGACTAGCAACAACAGACTCGGTGACCTGGCAGAATTTATTTCAGTGGCCTTTGCGCACCATGCAAAAACTCTTCATCACGGCAATCTTCCTGCCGCTGGTTTTGGCCGGCGCCGGCATTCTCATCTACCGGCGCCAGTTTCAAAGCCTGGCAGTCCTGCTTGTCGTCCCTTGTTACTACTTCTGCACGCAGTCAGCCTTGCACACTGAATATCGCTATGTCCTCGTAATTCACTATTTTCTCTTCTTACTGGCCGCTGTTAGTGTTTACGCAATCTGCTGCAAACTCAAACAAAGACTTTCACGGAGAGTGACCTAGCCCTGCTCAACACCCATCACCTTTATCACGGCCTGCAAATTCGGACATTCGAATAACGCAGGTGCGCCACCAGGGCCTTCATGTAAATGGCGACGCCACCGTAAGGCGACGGCAGTGGCCCAAAGAGTATAATCCTCCTGCTCATTCTGAGTGGTTATTAAGGACCTATGCTTGAGTGGGAACGACGATAGCAGGTCTTCAATCCAAAAAACAAAAGGCGGGGGATCTAATTCCCCGCCTTTGTTCTTGTCAGAACCAGTAGACTTACGGGCCGAACCGTTGGCGATACTCGCCGCTTACGGTGAAAGACTTCACCATCTCGGCCTGAATGAAGTTGCCATCATGCTGGTTGAGTTTCGTGAGCCAGAAGTTGTAGCCGTCGAAGTTGAGCCCAACCTCCGGCGGATCATTCGGGTTACGTCGCAGGTAGCCAAAGTATTGCATCAGCACGAACGCCTTATTCTTCTCGCGGCGCGTGAACTCGCCGTTCTCGGCCACCTTTCTCACGACTGACGCACGCCCGGACGCCGTGTTGTTACCCGAAAGTTGGCTGACCAGGTCATTGCGTTCTGAAGTATTTAGCGAACCGCCCGTATTAGTATTTAGTGTATCCACGAAGTCCGCAGCACTCATTCCAATGGGGAAGCGCGCGAGAAATTCGGGGCGCTGAACCCAGCCCGCGAAAAACGCTACCTTGTTTCCTTCAAGCACCGGTTGCCAGTCGCCCGACGGGTTGACGATGACGTTGCGTCCGATCCGTTGCGTGTCGGTCATCAACTGCGGGAAAGTGACCGGCACCGGCACAGTGGGTGGATTGATATCTCCGAACGAAGCTTTATAGGCTTTGTAGGCGAGGAAGCCCGTCTCCTGGAACTCGATCGAGAGGAAGAACGCCCCCGATACGTTGTCGCGACGTGCCTGCCGGCAATCAGCGTTTCCGCCACAACTCTCAATCTGGTCGATCCAAAAGGCGAGACCTGCGGCGTCCGGTTCGCGGTTCAGGAAGTCGAGGTAATGCTGAGTAACGTAAAACTGGGAAACGTCCGAAGCGTTACCGGTCGGGGACGAGCTGAAGGTGGCCGACTGGTTCCATATCGGGTTCGCAAAAGTTCTGTTCAGTGGAGTGAAGGGCCCTCCCAAAGGTGTAACGGTATGCGTACCCAACGTTGAGATGAAGTTGAAGGTAAATCTGCCTGTCGCATCTGTCACTGACGTCGCCGCCTGTGTGCCCGACAGCGTCACTGTAACGCCCGCGAGCCCCACGCCACTCGCGTTCACCACCCGGCCCGAGATGCTCACTGATGTGCGCGCCTCGTCGTCGTTAAGAAGGCCGTTACCGTTACGGTCGAGCGCGAACAGCCGGCCCTCGCCTACGGGAACGCCCATGAAAGTCAGTTCATTACCTGGACCGGCCGCGTTCAGCAGCGTCTGCAACGTAACGGGAGCTTCAGATAGGCTGTCGGGTTGAAACATTCCATTGCTGAGGCGCAGAAAGCCGTGTGGGCTGCCGCCGTAGAAACCGCGCACGATGAGGTCGCAGTTGCCTAACTGTGCCTCCGGAAGGAGGACGTTGTTGAGGCGAGTCGTCACGTCAAACGACGACTTGTTGTTGGCATCCACGGTGACCATCAGGCCGACCGCAGGCGCTGTGCCGGTGTCAAACCGCAACAGCATTTGCTCAATGTCGCGCCGCCAACTGTCGGCCGTCGCATCGCTACCGGCTTGACCAAAATTAAACTGGGGCGCTTTTTGGAAGTTGAAGAGTGTGTCGAACGAGCCGTCATGCGAAAAGCCGAAGCCGCTGATCTGCTGACCCGGCGTCTTGTTCATTCCGACCTTCTGGTAAAGCCCGCGGAATGGCGCGACTTTCACCGATTGCGCCTCCTGAAGGTCAGTTTTCGGTGTGATTCTGTTGTCCGACCCGACCGTGAAGTTGGTTACCAAATGGCACTCGCTGCAGTTGATTGTCCCACTTGGCTGACCGAGCCCACCAAATAGTTTGTTCGAGTCAAAGAAGCCAAAGCCGCCCAGAAACTCATTAGGGGTTCGGTTCTGCGGATGGTTCGGGTTCGGTGGGTACACCAGGGATCGCACAAATCCCTTGAAGGAGGCCATCTCTTCAGGGCTGAGCAAACGTCCGCCCAGCAGCGATACAAAGGCGACATTGAAGTTTTCCAGTCCCGGTCGTTCGCCCCGCCAGTGAAACGGCTCGTTACCGATGATGCCGCGCAGACTTTGCGTCATCATAGGTCCCTTCATTGGGTGCTGGTTGTCAGAGCCAATGATATTTGGCGGCAGGAAGGTTGAGACAGGGTCAACCGATCCCTGCGGGTTACCCAAATCCCAAGCCACGCCATCGCGGTGGCCGTTCAGGTGGCAACTCGCACATGACACAGTTCCGTGGGCTGAGAAGCTTGTGGCGTCGTAAAGGAAACGGCGACCATCGCGGACCGACAGCGGCTCAGGATTGAACCCGACATTCACCTGGCCAAGCTGGCTCTTCGTGTCAGTGTCCACAATACTGAGTGTCTGGTCGAAGCGGTTGAGGACGTAAAGGCGATGCCGCGCTTCGTCGAGCGCGAGGCCGGTCGGCCCTTGTCCGACGCCGATTCGCCCGGTGACAACACCTGCCGCGGAAAGCACGCCGACGCGTGCAGAGCTGGTGGCCGCCACATAGACCGTGCCGTCGGAATGCCGCGCGACATCGGCGGGCAACGCCAGACTTAGGGCGCGTTCGGAATCGGAGCCGTCTGGCTTGCTAAAGTCAACGTGCGCGTTCAGATCAGATGTGCCCAGGAGCGTCGGCGGCGCAGCCGCGGTGTTGATTGTGGAGACGCGGCTCGCCTGGAAGCGTCCGCGCAGGTTCGGTTCGAAACGCACCTGGTTGATGTCTTCCAGATTGGCGACGAAGAGGCGCTGCGTGGCTGGGTCGAAGGTCATGTTGCCCACGTGTGTGCCTATCCCGCGCACCTGCGCACTGATGGTAGCCGACGTCGCATCAAGCACTAAGACATCAACATCAGCCAGCGTGTAAGGGATTTGCGACGTCCAGGATCTATTTATCTCGTCTCTCCAGTTCGAGCCGTCCCACTTGACGATGAGACTCGTGTTGGGCGGTACCGGTAACCCTGGCCCCAGCGGCGGGTTTGGCGGGGGTAAACCACCGTTGGCGCCGACGATGGGTTCCGGCACGATGGTCGTCTGATTGCCCGACTCAAATACGGAGACGAAGACTCGCGAGCCGTCAGCGTTGCGCGCGAGCGCCCGTGACTGCTTGCCGAAGTTTTCAATGGTCACCGGAGTCGTTGTGGGATTGTTCGCGTCAAACACCTTAACCGCGCCGCTCATGCCAGTCATCTGGCCAAAGCCGACAGTCTGACGCCCTCCGCCCGAAACGCAGACGAAGGCCTTATTGTTACCGGATCCCGCAAAGATCACATCGGTCGGCTCGTCACCCACATCTATGGTGCGCACGACGTTGCCGGTCGAGAGGTCAACGATGCTTACTGAATCCGACATCCAATTGACGACCCACGCCTCTCGGTTGTTGCGGGCTGCTACGCTCACGGGTTCGAAACCAACTGGAATCTCCGCTGTAAGCACAGGCGAGCCTAAGACCAGCTGGAAGATTGAAAGCGTGGCGTTAGGTGTATTGACTGCGAGCAGTCGAGTGCCGTCAGGCGTCAGCGCCAGCGGGTGGATCTGCGGCGCTTCGAAGCTTTTGAAGGACGCAGGCAGATTGCCCTGGGCGAACCCAATGCGAGTTCCTTGACTACTGACGAGCCAAAAGATGACGAGGGACAGGACGGATACCACAAGCAACAGCGATCGACGGTATTTGAAAGGGCGGTAAGGTCGGGGCATAAACATTCCTTCCAGGTTTCGAAGGGCCGGCAAAAGAGATGGGACCGGGAGTCCGGCTCAACAGCAAAACCAGCTAAATCATGAGGCCAAATGAGAGCGAGACATATTCACCTGGCGACGCTGGGAGACCAGGATTCTTTGATTTCTCAGATTGCGTCGGCTACGTCTATCGAGGGCAGTCCGCGCAGACCTCAGGGACCCCTGGCTGGGGTCTTTAGCTTGCGCCGGACTATACAGCACCAGGTGGCGCAAAGTCTCGCTTTTTCATCCTGGGGGCGTCGTGGAAAGGGTGAACGCTACAGTACGTCATGACCGGTCAGGAAGCGGGAATACCCACTGGAGTTCAGAGCAGAGCCATATTGACCATTAGTTTGAAGATGTTGAAATATGCATCCATGCTTTTCATTACCACATCCTGCTGAAGTGGAATCTAATTCGCTGCATATTCTGAGGCCTCCTTGACGGCGCTGTTTGGGGGTCTTTAGACTGGCCAACTTGACGGGAAGCAACATAAACATCTTGAGGTTTCGATTGCCAGGTAACCAATGCGCGACTGTCGCATCCGCGCTAGCGAAAAGATCTTGAATGGATTTTGAAACCAGCAAAAGCGCAAGCCGCAAGCTTGCCCAAACCCCATCCGCACGAACGGTTCGGCACATCAACTTAGACATCGGAGAATCCGCTGAAAGTTCAACGCCCGCCACTCCCAAAAGGCGCGCGCTGATCAAGTCGGAGGAAGCCGGCGTGCAACTCAACCTCAGCGAGTTATGGCACTATCATGAACTGCTCTACTTCCTCACGCTTCGAGACATCAAGGTTCGTTACAAGCAGACGCTGATGGGAGTGGCCTGGGTAATCATCCAACCGCTAACGACAACGTTAATCTTCACGCTTGTCTTCAACCGCTTTGTTCGCCTTGACACTGGCTCACTGCCTTATCCGCTCTTCGCCCTTTCGGGTTTGCTGCTCTGGCTGTTTTTCGCCAACGCTGTAACAAACAGCACCAATAGCCTCCTGACTAACACCGACCTGATTACTAAAGTATATTTTCCGCGCCTATTTATCCCGGCTGCTTCAGTGGGCGCTGGTCTTGTTGATCTGGTCATAGCCTTTTTACTGCTGATAGTGCTCAGTTTTTACTATGGCGTCGCTTTGACTTTGAACATCCTGCTGCTGCCGCTTTTCATCTTGATGATGGCGCTGCTCGCGCTCGGGGTGGGCCTGCTGTCGGCGGCGGTTACGGTCAAATACCGCGACCTGCGCCACGCCCTTCCGTTCATCATCCAGCTTTGGATGTTTGCCTCGCCCGTGATCTACCCGACGAGCATCGTTCCGGAAAGGTGGAAGTGGCTGGTCATTATCAACCCGGTCGCCGGGATCATTGAAGGTTTCCGCGCTTCGCTAACTGGTCGCCCTTTCGATTGGGTTCACGTGTCCATTTCAGCCATTATCACTCTCGCGATCCTGGTCTTTTCTGTCTATATCTTCCGGCGCTTTGAAGACACTTTCGCCGACGTGATTTAAGTTGGAAATATGAACCCCGCAATCAAAATCGAACACGTCAGCAAACGTTACCGCATTGGCGGACTGCACCCGGGATACATGACCTTCCGCCAACTGCTCGGCGACGCCGTGACAGCCCCGTTCAGAAAGCTCAAAAGCGGCAACGATTATCAGACGCTTTGGGCGCTCAGCGACATTAATCTAGAGATCGGACAGGGCGAGCTGGTGGGGATTATTGGCCACAATGGCGCGGGTAAATCAACTTTACTGAAGATTCTTTCGCGCGTGACGAAACCAACGACCGGCCAAGTCGAACTCTTTGGACGCATCGGCAGCTTATTGGAAGTCGGTACAGGATTTCACCCGGACCTCACCGGACGTGAAAACATTTTTCTCAGCGGCGCTATTTTAGGAATGCGACGCGCCGAAATCGAGCGCAAGTTTAAGGAGATCGTTGCCTTCTCGGAGTTGGAAAAGTTCATTGAAACTTCGGTCAAGTGGTATTCCTCAGGCATGTACGTGCGGCTGGCTTTCTCTGTTGCAGCGCACCTCGAGCCGGAAATCTTAATGATGGACGAGGTGTTGGCGGTGGGTGATGCTGCCTTTCAACAGAAGTGCCTCGACAAGATGCACGAGATTCGCCAGCAGGGACGCACTATTCTTTTTGTCTCACATGACATGCCTGCTATCACCAGATTGTGTAAGCGGGTAGTGCTGCTGGAAAACGGCAGGATTACCTTCGACGGCGAGTCACGCGAAGTGGTTAAACGCTACCTGAGTTCGAGTTTGAAAACGGGAGCGCTACGAGAATGGCCAAATCAGGGAGAAGCTCCAGGTGATAGAGTCGTACGCCTGAGAAGGGTGTGCGTACGCGCCGAGGACGGCAACACGATGGCGGTTGTCGATATCCAAAAACCCTTCGGTATAGAGCTGACTTATGATGTCCTGGACGAAGGCCATGCGCTCGTGCCCGTGATAGAGTTCTATAACGGCGAAGGCACGGAGCTTTTCAGCACGCATGACACAAGCGCCAATTGGCGTCGTCAGCCGCGTCCGCGCGGAACCTACACGAGTACTGTCCGGATCCCTGGTAACTTGCTCGCCGAAGGAAGTTTGGTGGGCCATGTCTCAATCATGTCTCACTTTCCCACCATCGTCCTACACGCTCACCAGCGCAACGCGGTGGCCTTCCAGGTTGTTGACAACCCGGCGGGTGATTCCGCGCGCGGCGACTACATTGGCCCGATGCCCGGCGTCGTCCGTCCCCTGCTCAACTGGACTACCAGGGACAATGTCGAGCCAATCTCAAAATTGTAAGAGCGATAAAATCAAGCGAGCGCTAACGCGGATCAATCCAGCGTTCGTACCACAGGCTGACGTTGAGGAGTGCCCAAAGATGGA
Source organism: Pyrinomonadaceae bacterium (assembly GCA_036507195.1). Classification (GTDB taxonomy): domain Bacteria; phylum Acidobacteriota; class Blastocatellia; order Pyrinomonadales; family Pyrinomonadaceae; genus PSRF01. The sequence goes on along the minus strand of DASXQM010000133.1, from coordinate 29,344 downwards.
AACTCCAATCGCGAGCCCCTCGCCGGTGTTCGTCAATGAGCCTGGCAATAAATGCGTAGTCAAATAATTCGCGGCGGCGAATTGAGGAGTTCATGATGAGCCCGCCCAGCATGACACCGCTATCGCCGCGAAACCATTCACGGATGGGCGCACCAAAGCCACGCTTCGGACGATAAAGCAGATCAGACGGCAAAACTTTTTCGAGCGCGCGTTTCAAAATGTGTTTCCCGCTGGTACCTTTGATCTTGAGATCAACGGGAAGGCCCAGCGCATATTCGACCAAATGATGATCGAGAAAGGGTACGCGCGCCTCAACTGACGTGGCCATTGTCATTTTGTCTACACGCATCAGTAACAACTCCGGCAGTCGCAGTTTTAACTCGAGGTAGGTCATGCGTGCCGCAAAATCCGAATTGGGCCTGACCTGCGCGATGTGCTCGAGGTGTTTCCTGACAGCGCCGTAAGACGACAAGCCATCGGCACGCTGTCTCATGTCGCCGGACAAAACCCTGCGCTTGAAAGCTTCGTCGAAGACTATCGCGCCCCCCCAGAAGAGCGGTTCGCCGGCGCCGAGCCGTCGGACAAGCTCGATCGCGGTGCGTTTGTTAAACGACGCTTCCATCAACGGCTTTGCCATCGCCATCAATGAGTGGCGCAGTGAAGCCGGAAGTTTTTGTGCCTGACGCCAAAAGAGATCGTTGATGCGCACGTATTTTCTAAACCAGTCGTAGCCGGCAAATATTTCATCGGCGCCTTCGCCAACCTGCACGACGATCGTGCCCGTTTCACGCGCCAACTTTGAGACGTAGTAAAGCGGCACGCAAACCGGATCGGCAAGCGGCTCATCCTGATGGAACACCAGATCAGGGAGAAACTTTTGCATGGCGTTCTGGCCAATGATTACTTCGTGGTGGTCCGTGGCGAAGCGCGTGGCGATTGCCCGCGCACCCTCTAGCTCATTCAGTTCTTCACTGTCTTCGAAGCCCACGCTGTAGGTTCGCACCGGCTGCGACATCAGCTCCGACATCAGGGCAACATTGGCTGAAGAATCCACCCCTCCGGATAAGAACACGCCGAAGGGCACGTCAGACATCATGCGTTTACGAATTGAATCTCTCAGCAGCCGGAGTATTTCCTCACTGTGTTCTGCTTCACTGCGCGAGCGGATCTTTTCGGGAAGCGTTTCCGGCGGCAGCGCGTCCCAATACTGCTTAAGATTGATGGACCCGTCTCGCCTGACAACAAGCATGTGCCCGGCCGGTAATTTCTGGATGTCACGGAAGAGCGTCCGCGGCGCCGGCGTCGTGAGAAATGTCAGGTAATGATAAAGCGACTCTTCGTCAATCTCACGCATTACCGCAGGATGTTGCAGTATTCCCTTGATTTCAGAAGCAAAAATGAAGCGGCCGTCTTTGTGATAGAAGTAAAGCGGCTTAACGCCAACGCGATCGCGTGCGAGTACAAGCTCCTCGCGCGCGGCATCCCACAGCGCGATGCCATAGTCGCCTTCAAGGTGATTGACGAAATCCAGACCGCGCTCTTCGTAGAGATGAAGGATGGTCTCCGAGTCGGTCAGCGAAGCATAAACGTGACCACGTTTCTCGAGTCCTTCACGAAGCTGCGCGTGATTGTAAATCTCGCCATTGAAGACCAGCCAGACCTGCTCTGTGCACCCATGCATCGGCTGGTTGCCGGCGGGCGAAAGATCGATGATCGAGAGGCGGCGAAAACCAAGACCACCGCGAGCTTCGTCGAAGAGCAACAATCCTTCGTTGTCAGGTCCGCGATGTCGCATCTCGTCGCGCATCGCCTCGACGAGCGGCAATTTAACGCGCCCTTCGGCGGTGCCGTATTCCCAGATTCCGCAGATGCCACACATAACGAAAGAGATCAGGAGTCAGAGTCAGCAGGTCAAGTCACAGTATGGTTTTATTCTCTTGGTTTTCTTTGTGCAACCTCTGTGTTCTCGGTGTCTCTGTGGTGGACAATCAGCGAAAACACTCACCACAGAGACACCGAGAACACAGAGGTTGCACAGAGAAGACGGTCAAGGAGCCAACCCTCGGGCGGATTTTGCTGTTTGAGCGAGATCTAGTCGCTTCTCTGGATTTTCGCCCATGCACACCGGCACGATCGCCCAACGAAGTTTACAAGGGAGGATCGTTTTAATTATCCAAGATGCCGAAACCGATTCATCTTTAGAACCGTAATGCCGCGACGTGAATTGCGCTTCCAGCTTCGCGGCCTTACTAAGATCAAGCGAACAGACAATTAAAGATGCGCCACTCCTCTCGTCCCGCGCGATGACGTTATTGTTCTCTAACAGGCTTACCTCGAGTCCGGCATCGAAATGGAATCGCGAAGCGAGTTCATGCTCCCCTCGGCCGGTTATTTCGTCTGCAACCAACCACCAGCGATCCGGCTTATAGAAAGTAATGGTCCGTTGATGTTTTACGGGTTCAGCCAAGCGCTCGTAACCCGAGTGTGTCGCGACAATCCGGTCGTGCGCAGGTGTGCTCGCCCAAGACGAAACGCGAACGTGCGCTTCACCTCCGCCGACAAACGGAGCGTCTTCTCGTATTGTACTCTGCTCGATGTCGTCGATCTGAACGGTGGAATGATAAGCAGTTGAGCGGAAGAGATGCCGCTCATTCATGTCTGCCGTATAAACATACGTTCCCGGATCGACTATGAAGGCGCGACCACAAGCCGCCACCTCGATGCTCAGCGCGTCGTTGTGCCGGTGCGAAACAGGCCTGCCAAACCGCGCCGCATTTGCATTGAACAAAAGAAAGAGATCGTCATGTCGCAGCACGTAAGTACCGGTATCTGGAAAAGCCTGCGATGAAGTCTCTTCATTCGAATTCGGAAGCTGTTTGTATGTTCGCAAACCCTCTTCGCCTAACAGCCACAACAACTGCGACTGCGCTTCAAAAGACGGAAGCTTGAATTGGGAGTCCTTGAATACCGTCGCGCCGAGAGCTAAGAGATACGAGCGATCGTTCGCCCCGCGCGATACGATTGGCAAAACCTGACCACCATCAGTATCACCGATGAGCGGCATCAGGCCGTCGGGGCGCAGCATGCCCCGCAGGTAAACGAGCATCGCATGCAGCTTACGCCAATATTTCTCCGCGATCGGAATCTTATTCGCGCGGCAAAGAATGAACGAATAGAGAAACAGTTCGAGGACAAAACAGTGATAACCCGTGGAGGCTTCGTAGTCGGCACCGTCCGGCAGGATCTGTTTGTCCATCTCGCGAAGCAATTCAGCCAGGGCCCACCCGCGCCATTCTTTGGCGGCGCTCAACTCGGGGAGCATAATGCCAAGCCATAACAAACCTGCCACATCTGAGAGGTAGTGGTTGCTCGTAGACAGATGAGAAAACTCGAGGTTGCGGCGAATGTGAGCGCCGTGCTGATCAAACATCGTCAGCAACATCAGCAGTCGCGCTTCGCTCATTTCTCTCGAGCTGCGGAAAAGCGAGAAGGCGGCGAGCAAATTAATGGCGCGCAAAGCAACTTCCATCGCACATGACCAGTTACCACCGCGGCCCACCGGGTTTTGCTGGCGCCAGCTCTCCACCTGAGCGAAAAACTCCGAGGCAACTTTTTCTTCTTTGGTCAGGGTATAGGCACAGCCCAGCGTGACGAGATGGCCCAGGCGATTGAGTTCCCACAACACTCTGATGTCTGAGCCGTCGTTCTGCCAGAGAGGAACGTCGGCGTGATAATCGAGCGGCCAGATTCTCCCGGAGAGAGGATCGCGATGCCAGTTAATCGGGGCACCAAAATCCTGCGCGCCGAAACCTAACAATGGCCAGCGATGGTCTTTAGTAATGAGCTGTGCGCATTCGATTAACCGCTCAGTTTCTTCAGGAAAAAGATCTCGTTGCCGCTGGGTGGTGAAAACTGAAGCTTCGAATCCGAGAAAAAATGCAGGGGACTCGCGTTCGCGAAAGTGTTTCAGCAAATCCGATGACGACAGGCTCTGGAATTCAGGCCGCAGCCGCGCCGATTGTGCGGCCAACTCACCGAGCCTCTCACGTTCGCGCCGGCGGCTAACCGCCGCGCGTCCCCGCCGAAACGCCTCGTGCGTCGCCTGTGTGAAACTTATTCTGCCACCCAGAACGCCGCGGAGTCCTTTCGACAGTGGTGTAGTACTACGAGTCTTGTTTGGACGTTCGGAAGAGTCTGGCAATTGAGAGCTGCTTTCGAGTTCAGTTCACGGGCAACGTCACACGGGATATCTTATTTCTGGAAAAATCGCGCCACCCGCAACGCGGCTCTGCCGCCGCATAGTGCGGTAAGGCTACGCCGGGCTACGCCTTACCGATAAGTCTCAAAACCTACTGGAGGCTACGCCTCCGGGGTTGGAGGCATAGCCTCAAAGAGAATAAAACGAGAACGTGCGGCGGCAGAGCCGCGCTGGCACGTAAGCCAATGGGTGTACCAAGTAGCGCTCATTCTAACCGAGCACAGCTAGAATGCGCTCTGCCGTGTGGCCATCCCAGAGCGGAATGCAAACAGCCTTTTTGGAGGTTTCGTTAAGCGCGGCGAACGCGGCGTTGGTGATCTTCACGGGGTCGGTCCCGACTACCGTGTTCGTTCCCATCGTCACGGTAATTGGGCGTTCAGTGTTTTCGCGCAAAGTGAGACAAGGAATGCCCAAAACGGTCGTCTCTTCCTGAATGCCGCCAGAATCCGTGAGTACCAAACGCGCGCCGCTATAGAGACTAAGAAAATCCAGGTAGCCGAGCGGATCAATCAGTCGCAAGCCTTTCATTTTCTCGACTTGTGCTTCCAGGCCATGCTTAGCAATTGTCTTCCTGGTGCGTGGATGAACCGGGAAAACTACCGGAAGCTGTTCGCTGATTTTTTCGAGCGCCGCGAGGATTCGTCCGAAGGCGACCGGATTGTCGACGTTTGCCGGGCGGTGCAAAGTCAGCACCGCATAACTCTGATCGGTTAGTCCCAATCTATCTTTAACTCGCGATTGCCGGGACAGTTGCAGGTGTTTGTAGAGCGAATCGATCATTATGTTCCCAACCATGCGTATTCGCTCTGGCGCAATTCCTTCGGCGCGCAGGTTCTCATCTGCGTCGGCGGAAGGAGTAAAAAGCAGGTCGGCAATCTGATCCGTTAGTAGGCGATTGATCTCTTCCGGCATCGTCCGATCGCGGCTGCGCAAGCCCGCCTCAACGTGCGCGACCTTCACGCCCAGCTTCACACAAACAAGCGCGCAGGCAAGGGTGGAATTAACATCACCAACGACCAGCACCCAGTCAGGTTGCTCGCGCAGCACCACGGGTTCGAAGCGCTCCATGATGGCGGCTGTTTGCGCGGCATGTGAAGTGGAGCCGACGCCGAGGTGAACATCGGGTTGCGGCAAATCCAAATCACGGAAGAACGCGTCAGACATGGCCGCGTCGTAGTGTTGGCCTGTATGAACAACAAGCGGCGTAAACTCTCGTTCGCGCCGCTTCATTGCCGCTACAATCGGCGCGACTTTCATGAAGTTGGGCCGCGCGCCGACAACGTTGATTACTTTCAACATCCAGGAAAACGTCCAATGTCCAAAGTTCAATGTCCGCTGCTGCTCAAGAAGTTCAGAGTTCCAACTTTAGCTGGTCTAGCCCCAGAAAACACAACCTGAAGGTTGAAACTCTAAACTGCTTGATCGGCAGCGAAACTTGAACTTGCTTACAAGCGAATGATTCGCGCACTACTGTCGCGCCTGATGTCTCCATTGAGCGCGTTCCGGGTATCAACTATCAGGGAACTGAGTTGGCAAATGCGTTTGTAGTCTGTCGCGCTGTGATCGGTGACAATCACCACGCAATCTGTTCCCCGCAACTCTTCATCCGTTAACGGCACGGAGTCGAGCGGTGCTCCGCCGCCCTCAGTGTGCGCGTCGTCAAAGTGGATCGCTTTCACAAATGGATCGTGGTAACGCACCTTGGCGCCTTTCGCTCGCAGGCGATCGATGATCGACAACGCCGGACTCTCCCGCACGTCGTCAATGTCTTTTTTATATGCTACGCCCAGCAACAGAATGCGCGAACCCTTCATCGCCTTGCTTTCATCGTTCAAACCATCGGCAATCAGTTGCACCACGTGTTCCGGCATTCGTGAATTCACTTCCTCTGCCAGACCGATGAAGCGCGAATCAAAGCCGTGTTGGCGCGCCTTCCACGACAGGTAGTGCGGATCAAGCGGGATGCAATGGCCGCCGATGCCCGGGCCGGGATAGAAAGGCATGAACCCAAAGGGCTTCGTGGCAGCCGCGCGAATCACTTCCCAGGTATCGATATTCAGCGCGTAACAAAGCCGCGCCATCTCGTTTGCCATGCCGATATTTACGGCCCTAAACGTGTTTTCCAGCAGCTTAGCTGTTTCCGCGACGCGCGCCGAACTGACAGCATGGACATCTTTTACAATTTGTGAATAGAGATAAGCGGCAACATCCGTGGAATCTGACGTGACTCCGCCGACAACTTTGGGAATGTTGTGCGTTTGAAAATCGGGGTTACCCGGATCAACTCGTTCAGGTGAAAACGCCAACAAAAAATCGCTGTCGAGCTTGAGACCGGTATCCTCAAACATCGGCAGCAACACTTCATCCGTAGTGCCTGGATAAGTAGTTGACTCGAGAATGATCAACTGTCCCTGGTGCAGCCGCTGCTTAATTTCCTCGGCGGCCGCAAGGATGTAGGAAACGTCCGGTTCTTTGGTCTTTCTGAGCGGCGTGGGAACACAGATGATGACGGCGTCGCATTGCTTCAGTTGATCGAAATCGGTGGTTGCATGCAGAAGCCCGTTCTCGATAAGTTTTTTGACTACCGACGAGGGCACATCGCCGATATAAGAATCACCTCCGTTAATCAAAGCTGCTTTATTCTCGTCAACCTCAAAGCCCGTCGCCTGATAGCCGCTGCCTGCAAACTCGGCTAGCAGTGGCAGGCCGACATAACCTAAGCCAACCACTCCGACATGCACACGCTTCGCTTTAATCAGAGCAATTATCTGTTCCTTGACCATGTAATCCGTTTTTCCTTAAGGGACTGTATGACCGAAAACCCTTCGCAAGATCCAAGCAGGCAAGACTATTGGAGCGTTGCGCGGAGTGTCAAGCAGGCTTTTCCTTGACACTGACCTACTAAGACAACTATACCCACACAAATTTATGAGCGAAGCGGATGACAGCTCTTCCCCGAAACTTGTCCGCGGCCTGGGCCTGCTTGATGCCAGCATGATCGTCGTCGGGTCGATGATCGGCTCGGGAATCTTTATTGTTTCGGCTGAGTCGGCACGGCTCGTGGGAGCGCCGGGATGGTTGCTGCTGGCCTGGACGCTGGCCGGCGTGCTCACCATTACCGGAGCGCTCTGTTGCGCCGAATTGGCGGCAATGTGGCCACAGGCCGGCGGTCAGTACGTTTTTCTGCGTGAAGCTTACGGTCCTTCCATCGGTTTCCTTTTCGGTTGGTCCTTGTTCCTCATAATCCAAACAGGAACGATTGCGGCGGTTGCGGTCGCCTTCGCAAACTTTACCGGCGCCTTAACCAGTAGTGTGTCTGCTGACCGATACATCGTTGCCCCGCATGGCTTTGGCGGTTATGCGATCAGTCTTTCAACTCAGCAGTTGGTTGCCGTCGTGATGATTCTTTTTCTGACGCTGACGAACACGAGTGGCTTGAAAACGGGGAAGCTGATTCAAAACACTTTCACCTTCACAAAAACAGCGGCACTCGTTGGCTTGATTGTGGTTGGACTCACCCTTGGTTGGAATCACAACAGCGCGGCTTACACGTCTGACTGGTGGAACCCTCTCCGGAACGGTTGGCATCCTACCAGCTCCCAGCTTGGCTTCGACGCAACTAGTGGCGGACTATTGGTTCTGGCGTTGATCATGTTGCTGGGGCGCTCGATGGTGGGGCCACTTTTCGCGCAGTCCGCCTGGAACAACGTGACCTTCACCGGCGGCGAAGTGCGCAACCCGGGACGGAATTTGCCGCGTGCACTGTTAATCGGCTGCGGACTCGTGGTTGCGCTCTACCTGCTCGCTAATCTTGCCTACATTGTCACGCTGCCTCTGAACGCCATTCAAAATGCGCCGCAGAATCGCGTTGCGACTGCGCTAATGCAGGCAGTGTTCGGCCCGCGCGGAACAGTATTAATGGCGATGGCCATCATGATTTCGACGTTTGGCTGTAACAACGGTTTGATTCTCGCGGGCGCACGCGTCTATTACGCGATGGCCCGCGACAATCTCTTTTTCAAGCGCGCGGGTTTGTTGAATAGCCGCCACGTGCCCGCCCTTGCGCTTATCCTGCAGGGTGTATGGGCGGCGTTTCTAACTTTGCCGAGAACGGTGACCACAAACCCGCAGACTGGTGCAATCACTTACGGCAACGTCTACACTCAACTGCTCGAGTACATTATCTCTGCCGATCTGATTTTCTATGCACTGATGGTCGGCGCGGTGATCGTCATGCGCCGCAAAGCGCCCCAGATTGAAAGGCCGTATCGAACTTGGGGTTATCCTTTTGTCCCTTTGATCTATATCGCATTGGCAGTTCTGATAGTTGCAGATCTGGCTTATCTTGCACCCTCAACCTCGGGCATCGGCTACCTGCTCGTATTAACAGGAATCCCTGTGTACTTCGTCTGGCGCAGAAAGACCAAGGATGAAGGCTAGGGATGAAGGATGAAAGATAACTAAGTGGTGACACTTTTGTTCATCCTTCATCCTTCCGCCTTCATCCTTCCTATTTCACCCACTCATCCGCGATTTCCGTCTCCACTTTCACCGGCACCGTCTTCACGTATTCCTCGCCGGCGGCGCACATCGCGCGTTCGACCTTTTGCGCGACCTCTTCAGCCTCATTCGCGTCTGCTTCAACCACAATTTCGTCGTGAATGATGTTTACGATCTGCGCGTTGGTGCCGCGTAATTCATCCTTCAGCAGGCGCAAGGCGCGTTTTAGTATGTCTGCACTCGTTCCCTGGATGGGCGTGTTCTTGCCGTTTCGCTTGGTCATCGAAATTTGTTGGCGGTCTTGTTCGTCATAGCGGAAACGAACCAGGCGGCCCGAGCCGGTTCTGGCCTGGCGCTCACTCACGGCGCGATTTGCCGCTTCGTGGAGATAAGTATCGAGCTGGCGATAGGTTGCAAAATACTTGCGCAGCACGTTTTCCGCTTCGGGCACGCTCAGACCGGTCATTATCGAGAAGCGTTGCGCGCCTATGCCATAAACCACTCCGAAGTTCAGGCGTTTGGCAAAATCTCTCTGCTCTCGCGTGACCTGGTCAACAGCCACGTTGAAAACTTCGGCCGCCGTAACGCGATGAAGATCGGCGCCGGAGTTGAAGGCACTGATGAAGGCGCGGTCGCCTGAAAACTCGGCGAGAATGCGCAACTCGATCTGCGAGTAGTCGGCAATCACCAGCTTTCTACCCTCCGGGTGTCCGGAAAAGCAGCGCCGGTATTCCACGGCGTGGGGCACTTGCTGGATGTTGGGATTCGTGCAGGAGAATCTTCCGGTCGGCGCCCCGATCTGACGAAAGTCAGCGTGTAGCCGCCCGGTAGTGGGATTGATCAACTCGATCATGTTCTGACCGTAACTAGTCAGGGCTTTTTGTACCGTGCGATATTCGAGCAGCGTGGCGACAATCGGATACTCCGCCGCGAGTGGCTGAAGTTTCCAGTTGCGCGTTGAGTCGGGAACCGGGATACCCAGGCGCTCCAAAGCCTGCGTCAACTGTTGGGACGAGTCGAGGTTGATCTCGTCACGTTGGGGTCCACCAAAGAGCGTTCCTTGCGAAGACTCTTCCGCAAGCACATCCTGCAATTCATCAGCGAGCTCCGCTCTTCTCTTCTCAACGATAGCCAACTGTTCCAACCAGCGATCCTTGTGCATATAAAAGCCGGCCAGTTCCATATCCGCAACCGTCATCACGCAGTCAAATTCCAGCCGCGCACAATCAATGAGCGAATCGGACTTCAATCGTTCGATCAGTTTCTCGCGCAGGGGCAGCAACACTGCAGCATCGCGCGCGGCATATTCGAGTTGCGCATCGGATAGCTCGAGATTCCAGTTGCTGAGCCGTTCAGTTTTATCGACTGCCTCATTCAAATATCGCGATGCAACCGCCTCGAGACCGTGGCGCTCTTCAATATCTCCGGCGCCAAGCAACTGGCTGGCAAGCAGCGTATCGAAAATGCCGCCCAGGTCGACTCCGAGACTGTGCTTGATGAATTTCGCGTCAAACTTCGCGTTATGGGCAATCTTCACGGGACGGTGAGCAGACAGCAGTTCGCGCAGCGGAGCGAGCGTGTTGGTTTGCAAGAGATCGCCGTTGCCGCCATTGCGAAAGGCGTCGAGGTCGATGATGTGCACGCCATTGGGCGTGGCGAGCTGGATCAAACGCAGTCGACCGAAGTAGGGATCAAGCTCGGTGGTTTCGGTATCGAGTCCGATTGCGAGGTGAGTGGACAAAGATTCAACCGCTTTGCGAAGCTCTTCCGCGTTTTTGATTAAATGATAATTCGTATTCATTGCTAACGTCTGACAAACTTCAGGAACGTCTATTCAAATGTTGCCGCTTAGCCTTGATCAGAAGTTCTTCAAGCTTGTCTGATCTCTACTCAAGCACCCTGTCATTCGTGAACCCCTGCAAGCGCTTCAACATTAGGATCTGCCCTTTGTGCTGGGCCTCGTGATCAATCAGGTGGTGCAGTATCCATCGAAGACTCCGCTCGTGTGTTTCCCCGCAGCGTTCAATTGAAAAGATGCGTTCAAGATCGGAATCCTTGAAGGCCGCCAGGGTCGTACGACTTTGTTCCCGGATCTTCTTAATCTCATTGAGGCAAAACTCGGCGGAATAACTTTTGTTTGAAAAACCTTTTGGATCTTTCAGCACATCCCAATAAGGCGCGCAGCGAATCTCGTCAGTCACCTCATATCCGGCGACCACGCATTGCATCCAATACCACTCCGCTTCGCCAATGTGCAGGACAAGCGCGCCAATCGCATGAGCGTCTGAAATTGCTGGACGGTGGATGCGGTCATCAGACATCCCCTCGACCGCTTCGCGGAGTTGGTCTCTAACCTCTTCCATCCCGCTCAGGTAGAACCCAATCTCAGTTGAGAAACCGGAAACCGAGTTCAGCGTTTTGCGTGACATGTCGAAACGTCCTTTAAGTTTAGCGCTCAAGCGCCTGACTGTACGCGCGCGTCCTGACCAGCAGCAGCAACAACAATGCGGCTGTTGCACCAAGCGCCGCGCTTACCAGAAAAGCCGTTTGCGGGCCGCGCCAATCCCACAAAGCGCCCATCAGCAGCGACGCCGGAAGCACAGTTATTCCGAAAGCAAGATTATACAACCCATAGGCTGTGCCGCGTTGATCGGGTCGCACCAGATCCGCGACCAAAGCCTTCTCCGCACCTTCCGCCAATCCAAAATAAATTCCATAGATCAGGAACAGAAACCATACCGAAACTTCATTTGAGACGAACGCAAAGCCGGCATAGACGGCGGCGTAAAGAATCCAGCCAGAAACTATCAAACGCTTCCGGCCCAAACGATCGGAGAGGTCGCCGCCAAAGATCGAGCTTAAGACCTTACTGCCATGGAGCGCGGCCCACAGCAGAGAGGTGTTTAGGACGGAGACTCCCGCATCCCGCGCGCGCAGCAATAGAAAAAAGTCAGATGAATTTGAAAGAGTGAAGAGGCCGATGATTAGCAGGAAGCATTTGAAGTTGCCGTCGAAGCCACGCAACGAAAGATGCACTGGCGAAGCGGCCGTAACTGTGGCCGAATCGGAATCTGGCGCGCGCTTTGGCCGATGCGACTCGCGTACAAAAAATGAAACCACCAGTACCGCTGCGAGCGCCGGAATTGAAGCCAACAGAAAGATCCTGGTGAAGTCTGTAGCGGTAAGAGCGTTGCGATCGGCGGCAAACAGCAGCACCAGCAGATAACCAATTAACGGGCCGACCACTGCTCCGGTGTGATCCATTGACCGGTGTAATCCAAAAGCCAACCCACGCTCTTCGACCGCAACAGTGTCCGCAATCATCGCATCGCGCGGTGCGGTACGAACGCCTTTTCCTACACGATCAGATAGGCGAATCGCCAGCACCTGATGCCAGTTTGTAGCAAAGGCCAGCAGCGGTCTGGCGAAACTGGATAACACATATCCGGAAACAACAAAGATTTTTCGTTTGCCGAACCGATCGCTGAAGTGCCCGGCAAACAGTTTGAGTAAGCTGGAGACGGATTCGGCTGCACCCTCGATACTTCCGAGCACTCTCGGGGAAACGCCCAGAGTATTATTAAGAAAGAAAGGGAGAAGGGGGTAGATAATCTCGCTGGAAACGTCGTTGAGCAGGCTGACGAGACTAATCGCGAAGACATTCCGCGGCAGGCGCCGGTAACGGCGCCACAGTCCGGACATTCCTCCGTGCAGCGAAGGAACTACTCCGGGCAGGCTTCCGGGCAAAGAAGGAAGTATCTCGGGAGCGAGCGGATCGGCAGCGTCATCAGTGTCGCTTTTCCCCATTATGTTCGCGGCTTAATGAACTGAAGCACGTCTGCTGGGCGCCGATGGTTGCCGAGTTGGCTTAGGTTTGGCTGTGAGGCGGCTGCTCCACCACCAAAAGCCCCCAGCGCCGAACAACGCGACCAAAATCACACCGACGATCGCCACCCTGATTGCCCAGCGAATTGCCAGTCTCGCAATCAGGAAAAAGATCACCAGCAAAACTGCGCCGCCTATTAGGAAGATTGTGGTGAAGCTCATGGACTAATCAGTCGGCAGTCGGCAGTCGGCAGATTGTCATACGTTCGGTATCTCATCAATTGTTTGTTCCTGCGGTTACGGCTTACTGCCTACTGCCTACTGCCGACTGCCTACTGTCTTTTATAGCTTGCTCGCACGATTGTCTTGATATTTCCTCGCACGTGAAAGTCGCCTTCAATCTCTACGCTCAATGGATCGCAGGCACGCACGAAGTCCTCAAGAATCACATTGATGACATGCTCGTGAAAGATTTTCACATTTCTGAATGAATTAATGTAGAGCTTCAAGCTCTTCAGTTCTACACAACGCTGGTGGGGAACGTATTGGAGGCGAATCGTGGCAAAATCAGGAAAGTCGGAAAACGGGCAGATGGCGGTGAACTCAGTCATTTCGAAATCGATTTTTATCTCCCGACCGGGAAACTCGTAAGCGAAAGTGTCGAGCGGAAATAGATTCATCTGCTCGCGTGGGGTCGAGCAAATCTCCAGACCCTGATCAATTGGCGCGAGCGGACTTTCCTCAATTGCCATGTTTACTCCTTAAGAATTCGAAAAGCGATCTTAACTGAGCCTGCGACCTGCCGCAAATTCGAGAGCAGACTGTAAGAAAGGTAATGCAAACTGTTGGTTTGCGAACGGTTCGTCGCCACTCAGTTGAGCGTTTCGCCACTCACGCCAACCAACAGTTTGCATTACCTTTACGTTGATTTCGTTTGATTTAAGAACCAGACCAGGCGGTAGACCGGTCTCCGCGCCCAATGGTGAACACCTTGACGAGCACAACCCCCGCGACAAAGCCACCGATATGAGCAGCGTAGGCGACGCCACCCAGTTGCGATCCGCCTCCGAAAATTGCCGTGCCGCTGATCAACTGAAATGCAAACCAAATCCCGATCGCAACGTAAGCCGGCACGTCCGTGACAAAACGAAACACGATTGCAGTGACGCGACGATGGGGATAGAGCACGATGTAACCGCCAAGAACGCCCGAGATTGCTCCCGATGCCCCCAGGCTGGGTATTAGCAAACTGCCTGGTTCGGTTGCAAACATTACAGTCGTCAGCACATGGGCCAGTGATGCCAGCACGCCGCAAACCAGGTAGAAGATCAGATAACGCAGGTGGCCCATCCGGTCCTCAACGTTATCACCGAAGATCCAGAGAAAAAGCATGTTGCCGGCAATGTGGGCGATGCCGCCGTGCATGAACATCGAAAGAATTAAGGTGAGATAGACGGAAAATGGTGTCGGCTGCAGACCTGGAACCAAAAGCTCCTGGCCAGTGACCGGATCTACCCGCACGCGATCGGGAGTTTTGATATCACGCCCACTAACGATCTCCCCAGGCACGGTCGAGAATGCGTAAGTGAATCTATCGTTTGTACCAAGCTGCTGCAGGAAGACAAAGACCAGAATGTTGATCGCAATCAGAGCGTAGTTAACTACCGGCGTTGTGGCGCGATCGCTGTTGTCGTCGTAAAGCGGAAAGATCATCTTGTGTCCCTGTGTTCTGGAATGTCTGCTCGATTATCTGAACCCTCTCTTACGTTGCCCCCACGCAGGCTGCAGTGCTCCCCGGGGTCGGGCTTCTGCTTCGCCAAGGCCGGGTAAGCAAAAAGTCTGGCACCGTGGATCGACAAATACGGAACCGGGAGCAGTAGCGACTGGGTCCGTTGGCGTGACGGTCAACGTTGACGATCAAAAACCTTCGGAGTTCTGTAATTGAGTTTGTACATGAGATGTTGACTTTAGCCGGCGATGCACCCGGTCGCTACTGCTCCCGGTTCTGTATTTGTGCGTCGCTGCATCTCGCGTCCACTGAAACACGACCCTTTTACGATTCTCAATCCGCCGGCATGGACACACCCGCATGAACAATCGCCGGTTCGTGCGGCCGCAAAAGCTCATAACCTTCCGAGCGAGCCACGTAAGTTGCTGCCGTAATATCGCCGACGACGTTAAGTGTTGTACGGCACATATCGAGTATTCGATCCACCCCAAGAATGATCCCGATCAACGCCGGATTCACGCCGATGGTTACGAGCACACCGATGATGAAAGGAATCGAGCCGGAGGGCACGCCGGCGGTTCCGATTCCCCCGAGGATTGCGAGGTACACGACGGTCAGTTGCTGGCCAAGGCTCAGGTCAATGCCTGCGAGTTGCGCCAGGAAGAGCACCGTGACGCCCTCGTAAAGTGCCGTCCCGTTCTGGTTAGCCGTTGCCCCGATCGTCAGCACGAAACTGTTTATTTCCTGCGGCACGCCGAGATTTTCTTCAGAGACCCGCAAAGCGGTAGGAAGGGTTGCGTTCGACGACGAGGTGGAGAACGCCGTCAGGATTACCGTCTTGATGCGACGGAAAAACTCCAGGGGGGCGATGCGTGAGAGAAAGTAAATAGACAGCGAGAAGACGCCGAACATGTGCAGTGCCAAGCCGAGCAGGACAGTAACGACGAACCATCCGAGTGCCCGCAACAGGCTAATGCCAAAGACCGCCGTGCTATTGAAGAGCAGACACGCGACTGCGTAAGGCGCAAACTTCATGATGATGTCGATGATCTTCGCGCTAATCTCGTAGAGAGCTTCCAAGCCTCTTAGTAGCGGCGCCGTCACCGAGACCGGAATGAGAGTTATGGCTATGCCCAGGATAAGCGCGAAGAACATGAGATGAAGCAGGTTCGGTGTGTCAGTTTGCTTTTCCTCGCCAGCCTTGATGCCCACAATTGAGGCCAGGGGATTCTTCGGCACAATTGTTTCGACCACTGTCAGCAGAGGGGATTTTTTTGCCGCGGTGGCCTTCGTTGCCGCGTCCACCTCCTGCGTCGCCTTCGAACTGAATTTCTGTTCCAGAGCAGCAGAGGTGCCCGGATCGATACGCTTGCCCGGCTTGATAGTGTTTGCCAGCGTCAGGCCGATGACAACCGAGATGGCTGAAATCACGAGCGTGTAAGCGAACGTCTTGAGCCCGACGCGTCCGAGCTTGCGTATATCACCGATTCCCGCGACGCCGACGACCAGCGAAGAAAAGACCAGCGGCACAACAATCATCAGCAGCAAGTTTAGAAACAACTGGCCCACGGGCTGCGTGATGTTGTCAATCACCCAGGTAACGCGCGGATGATCGCCGCCAAACGCCAAGTTGACCGAAACCCCGGCAATCACACCAACAGCCAGTCCGATCAGAATACGCGTGTGGAGCGCCAGGCCCTTCGGTTTATCCGGCGTTTCCTCGTCGAGATCCGTTGTAACTTCCCGCTCAAAGGCATCGGCGTCGATCTTCGCAGAACTTGGTTTCTTTTTTTTCTTTTCAGGCATAGGTTTGTCTTAATTCGAAACCCGGGACTCGGCACTCGAATCTGTCTATTACCTGCCCCAGCGCAGTTTGTCGCGCAGGACATCGAAATAGTTTCTGTTCATGGGCTGCACGAGGTTAAACGTCGTCTTGCTCTTGCGTATGACGACCCGGTCTTCAATCTTCAACGGAAAGCCGACCTGGCCATCCAGCGTCAACGCCACGTCTTCCTGCTCAGTTTTCAAACACAGTTCAATAACAGCATCATCCGGTACAACGATGGGACGATTGGAAAGTGTGAAAGGGCAAATCGGAGTAATGACGACCGCATTCATCGAGGGAAAAATAACCGGACCGCCCGCCGAGAGATTGTACGCAGTTGACCCGGTGGGCGTGGAAATGATGAGGCCGTCGGCGCGGAATGAATTCACAAACTGTTGATTGAGGTACGCCTCGATTTCAATAATGCGGGCCAGGGCCGACTTGTTAATCACGACGTCGTTGAGCACGCGATTGCGAGTGACGTGTTCGCCACCGCGCAGTAGCTCGACGTCAAGCATCACGCGTTTGTCCAGGCGATAGTTGCCGGCAAGAATCGATTCCAGTGCTGTGTACAACTCCTCGATGCGAAACTCGGCGAGGTAGCCCAACCCGCCATAGTTGACCCCCAGGACGGGCACTTCCGTCTCCCCCATCAACCGGGCGGTGGCGATCATTGTGCCGTCGCCCCCGAGCACGAGAACCAGATCAACATTTGCCGCCAGCTTCTCGGGCGCCACTTCCTCGACCGCGCAACCGGTTTGCTGTTCGATCTGCTCACGTTCAATTTCAGATCCGCCAAGCAAAGTGATCCGCCGCTCGACAAGCCAGGCCGCCAGCTGACACATTGTCTTCAATGCGTCAGGCTGATGTGGCTTGAGAACTATGCCGATACGCTTTATGGACGAGATCGTCATCGCGCGTGAAAGCAGACCGCCAGTTGAATCTTGGGTGATTGTAGAAAACGCCGGCAATGGTAACTGCAAGCGCGACTGAGGAGCAATGCTCTCCTGCACGCAATGGCCCGACCAGCAAGGAGGGGTCAGCTTTGGTCTCGGGGCTACGCCGCCCGGACGAGTGGGGCGCAGCCCCGGGATCTTAAGGGAGCCTTAACGGTGGGGCACGGCCACCACCGCACATCAGGCGGCAAAGCCGTTTGGGCCAGTGTGCCAAATGACGATATGACGTCCTTCGTCACCCACGGGCTACTGCCCCGGTTTCTCATAAAGCGCAAGGAATTCAATATTGCCTTCCGCGCCATGAATGGGAGACTCAATGACGTTTCTTACATGGAATCCCAACTCCTCGGCCGCGCGGTTGACCTCCTCGATCACGCGCCTGTGTTTCTGGCTATCGCGGACAATGCCTCCCTTTCCGACCTCCCCACGACCAACCTCAAACTGAGGCTTGATGAGAATGATCAGACGGCCAAAGTCCTTTAGCAGTGGCAAAATCGCGGGCATGATTTTGGTGGCGGAAATGAACGAGACATCCATCACGGCGAGATCAAATTTTTTTGGGAAGTCGTCCGGCTTGAGATAACGCGCATTGATGCCTTCTCTAACTTCCACTCGGGCATCAGTTCGCAAGCGCCAGTCTATTTGATTGTGACCCACATCAATGGCGATGACCTTCTCCGCTCCCTGTTGCAGCAGGCAATCGGTGAAGCCGCCGGTTGAAGCGCCAACATCGAGACAGTTAAACCCCTTAACATCAATTTCAAATTCGCGCAGCGCCGTTTCAAGTTTGCGGCCACCGCGGCCCACGTAGCGTGAGGTTGCATCGTCTCCGCCTTTGATTCGGATCTGGGAATTAGGGTGGACAGTGTCGGAGGGCTTATTGATTCGTTGTTCGTCAACTAGTACGACGCCGGCCATAACCAGTGCCTGCGCCTTAGTGCGCGATTCGGCCAGGCCGCGGTCGACAAGCACCTTGTCAATCCTTTTGCGCCGCTCAGATCGCTCGTCCTTCATCTGCGCTACTTTACCGCAGAAACGACGCTTAGCCTCGGCTCGTTGTTCAGGGAAAGCGCGGCAAACTCGTTAGGCTTGCCTTCTTGCCGCTTGGGTGATGGCGCGTGGCGTATCCGTTAGTTGCAGATCATCCGCACAAGCAGCACACAGCCACACCAAAATATGGGGTGCGTCCGCCCAGAAGAAAGAGCCCACTTTACCCGCTACCTGCATTGCCCGATCGATTGGCAGTTGCTGAAGGGCTTGCACGTAGAAGGCTCCATTGTAGAACTCGCCCTCCGCGCCTTCGTCTCGGTGAATACACTCTCGTTCACGAAACACTTGTCTCATAGAAACACCTACTTTCTCGCGCCGCATCACGAAAAATGAGCAGTCAACTAATAACGTCGGGTTTCGCTGTTGAGAGAGTTTTTATCGGGGCAAATGATCTGATCTGTATACTCTTAATCGCTTGAGCCAGATGATGCCATTCGTTTAAGAAACAGTCAACAACCTTGAACCAGCAACAAAGAGTAATTCGCTAATAGTTTGGTTGCAGATCTGTTGCATTGTTTATTCAGCTGACAAGACAAGCGGTCCATTTTCGGGTGTTGAATTGCTAAGGCCTCGGTGAACCTTCAAATATCTCTCTGATTCTTAGTAAATCATCTGAAGACTGGTTTTTGTGGTCGCGAGTGCCTCGTTGTTCGGCAATTCGTCTGAGACGTCGCGTCTCCCTTCGTTCCTGACGTCGCAATTCTCTGTCATCCGGCTGATTGCTGGCTCCATTTCGCAGGATTTCCTTCAGTCGCCCTGGTTTTCTGGTTTCCGAGGCGCTATCGCTGCGCTCTCCTCGTGTAGCCATATCAGCTACACTTTCCGCCAAGGGGGACGCATTTGAGTCAGATATAGCTCCCTCGGCCCCGGACAGAGGCTGGGCTCTTGCTACAGTAGGGGACACAGCTGACTGAGGTAGTGGCGGGCCTGACTCCACAATTGCCGTTGCCTCTTTCTGCCCGCGCTGCTTGTAAATAAGCGAGGCCCCGAAAGCCCCCGCCATAACTGCAATCACCATCGCCAACCCGAATGCCAGGCGCTTTCCTGAACCAGCTTCCGTCCTGACATCACTCAGGCGTACCACCGGCCGCGCAGAAAGCAGAGTCGCTTCTTCGTCAAAGTGCGGTTCAGAAAGCTGTAAATCCGTACCGAAGTACTGCTCGTCAGTAATATTCGATTCCATATTAAAATTGAAGCGGCACGCCAACTGTGGCCTTAGTCTGAAAGCTTGTTTGCAAGATGGAGGCCACACGAGCAGTTTCGCGTCTATTGCCTCGAACTCAGTAAAGAAACTAGCTGGGGAGAATTCTTGAGGAAAGTTACTTAAGATCAACTAACGATATCGTGCACTAAAACAACGCGCCCGTCTGTGCGCAGTACGGGCGCGGATTTTTGCCTCAAGTCTAAACACGCTATCGTCCCACTTTTTGCAGCTTTGCGCGGCGGTCATCTAACACATCAATGCTTTCCTTCACCCGAGTGTAAATACCATCGGCATCAAGGCCATACTTGGCCAGCAAAAGCTTGGGATCGCCGTGCGCAACCAACCGATCCGGAATTCCCATTCTAACGACGCGCACTTTGTCTTGCAGACCATTCTCTTCCAGCAGTTCCAAAACCGATGACCCAAAACCGCCCGCTAAATAGGCCTCCTCCACGGTGACGATGAGCCGCTTAGTCTGCGCCAGAGCGAGCAGCAGTTGTGCATCCAGTGGTTTTACGAACCTTGCGTTTACTACCGTAGTTTCGATTTTCTCTTTCGCCAGGTTCTTAGCCGCTTGCAAGGCAGGATGAACCATCGAACCATAGGCGACAATCGCTACTTCGCCGCCGTCACGAAGTATCTCGCCCTTTCCGATTTCGAGAAGTTGTGGGAGCCGATCGATGTCTACGCCAACGCCATTACCGCGTGGATAGCGCATCGCCGCCGGCCCCACGTGCTCAATCATCGTCAGTAACATGTCGCGCATTTCGCCTTCGTCCTTCGGCGCCATCACGGCGATGTTAGGAACGGCACGGAGATATGCTATGTCGAGGAGTCCGTGGTGAGTTGGACCATCGCCGCCTGCAACACCCCCGCGATCCAGGCAAAACTTTACATTTAGATTCTGAATACAGACGTCGTGGATTAATTGATCGAATCCTCGCTGTAGGAATGTCGAATAGATTGCGCATACCGGCTTCAAGCCCTCGCAAGACATTCCAGCAGCAAAAGTAACGCAGTGCTGCTCGGCGATACCCACATCGAATGACCGCTCGGGAAATTTCTCGAGCGCCGTGCAAACACCAGTGCCATCAGGCATTGCTGCGGTCAAGGCAATGATCTTCTCGTCCTTCTCCATCAACTCCGCCAGTGTGTTTCCGAACACAGCCGTATACGTAGGAGCACTCACTTTCGACTTGATGGCTTTGCCGCTCTGCAGGTCGAAAGGGCCCGTGGCATGCCAACGATAGTAGTCCTTCTCAGCCTGGGGATGACCTTTGCCCTTCGTGGTTAACGCATGAACGATTACCGGTCCATCCTTGATCTGCTGGGCTTCGCGCAGCGCCGCCACCAGCGCGCGCGGATTATGACCGTCGACGTAGCCGATATACTTGAACCCAAGTTCACTTACGAGCGCGCCGGGCAGCACCGCCGCGGCAATCGCGTCTTTCACCGTCTTGGCGGCGTGATGCAGACGTTCACCCACGGAAGGTATCGCCAGCAACGTCTCCTCAACCTCATCCTTGAAACGATGGTAATTATGAGCGCTTCGTATGCGATTGAGATAACCGGTTAACGCACCTACCGCCGGCGCAATCGACATCTCGTTGTCGTTAAGAACCACGATCAGGCGGCTCTTGAGGTGACCAGCCTGGTTGATCGCTTCCATCGCCATTCCACCAGCCAGCGACGCGTCCCCGATCAACGCAACCACATGATGGTCCTCGCCCTTTCTGTCGCGAGCGATGGCCATGCCGAGCGCAGCGGAAAGCGAAGTAGAAGCATGGCCGGCGCCGAAAGTGTCATACTCGGATTCATCTCGGCGCAAGAAGCCGCTGAGCCCGCCGTATTGTTTGATCGTCGGCAGTAATTCGCGGCGACCCGTCAGAATCTTGTGCGCATAAGCCTGGTGTCCCACGTCCCAGACGAGACGATCTCGAGGTGTCTCGAAGGCGTAGTGGAGCGCGACAGCCAACTCAATAGCTCCGAGGGAGGCGCCGGTGTGGCCGCCAATCCGCGACATCGTCTCCAAGATGTACTGCCGAATCTCGTCGGCTACGGGCTGCAACTGTTCTAAACGCAGTCGCCGCAGGTCTGCAGGTGAGCTTATATTTTCCAGAAGATCCATTTGCGCGGTATTGTAACGTGGCGGTTCAGATTTTTACTACTCACAAATTTTTCACATATCCCCAGCAACCAAGCTTTATAGCAAGCCGCATGCTCTTTGCGCTGTAAAGTACTCTGCCTTGATAAAAAAGTCAATCCTCCGTTCTTTCCAGGGTGATCGTGCCGGTTGGATTTAGCGGAACGGATTGCACTATTACAGCGGAGCGCGGTAGCGCCGGATGCTGGACTCAACTTTGGCAATAAGCCCATGTAATACGTTTAATACTGAAGGTGACGCTAGCCTCCGGCGCTACCGCGCTCGGTTCGTATTGAATGTGTCCCGCTTGAATCTTTGACCGTTCACTGCGTCCTCCTCTTTACCTACAAACTCAGTACATTCTTTCCAAACTTATCCGGGCCTTAAGGCGTCTAAAGGCCGGAACGTGGAAAGCCCATCGCAAATCTGCATTTGTAATCGAGTAAAACGCAAAAGGGAGTTGGAGAGCATGTTTTTACGAAAGAGTCTGTTTAGAACCCTGGGAATAATTTTGGCTTGTGGGAGCGCTGCTTTCGCTCAGGAACCCCAGCCGCAAACACCTGCGACGCAGGAAGACGCCTTCCGCAAAGAGCGAATCGAGCGGATGGAACGACATCGTGAGGAAATGGGCCGCCGAGGGAAAATGCGGGGCCATGAGGGTGAGGGCCGGCGCGGCGGTAGCATGGGCCACTTGATGCGCGAACTGAATCTCACCGAAGAGCAGCGACAGCAAAGCAGCACAATCGTGCAGCGCCGACTTGAAAGCACGAAAACTCAGCGCGAAGAATTGTTCAGGTTGCGGGAAAAACGAATTGCCGGCACCTTCACCGCCGAGGATGAAGCTAGAGCAAAAGCTCTGCATCAGGAAATCCGTACAGCGATGGAAGGTGCGCGCACGGAGATGGACGGGGTGTTAACCGCGGAGCAAAAAGCCAAACTCGAGCAATTGAAAAAAGAGCGCAAAGAAAAACTTGAGCAGAGGATGAAGGAACGCCAGGAGCGTCTGACCAACAAGCCGCAGTAAGAGCCACATCTGCAATGGCAAAGGCCCGGCCCTGATAGAAGGGCCGGGTCGTTTTGTTTAGCAACTAGCGACTGCTTCCTGCTGCCGCACGTCGCGGCAAGCCATAGCTCACCGAGCGATACCCACAGTCGCCGGGGTACAGCATGCGGATGCACCTGTGGTCCCCAACGCCACTGCCGTGTTCTTGTCCGTGACTTTGTCCCCGCACTCACAAGGCGCTGTTTCCAACAGGTTGTCCTCGAGGACAACGAAAACCTCCCACTCATTGCCGTCAGGGTCTCGCACCCAGGTTTTATCTTGAGTCGCATAACAGCAGTTTGTCTGCATCTCGTCTCGAGTCATGAGTCCTGAATTCGCCCACTTTTCCCGCACTGCCAGCACATCATCCGTCGACGCGACCTGAATGCCGAGGTGCGATAGTGCACCTCTGCCGGTAAAGGCGACCTCATTGAGCGTCAAATTCAAGGGCGGGTTTTGCACGTCGAATTTGGCGTAACCCGGGCGAACTTTGCTGGGTTCAATTCCTAGCATTTGCCGATAAAACTTAATGCTTCGTTCTACGTCGTGAACATTTAGGGCCAAGTGTGCTTTCAATGCCTTAACCTGACCGTTCGACTTGATCTCCATGTCTTCCTCCTCTATATTTCATATTCGCTAATCCGAATGTGACGCTAAGCTACACCCGGGGAAACATATCTGTCAAGCCATATATGTGTTTTTTTCTTTGCGAACAGCCGTGAGAACTGAAATAAGGGCACTGACTGCGGAAGATTGGCAGTTTGTGCGTTCTATCTACCTGGCCGGCATCGCCACCGGCCAGGCGACTTTTGATACTGAGGCCCCAACCTGGGAGCGCTGGAACAATGCTCATTTGCCGGCTCCGCGGCTCGTGGCCATTTCAAATGAAAGCATTGTCGGGTGGGCGGCGCTGAGTCCTGTCTCAGCACGCTCGGTTTACGCAGGCGTAGCGGAAGTAAGTGTCTATATCGCCGGCGAGTGGCATGGTAAGGGAATTGGCCGTGCGTTGCTGGAAACACTGGTGAACGAATCAGAGAGAAATGGCATCTGGACGTTGCAGGCGAGCATCTTCCCGGAAAATATAGCCAGTATTTCGCTGCACAAGTCGTGGGGATTTCGTGAAGTTGGAACTCGCGAGCGCATTGGGAAAATGAAAGACGCCTGGCGCGACACGATCCTGCTGGAGAGACGCAGCAAACTAGCTGGCCGCGATTAACTCAAGAACCAGAGCGCAAATTTGGCACAAGATTCGGATAGAAATTATTGCCCTTTCAAGCTCAAATAAGTTTCCGAAAAAGGAACTCCTGGACACTCAAAATCGTAATCACTTAACTACCAATCGGGTAAGCAAATACAGCATGGCCACCAAAGAATATAGTATCGCACTGCTCTTCAAGGCGCTGGCGGATCGCACGCGTTTGCGGCTGATTAATCTGATTGGCAATGAAGAAGTTTGCGTATGTTTCTTCGTGGAAGTTTTGAAGATAAATCAGCCAAAAATCTCGCGGCATCTGGCATACCTGAGGCGCGCTGGAGTGGTTTCTGCTCGCCGGGAAGGAAAATGGATTCACTATCGAATTGTTGAACCGCCGGATCCTCACGCGGCCAATATCTTTCGTGAGGTCCGCACCTGGCTGGCAAACGAACCGGCAATGAAAAGCGATCGCGCGCGCCTCGAAAAGATTTGCTGCGCGCCAAAGCTTCCTGTCCAACTTCAGAGAGCACCACTTCCAGCCACGCTGGTGGCTTAACAGACCTGGGCGTGAACAAGGAAGGACCGAACAATGGTTACAGCTATCGAACCCCTACTGCGTGAACAATTAATCGATCGTCGTCACAAATTGGAAGATGCCGCGACTGCTTTTCACCGGCCCGCCGAGCTGGCGCGACTTTTGGAGGAAGTTGACGCTGCCCTACATCGCATGGACACCGGTGTTTATGGTCTGTGTGAGGTTTGCCATGAACCGGTAGAGACAGAGCGGTTGATCGCCGACCCCTTGACCCGTTTCTGCCTGGGTGATCTGACGCCGAGGGAGCAGCGTGCGCTCGAAGAAGACCTGGAACTGGCATCACAGATTCAAACCGGACTGTTGCCTCCACCCGCACAGAAGATTGATGGTTGGGATGTTTCCTATCACTACCAACCGGCCGGGGCAGTTAGTGGTGACTATTGCGATTTAATCAAGGGCGAGGATCAGTCGCTACACTTTGTGCTTGGCGACGTGTCAGGCAAAGGCGTGGCAGCCTCTATGTTGATGGCGCATCTCCATGCGATGTTTCGTACGCTTACTTCAATCAACCTGCCGCTCGAGCAAATGGTTGAGCGCGCGAGCCGTGTTTTTTGCGAGAGCACTTTGCCTACACAATACGCAACGCTGGTTTGCGGCAGGGCCAATACCAGCGGCGAAGTGGAACTTTGTAACGCCGGGCATCTTCCGCCGCTCTTAATTCAGGAAGGCAAAGTCACCAGCATTGCGGCGACGGGTCTTCCGGTAGGCGTGTTTTGCACCGAAAGTTTTTCGGTAAATCGAGTTCACATGAACAAGGGTGATACGCTATTTCTCTACACCGATGGGTTGTCGGAAAGTTTGGATGGCGCGGGCAACGAATATGGCCGCGATCGCCTGGGGCAGCTTCTGAACGACAACCACAATCTTTCGCCCGAATCGATCATCTCGCTATGCCGACAGGAACTGCATACCTTTGCTGAGGGAAGATTGCCGGCAGATGATTTGACACTCATGGCAATCACACGCACAAAGTAACTGTAGTGTGCCTTACCTTGACAATCCGTAACTGCAGATTAGAATGATTTTCGCCCCGATAGGCACGGAGATGTGGCCGAGTGGCTGAAGGCGGCGGTTTGCTAAACCGTTAAGGGTCTTAAAAGCCCTTCACAGGTTCGAATCCTGTCATCTCCGCCATAAATAGAGAGGTCAGAGATCAGAAGTCAGAGGTCATAAAACAGAGGTCAGAAGTCAGCGGTCAGAGGTCAGTGAGAGGCGTCCGGTTTTCTACTGATCTCTGATTTCCGATCTCTGACCTCTGACTTTTATTCTACCGACTTCTGACCTCTGACTTCTGATCTCTGACCTCTATTCCTTATGGCTGTTCGCGTTCGTTTCGCCCCATCCCCAACCGGTTACCTGCACATTGGCGCCGCACGCTCAGCGCTCTTCAACTGGCTCTACGCTCAGAAGACCGGCGGCAAGTTTCTGCTCCGCATTGAAGACACGGACCTGCAGCGCTCGACCGAGGAGTCAACGCGATCGATTATTGACGGCCTGGCCTGGCTGGGATTGGCTTACGACGAAGAGATTGTTTTTCAATCTGCCAACGCCGAGAAGCATCGCGCAGCCGCCTACAAACTGGTCGAGGAAGGCAAGGCGTATCGTGACTTCACTCCCAAAGCAGCACGCGATGATGCGACCGTAAAGCAAGGTATCGCCGATCGCGCGCGGGCCCACTCTGCTGAAGGCGTGGATCCTCGCAACAACCCCTACCGGGATTTGTCGAAAGAAGAGTCGGACCAGCGCGCGGCCGCGGGCGAGCCCTTTGCTGTGCGGTTAAAAATCCCGCGCGCGGGCAAAACTCATTTTTCAGATATCGTTTATGGACCTCAGGAGCGCGAGTATTCGGAGATTGAAGATCTAGTGCTACTCCGATCCGATGGCCATCCTCTTTATAACCTCTCGGTGGTGATCGACGACATCGAGATGGGCATCACCCATGTGATTCGTGGCCAGGATCATCTAACGAATACTCACAAGCAGGTTCTGCTTTACGAAGCGCTCGGGGCAAGCGTGCCGCAATTTGCCCATCTGCCGTTGATTCTGGCGCCGAACAAAGGAAAACTCTCCAAGCGCAAGCACGGTGAAGTAGTTTCGTTAACCACCTATCGCGATCGCGGATTCGTGCCCGCGGCCTTTCGCAATTTCCTGGCCCTGTTGGGGTGGGCGCCGGCGGATGGAAAAGAAATTTTTTCGCTGGCAGAACTCGTCCAGCAGTTTTCCCTGGAGCACATCCATCGCTCGCCCGCAGTTTTCAATTTTCAGGAGAACGATCCGCGCCACTGGACGGATGAAAAAGCGCTTTGGATGAACGCCGAATATATACGCACCATGCCGGTTGCAGACTTGCTGCCGATGGTGAAGGCCGAGTTGCGCGCCAACAAACTCTGGCGTGAGGAATATGAAGAAGATGACCGCGAATGGCTGCTGAAGGTTTTGGATCTGATTCGCCAGCGCTTTTTCACCCTCAAAGATTTCTCGGGGCAGGGTCGCGCTTATTTTTCCGATGATTTCGATTTCGATGAGGCGGCTATCAATAAGAACTTGAGAAAGGAACTGCGGCTCAAGGAACTCTTGCCGGCGCTTGCGGACCAATTGGAGGAAACAGATCCGTTCACGGCGATCAGTGCCGAAGCCACGCTCCGTAAATTCGCCGACGAAGCAGGGGTTAAGGCCGGCTTGCTGATCAACGGGTCCCGCACGATGCTTACCGGCCAGGCTGTCGGCCCCTCAATGTTTGAAGTATTTGAAATTCTTGGGCAACAACGTTCTGTTGAAAGACTGCGTAGTGGAGTACCATGGTTCGACGCTATGAATGCACTGGGCGACGTATGAATAAAGTTCAAGGTTCGTACAAACAAGAATTTGAACTTTGACCCAAGTAGTTCAGAGTTCAAACTTTAGTTTGTCTTTGCGGATCCGCAAGCTAAAGCTTGTACTCTGAACTGCTTGAACTTTGACCCAAGTAGTTCGGATTTCAAACCTTTAGTCTGTCTTTTCCGATCCGCAAGCTAAAGTTAGTAACTCTGAACTGCTGGAAGAAAGTCGGAAACTAAGAGGAACAGATCATGATCAAAAGATTACTAACCAGCATCGTGATGGCTTTCGCCGTAGCAAACTCCGCGGTGTTGGCTCAAAATACGAACTCCTCTCAAACCGTACGCACACGCACCACCGCAGCGCCAGCAAATACCAATAAGTCGAGTAACCCGCAGAAGAACGCTGACTCCCAAAAGAGTACAGACGTGCAACAGCCTACTACCACGCAACCGACTGCGCAGCGTACTGAAACCAAGCCCAGGGTTGCGGAAACACCCGCATCACAGAGCGTGGTTGCCGCCTTCAACGCGCTCATCAACGGCATTCGCCGCTCGGACGTAAATGCCGTAACGAGCGTGTATCTTAATTCGCCTCGCTTGATACTCTTCAACAGTAATGGCACGGTTACTAAAGGTTGGGAACAACTCCGCAAGAATCGCGAGAGTGCCTATCGCGATGCAAAAGACGTCAAGCTGGAGGTCCGCGATCTTTCGATTACTATGCTCGGGCGGGATGGCGCGGTTGTGAGTTGTCTCTGGACGCAATCACAGACTTATAAAGGGACGCCTGAGACCGCTACCGGGCGTATGACTCTCGTGTTCAAACGCATAGGCAAAGACTGGAAGGCAATCCATCTACACACTTCGCCAGACAAGCCCGACCCCTCCCGCTTGCTTCCCTCGGAGCAGGTACCGGCGGCGCCTCCATCGCCTACTCCCTGAAAGTTTCGAGTTCAGAGTTTCGGGTTTCGAGTTTTCGGGATCCTGCGGGTGATCTTGGATTTAACTCCGAAACTCGAAACCCGAAACTCGAAACTTGCATGTTTCTGGCGGTTCTGTACTAAGGCTTGCTGCCTTTCAGTAACGCTCCAATTCGTAGCATGCCAATTCCGCCCAGGATAGAGAGAAACGGAAAGATCTCCACCACGTAGCGCGGTTCCGGATTTTCCAATGTTGCGAAGAAACCAAGCCTCAGAAAGATCATCAGTGTGGCCAATAGTAACCACTGCCGCGCAATAAATTTGCGCGTCTGCCATAAGAACCACCCACCCGCGATTCCCAGGAATGAATAAACAAACGTTAAGGCGGCAAACAGCGGTAGCCAGTATTGTTGATGGATGTCGTAATCAAGATCGGAGAGCGGCAGAAGCTCGCCCTCAAACGGATAGTATTGCGAATGAGTATCAACCCAGAGCGAACGAGCACGCTTGAGTGGCAGCCAAAGGTAATACCGGAACGGATGTCGCGCGATGCGTTCCTGTGCAATTGCGGCAAAGCCTGCGTCGATCTCTGGGGTCATCTCTACCGGCTGATCAGCCGCCTGGTCCGAAGGTGCATTTTCGTCGGCCTGATCGGACGTATCGTCCTCATCGCTCTCATCACCTCCATCAGTCTTGTCAGTTTCGTCAGTTTCGTCTGCCGGTGAAGATTCGTTCGTCGGGTTGGCGGATTCCTCCGCTTTTTGGTCTGGCTGATCTGCCGGTGAAGTGGGCTGGCCTTGAGGGCCGGGCTCGGTAAACAGGTCCGGCTCTTCATTGGGATGGTTATACTTTTCCAACAGCGCGGCGACTCTTTGTTGTTCCTCCGCGGAGTCGAAGGCGCTATCGGGAATGTCATCCAGCTTGATCGGAGATGTCTCCATTGCCCAAATCGCCGGACCAATGAATCGGCTGTCATCAATCCAGGTTCGCACCCAGGTCAGATAACCGCGCGGCACAAACTCGCCAGGCATTTCCGCGTGGGCCGGAGCAAGCGGCTGAAAGAGGTGAAACACTCGATAGTTGCGAATGGTCCAGGGCACTAGTGTCAGGCAGAATACTAACGAAAACAGAGCCCCGAGGTATGAAGCCCTTGCAGATCGGTACAACAGTTCTTCTCGTTTCCGGCTCAACTTCACGCCGCTGGATCGCAGCAGCGTGGTCACGACCAATGTGATTCCGATGGCTAAGGCGAAGAGTCCGCTGTCGGGGCGAAATAGGACCGA
>DASXQM010000132.1:0-4017 GCA_036507195.1 Pyrinomonadaceae bacterium | reverse complement strand
GAAGAAGTAATTGCCGCGCACCAGGTCGGGGAATTGATTGGGCTGGCAAATGCAAACAACGCGGGGTCCCCAGCCGAGCATCTCGGCTGGGGTGCTAGCGGTGGTCAGCCGGTTCGAGCGGCCCCAGTTAGAGCGACTAATGCCGAGGACCAGCTCGCTGCCGGAGGGGAAACAGAATGTCACTGGGGCGCAGTTCTCCGGAGCGCTACGAAGAGTCTTCCAGAAGTGGATCGTCTTCTGAAGCGTCAACCGGCGACCGCTTTGTTTGCCTACCTGGTGCTGCGCCTGGTTTACCTGGGTGCGCGGATTCTGTTTCGCATGGAGGTGAAGGGCAGCGATGTCCTGCTGCGCCTCAATCCGCCCTATCTAATCTGTCCCAACCATCAGAGCTATATTGATCCATTGCTGGTATGCGCGGTCTATCCGCGCCGGGTGATCGGGAACATTTTCCATGTGGGCGCCAGCATGTACTTTGCTAACTTTGTCATGGCCCAGTTTGCGCGGTTGATTAATGTGGTACCAATCGATCCGGATGTACAACTGTTACGCGCGATGCGCGCGGGTGCCGCTGGCCTCCGCGCCGGCAAGATTCTGAATATTTATCCCGAGGGCCAGCGCTCGTTTGACGGACAGCTCCACGAGTTTAAGAAGGGAGCCGCGATTCTGGCGGCAGAATTGAACGTGCCCATAGTGCCGGTTGCTTTGGACGGCCCTGATCGCATCTGGCCGCGCAAGTCGCGGCGCCTGCGCCTGGCAAAGGTGAAGATAAGCTTCGGTGAGCCAATCGACGCGCGCACGGTAGCTCCTGACGAGACCGATGAAGAAGTCGTTTACGAAAAAGTGACGGCGGTGCTGAAACAACGGATTCAGCAACTGCTCGATGAAATGCGCCGCGGAAACTAGTTCGCAGTCGCAGCCCTCCGACCAGGGTAAGCGATGATCATTGGAAGGTAGCGCCGTCTATTGATTCACAACCCCAAGGTCGGCGGTTCGAGTCTCCCCCCGCTACCAACCGTCAGTAGCCAGCATTCAGCCATCAGCATTCAAAGATGACATGAAACCATGGCAGCTAATCTTTATGAAAAAAGTCAGTCAACCAGCCCGGACAACGGACGAGTGAGAATAGTGCTTTGCGGCTCAGCCGCCGCACTGTGCGGCGGCAGAGCCGCACTGGTGGATTGAGTGGTTGATTCTTCTGAGGCCTTTGGGTTCCTTACAGCATTAATGCTTTTTCCATTCACTATTTACCATTCTCCATTTACCATCTCCTAGCAATGACAACCGCCGACATCAAACTCAAAGGCCTCTCCCGCGAACAGGTCTTCAACCTGTTGCCTGAAGGTCTAATCTCACTCTGTTGGCGGGGCAGCGTTGCCCATGGGATGTACGTCCCCAAGTCTGATCCAGACTCCATTGACGACAAAGACATCATGGGTGTTTACATTGGCCCACTCGAACACTATCTCGGCTTTGGCCGGAAGGACGTGTACGAGCAGTGGGAGGGCGAGTGGGACTCTGTTTTTTATGAGCTGCAAAAATTTGTCGGGCTGCTGCTCAACTGCAACCCGAATGTACTAAGCCTGCTGTGGCTCAAGCCCAACGGAATTATCTATGAGAGTTCGCTGGGCCAGCGCTTACGCGAGAATCGTGACCTCTTCGTCACCAAGCAGGCCTACCACTCGTTCTCGGGTTATGCCCATGATCAGTTTAAGAAGATGATCTCATTCAATCAGGAAGCCCAGGCGTTGATGGAACAGCTTGAACAGCAGTTAACCTCTTTCGGGATCGATCTCGATTCATCAGAGGATGGGCCGGGGTCCCCAGCGGAGCAGCTCCGCTGGGGTGGTGGATATGCCCTGAGGCGGCTGGACGGCCAGCCTTTTGTCGGCGCTACGACGGAAATGATGGAGGTAGTGAAGCGATACCGGGGTGAGCGCCGGCGCTACTACAGCGGCGGCTATATGGGCCAGAAGCGCCGCGAATTAGTGAGGCGCGTAGGGTACGACGCCAAGAATGCCGCCCATCTCATCCGGCTGCTTCGAATGGGTATAGAGTTTCTCACCGAAGGCACACTGCTCGTTGAACGCGCTGACGCGGCAGAGCTGCTGGATATCAAGCGCGGCGCATGGTCTCTGGAGAAAGTGAAAGCCGAGGCTGAACGTTTATTTCAACTTGCTCAGGAAGCCTACGTCCGCTCTACCTTACCACCCGAACCCGACCGCCCTCGCGCCGAGCGTTTGTGTGTAGAGATGATTTCGCATTATCACGGCCTAAGCATTACGTAACGCTTGTTCAAGCTCGCGCCACTGTTGCTCACGTGCGTTGTTTCCAATGCCGCTCGTTTTGCGCGGCGTGAAGAACTGCGAAAACTATGATGGCATCAGCACGGACGATGTAGAAAATGCGATAAGGAAATCGGCGCACAAGGATCCGACGAACGTGAGGGCGTTCGCGTAGAAGCAAATATGCAAGCGGATTCTGAGACGCCCGCGCCATCGCGGCATGGATTTCACCTGTGACTTCTAATCCCAGACCGCGCTCACGCCCTTCGTACCAAATCGCAGCTTCGACAATGTCGGTCTCCGCTTCGGGTCGGATTATGAGGCGACAGCTCATCAACTCAGGCGGGCTCGAATGCGGCTTTCCACTTCATCCCAAGAACTGCCGGCGTCAGGATCTTTTTCGTACGCAGCTAGACGAGCGTCGAGCAAGGCCTTTTCCGCGTCGGTCAGCGGATCATCTGCGTCGAGCCAGAGATCGCCATCGAGCTCGGCAAGCTTCAGACGAATCTCCTGTCGTTCCTCGGACGTGAGGTTAGCGAGTTCTTCCAAGATCTCAGTTTTGCTCATAAGAGAATGATACGTTCTGATCAATACTTTCGTAAAACACAAAAGCCGCCTTGCGGCTACGGTCAAGTGCAAGAATTCTGTTAAGTACAAGAATTAAGTACAAGAATTCTTGCATCAATTATCAGGCAAGGTGTATAAGCCTCTCGTTCATCGCCCTTTCCTTTCACCCGTCTAGCCTCCAAGGAGTCTCGCCACATGAAGCACCGCTTATTTCTGGTTTTCGTCATCTTCGCCTTTCCGATATCTGTTACTGCTCAGACACCTCGATATGCTCAGGTCATTTCCGCAAACGCGAACCTGCGGGACGCACCTTCAGTTAGCGGTGTCAGTGAACAGGAAGTAGAGGAGGGTACACTCGTTAAGGTCTTGGACGAAAAACTTCCCTGGTATGTTGTGCGAGTGGGTAACCGCGTAGGCTGGATGCACGGCAACACGATCGAATTCATCGGTATCCAGGGTCCAGCCTCTGAACCACTTCACCAACCGACCATTGCGCCGGACTACAGGCCCGCAACACCTTCAATTCCTCGTGAAAGCTCACCGGCAACACCCGCGCGGACCACCAGCGCGACTCGAGGATATATCCGCGGCCCGCGTGGGGGTTGCTACTACCTGAGCGGTTCAGGCCGAAAAGTCTATGTGGATCGCAGCTTGTGCAATTAGCTCTGCTTCCTCTGGCCTAGAAATCGTTCCTTGCTAGAGTTCTTGCATAGAGTAGTGCAGAATATGCCTTCCGCAGACGGCCGCCGCACCCGGTGCGCTCCCACGTAGCCACCCTCAGAATCCCAGGCATGCCAACCTGCGCTGCAGAGAATCGTTGTATCACTTGTGACAACCGGCTTGACGACACTCGTTCGCGAGCACGATCACTAACTTCCTAAGCAAGGAGTAATCTGTGCCAAAGGCAAAGAAGGTCAATATCGATAGCAAAGATACCGGTGCAAATTTGGGCTTCGAGGCAAAGCTCTGGCAAGCGGCCGACGCGCTGCGTAACAACATGGACGCTGCGGAATATAAGCATGTCGTTCTCGGCCTGATCTTCCTGAAATACATTTCCGACGCGTTTGAAGCTAAGCATACTGAGCTGGAATCTCAGAAAGCTGAAGGCGCAGACCCTGAAGATCCGGATGAGTATCGTGCGGCTAGTATCTTCTGGGTGCCGAAAGAA
>DASXQM010000131.1:0-3297 GCA_036507195.1 Pyrinomonadaceae bacterium | reverse complement strand
GCCGGTGACCGGCGGCGGGGGGGGGGGGCGAGCCCACCTTCCCAACCCTGAGCTTCAAGGCTGCCAGAAGCCAGTCAGCAATGAAGATCTCTCAGGTTAGGAAGGTGTATAGACCGGAGACATGGTGAACGGAGCCTGGAAGATTTTCCATTTTCCATTTGAAATTTTTCATTTGTCATTGGCAGGAACCGAGCATCGGTTCGCAGAGCAAAACTCATAAATGACAGATGAGAAATTTTAAATGGAAAATGGAAAATCTTTGGCTTTGGTTCCGTTCACCATGTCTCCGGTCTATACACCTTCCTAACCTGAGAGATCTTCATTGCTGACTGGCTTCTGAAGCCTTGAAGCTCAGGGTTGGGAAGGTGGGCTCGCCCCCCCGCCTCCTCAGTTCACCTGCTTAATGCCATCGATCACGACTCTGGCCACAGTGGGAATGATCTCGCGCTCATTCGCATGATCGGTCGTAAAAGTCACCAGCACAAACTTCGAACCATCGGGCAGCTCGAGGTAGGCGGCATCGTGTCTGGTTGTGCTCGTCCAACCGGCCTTCGACCATAATCGCACTCCCTCCATTCCCTGCAGCGCGATCCCCGTGAAGCCGTGACCCTGATCGTCGCTGTCTTTGCTCGTGCCTGCATATTCTCGCTTCAACAGTTCCATCATTTGCGCGCTGCGCCCGGAAGTAACGGCCTTTCCCGTCACGATCTCCATCAAGAGCCGTGCGGTCGCGTCGGTAGTCAGCTTGTTTCTGTTTTCACCATTCGGCCCGCGCGACACGCGCTCCCGCCCATAAGCGTCTTCACAAAATGTTTTCTGATTGACGTTGATGTTGGTGTAACCGAGCGATGAATAATAACGATTCACGGCATTGCGTTTTTCCTGCCACTCTGCCATCTCTTTCGGCGGCAGCTCATAGCCCGCAGTCGTATGGGTTATTACATCAACCACGTATTGCGTTGCTTCGTTGGAAGAATCGACAATCATATCTTTCACAGCGCGGCGTAACTCTGGGGTGTCTTCAATGTTCTTGTCTTCCAACCAACGATGGGTCGCCGCCAGGTAAAAGAGTTTGACAACACTTGCCGGATAGATTCTTTCGTTTCCGCGAAAGCTTGCCTTCACCGGATGATCGGGATCGCGAAGATCGATGAGCGTGATTGAAAGCTGCTTTTCGTCAAGTTTCTTCTCGGCAAACTTCTCGAGTGTTTTCCTGGCCGCTTCATCGACCAGCGACTGCAGAGTACGCGCGGGAGTTTTTGCGCTCACTTGAGTTCGCGCCAAAACCGGCGATAGCGAGGCGGAAACAAGAAAACAGGCAATAGCAAGATGGCTGGTAGTTTTTCGGTTCATGATTGTGAATGTTTCTCAAAATGAATTGATTGTCTCAGCGAGCGATTTAGATTATAAGCAACGAAATGGCAAAAGTATCGGCGGAAACATCAGAAGCGGCGCTGATTCGCGGCATTCGCCGCTGGGACCTCGTTGCGATTGCGATTAACGGAATCATTGGTGGTGGGATTTTCGGTCTGCCGGCCCCGGTCTTTAAGCTGATCGGCGCATACAGTCTGATCGCGTTCGCAGTTTGCGCGATAGTAGTCACACTGATCATTCTGTGTTTTGCAGAAGTCGGCAGCCGCTTTGACGAAACCGGCGGGCCCTATCTTTACGCTCGCGAAGCGTTTGGCTCCACAGTCGGATTTGAGATTGGCTGGTTAATCTGGCTCGCACGTCTGACCGCGTTTGCGGCAAATTGCAATCTACTCGTCGCGTACACTGGTTATTTTTTACCGGCTGCCACAAACCCTTTCTGGCGTGCTGCGATTATCATCATCGTGGTCACGTTGTTAGCGACCGTCAACCTCGTTGGTGTCAGACAAGCGGCAATCGTCAGCAACTTTTTTACTATCGGCAAACTCATCCCGCTAATCCTTTTCATTGCAGTAGGTCTGTTCTTTCTCAATCACCAGGCTTTCGCGCCGGGGCCACGCCCAACAACCAGTGCGTTCTCGCAATCGGTATTGCTGTTGATTTACGCCTTTACAGGATTCGAGATGGCGGCGATTCCGGCGGGCGAAGTGCGCGATCCAAAACACAACCTTCCGCGCGCCCTTTTAATAGCGATTGGCGTGGTCGCCTTCCTTTACATACTAATTCAGATTGTTTGCGTGGGAACGCTGCCCGAGCTGGCCCAGTCGCAAAGGCCGCTGGCGGACGCGGGCATGCGATTTATGGGTGCTGCGGGCGGCGCAGTCATTTCGGCAGGGGCTATTATTTCGATCACTGGTAATTTGAACATTCTGGTGCTATCGGGTTCGCGAGTGCCCTTCGCGATGGCCGAACAGCAGCAACTGCCTTCATTCATAGGGAGAGTTCATCGGCGCTTTTCCACTCCTTACGTCGCAATTCTGATAACCACTGCACTTATGCTGCTGTTCACGCTTAAGAGTTCCTTCCGCGAAGCGCTGACGATAAGTGCAATCGCCAGGCTGGTGACCTACGGCACCACCTGCCTTTCCCTTCCCGTCTTTCGGAGACGAAGCGATGCGCCGCCCGCGGCATTCCGGCTGCGCGGAGGAAATATCATTGCATCCCTCTCACTGATATTGGCCTCATGGCTGCTGACAAGCGCCCGGAAGGAGGCGCGTGCGGCGGCCATTGCCGCCGCAATAGGCCTGTTAATCTATTTTGCCTATCGCTTCTACTCGCGACGAAATAAACGACCGGCATACTGACGAGCTGATTCGCTTTTTGATGGTAAATTCACCAGCTGGTCTATTCGATCCAGAACCGCGTCTGTCAAAATCTCCTCTTCCTCAGGCGTATAATTCGCCGCGCGAAATGCATCTCTGATTTGTTCTCGGCTAAGTTGTGACAGCCACCCGACAATCCATTTAGCCTGGTCAACAGTTATGTCGTCAAAAATTTCCCGCTTCTTGCCGCCATAACGGAAATTAACTATGTTTCCCTTCACCCCTTCGATAAACCTGGCCTGCTCGTAATCTTCAGGTTTGTTGCGGCTACGCGTGAAGCGCCACAAGACCGGCAGGTTTCCCGTCTTACCAAAAGTGGCTCCCAAATCACTGATGATGTAACGCAGTTTTTTAGTTCCCAGCACCTTGATGATTTCATTGTTGGAGTCTTTGATGTCCCAGTTTGCCAGCAATAACATCATGACCTTGAGACCCTGAAGCTCGGGTTTGCCGATGAAGGGGTTCCCATCCCACTTCCATTCGCCCATCCTCTTTTCCGACCTCGGCCTTGCTTCCAGCCTGACATTTTCGAAGGTGCCCTGGC
>DASXQM010000130.1:0-13287 GCA_036507195.1 Pyrinomonadaceae bacterium | reverse complement strand
CGACCGGCCTGCTGTGAGGTTGAGCGTAGGATCCGGTCGCTACCGCTCACGGTTCTGTAACTACCGGCCTGCTGTGAGGTTGAGCGTAGGATCCGGTCGCTACCGCTCACGGTTCTGTAACTACCGGCCTGCTGTAAGGTTGAGTGTAGGATCCGGTCGCTACCGCTCGTGAGGTTGAGTGTAGGATCCGGTCGCTACCGCTCCCGGTTCTGTAACTACCGGCCTGCTGTGAGGTTGAGTGTAGGATCCGGTCGCTACCGCTCCCGGTTCTGTAACTACCGGCCTGCTGTGAGGTTGAGCGTAGGATCCGGTCGCTACCGCTCACGGTTCTGTAACTACTCGCCCGCTGCGTATTTCACCTCAACGCATCAAAACTGACGCGCTACCCACCGAAGAAACTTATTGACAACCGAGATGGGCATCGGTGAATCTAAACGGCACTTGTTTCCCCAGACAAGGGTGAACAGTCCGGTATTTGTCTATGAAAAGAACTTCCCTCGCAGCATTACTTGTCATTGTCTTCCTAGCGGCAGGCGCCCGAGCACAAACGCCACCAACCCCAACTCAAAGCCCTTCACCCGGTCAAGAAACGCGGCCGCGCGTGATTTCGCCGGCGCCCACGGCGGGCCAGCCCCCTGCGCCAGAAAAAAGCACTGTCGGCGAGCCGGAAAGCACTGAACAGGCGTTGCCGCCGGGAATAGTTGTTGGGAGTAAGCCGGAAGTTCGGCCACAGGTTGCTGGCCCGGCCGCCACCGAGCGGCGCGCTGAACCGGCGGCAGCGGAGTCGCTGCTTATGCCGCCACCTCAGATTCAAGCGCGAATCACCGAAGCGGAGCGTCTTCTGAAATCACGACCATTGCAGACCGCGATGAGTTCGCCCTCAATTGAGCTTGTTACTCTCGCAGCTTTGGATCGCAACACTTCCCGTATTCATTTAGTGACGCTCTACAAGGAGACGTTTTTGACTAAGGGCTCGGAATTGACGGTGACGAGCTTAGAGGGTATGCCACTGAGCATTCGCATCGTGCGGGCAAATGGCGTCAACACGGCTGTAGCAATTTTCGACGGGCAGGGACGTTCTTTGGTGCCGCTGGTAGTTGAATTTCCCATTGAGAAGCGCGGAGTGTTTCGCGAGATGGCTTACTACACGTCAGCACATCCCGCTTTGCTGTCGCCCGACTTATCGCGCTCCGGGCGTGCCTACATACGCAGCATGATCGATCTGGCCGCGAAGCGTTTAGGCGAGAAGGGAAATTTTATTTCGCCGCAGATCATCGATGTAGCCGAGCGTCTTTGCCTGGTGGAACACGTAGACCACGATCGCTTTCGGCTGGAAAATCGACTGGCGCTGTTTGACGAGATATATTCGCTTTTCGCCTTGAACGAACCCGACACTTATCGTTACTCAGTCAGTTCGGCGGGGGCCGGTGGGATGGTGCAGATGATTCCGTGGGCTTATAACCTCGTGAGACAGCGCCATCCTGGCGTTGGCCTGATACCAGACTTCGTTGTTGGCATGCGAAATCACGGGAATGCGCTTCAGGCAATGCTTCTCTACATGCAGGATACGTGGAATGATCTCGCGGCGAATGAGGACGTGCAGTATGCGCTGAGCGCAAAGCTGGCCACGCAAACGGAATTGCTCGCTGCCGGTTACAATTCAAATGCCGCCCGCTTGCCGCTCTATATCAGGCGCGGTGGAGTTTCCTGGCGCACGCTCATTCCGCGCGAGACGCAGATTTACCTGCAGATATATAAGACCCTGGAAGCTCTTGTGCCGCAGAAGCCGCACCCAAGCACCACGGCAACCGGAAATCAAAAGCCTGTGCGTGCCACAGCCGCCGGCGATTCGCTCTAGTCTCAAGCTATCGATTTAACAGAACATCTTCCAGTCTTTTCGGATCTGGCGCGCACGCGCAGTAATCAGAACCGGGAGCGGTAGCGAATGGTTCTAATGATCGGGAATTCAGGACCCCGTCGCTACCGCTCTGGGTTCTGATAAGAAAGGTTTGCATTGAAAAACATAAACGCAATCTTTACCCGACCTCGTATCCTTCTGCTCTGCGTCTCGCTGCCGGCAGTCGCCTGCGTAGGCATTGTCGGATCGGTCGAAGCCAGACGCGTATCTGCTCCTCTGCAAGCCACGCCGGGTCTGCGAACCGCGCCTACCACACAAGCTCCACCGCCGGAAAAGACGGTAGAACTAGTCCAGAAAAACATTCATGTGCTTACCGGCTTGCCGGAGTCGCAACTGATTCCGGTAATGAATTACATGGGCTCTTCGCTCGGCGTCAAATGCACCTTTTGCCACGTAAACAAAGAAGGCAAGTGGGACTTTGTTTCGGACGAGAAACCGGAAAAGAGAACAGCACGTGAAATGATCAAGATGGTGCAGGGGATCAATAAAGCAAACTTTAAGGGAACCCCGGCCGTCGGTTGTTTTACGTGTCATCGCGGCCGGAACGAGCCCGTTCGCGTTCCTCAGTTACCGATTGCCGCACCCACTCCTTTCGCCGAAAGTGCTGAAACAGTGACGAAGGAAACGCCCCCCACCGCTGACCAGATTTTGGCCAAATATACGGAAGCGCTCGGCGGCAGCGCCGCGATTGAAAAATTGAAAACACGATCAATGAAGGGTACCTGGCTGACCCGGGACGGGGTCACTCTGGGTTACGAGGTCTACCAGACTGCGCCTGACAGAATCTACACCGTCCTTAACACGCCCAAGCAAGGTGTCATTGAAAGAGGGTTCAATGGCCAGACAGCCTGGGAAAAAAGCAGTCGCGGCATTCGTGATCTGGAAGACGTCGAGCTCTTCTATCTGAAACGGTACCCGGACCTTTTTAAAGACATCAAGCTACAGGGGCAGTTCACGCGATTGAGCTTTGGCGGCAAAGACAAGATTGACGGCAAGGATGTTTACGTTTTGCGAGGGTTGGAAGTTAATGGCAAGGGAGAACGATTATTTTTTGACTCTCAGACTGGTCTGCTGTTGCGTCGAATTACAACCACGTCGACCATGGTTGGAATAATTCCCGAACAGGTCGACTTCGAAGACTACCGCGATGTTGATGGGATGAAGCTGCCATTTACAATTCGCATCTCTTCCATCGACTCGTTCTATAACTCGACGCGGAAGTTTACTGAAATCAAACTCAACGTGCCGGTTGACGAAACGAAATTCAACAAGCCGCCGCCTTCGCCTTCGCCTGCAGCAACTCCGTAGCTTGGCTGTCGCACAGTGCGGAAAGAGTTCTGCACTTCCGCTACGCCACTCAATTCACCAAAGCGGCTTTGCCGCCGCACAGTGCGGAAAGGCTTCGCCTTTCCGCAGCCTACTCTTTATTCTTTTTGAGGCTATGCCTCAAAGGGAGGTTTTTGGCTGAGCTGTTCGAGCCTGCTTCGCACTTCTGCGTGAGCCATTCGCAACTGTTCTAAATAGATTCCGCCTTCAGTATAAGGAGCTTGCAGGAGCATACCATGGCGAACAAAAAGGAGATGCGCGCCAGCGCCGCGACGAGCCCACTCGGTGGTCGCATGAACTGGCGTGATATAGCCGGCTGGTTTCAATGGCGAATCGCCCAGCAAGAAGCCGTCCGAGTTTGAGGGAGGAAGCAAGCGCCTACCCCGGCAATTGTTAGATCTAACGGTGTTACTACCTCGACCGTAGGCGTATCTTCACCGCTCGCAGAGCGTCGCGCGGCCGAATAAGCAGTCTGAGAAAGGATAGGTCTGATTTGTGCGCTGCAATCGTCGCATTGAGCGAGGCCGGGTGATGTCTAGCTATTTCACTTTCAAGGAAATGTAATCTTTCTATTTGTATAAGGTGGAGCTTGGAGGAATACGTTTCCGGCGCGGAGGCAGTGGCAGCCGTTTGTTCGAGCTCGGCCACCCGTTCATGCTCCCGGACCTGTTGGTAGACTGGCCCTGCTTCGACACAAAGGCTCAAGTACAAGCGGAGAACTTCATCGGGCACGTCCGCCGCAACCAAGTCGGCTGTCGTTACATGATGGTGGCGCAAACTAGCAGAGACATCGTCACAGGCGCGGTCCACAGCTTCGTCCGAGACCTGGAGATCGAGCCAGCCCGAAACCCGCTGTACTTCCGCACGAGCGTTTTTGAAATAGGATTGATAATGCGTGACGATGCGGTGTGTCGGCGGTACTGCCGAGAGGAGTTGGCGGTAGTAAGTCAACCATAACTGAAACAGTGATGCGCTTGTTGGATCGCCGCGCACCAGGATTG
Organism: Pyrinomonadaceae bacterium; assembly: GCA_036507195.1. Classification (GTDB taxonomy): domain Bacteria; phylum Acidobacteriota; class Blastocatellia; order Pyrinomonadales; family Pyrinomonadaceae; genus PSRF01. Next base: position 9,042 of record DASXQM010000130.1, on the reverse strand, counting down.
AACGGGCCACCTCTAAAGGATTTCTTACGCAGACGACAACCTTCAAGTCAGGGATGAGTCGTCGCCAAAAAGGCATCGTCAGCGAATTACGCGGATCTTTCCAGCCCCAACAGTTGTGGCCGCGGAATCGCCCGACCAGTTCTTCAGCCTCTCCAAACAAAGAATCAACCTCAGGCGTAAATTCCCAACGCGCGGGGAACGAGGGTGGATTACCCCACCACCCGCCGAATTGAGCCATGATGAGTTCATTGATCTTCACAAAACGCATGTTCTCCCAGTAGCCTTCCGGGTTAGCGACAGATGGTGGCATGAATTCCTCATCGGGACCAAGGAACAACGCACAGGCCTGCAGGACCCTTGCGACCATCGAAGTTCCCGAACGATGCATCCCAGCGATACAGATCGGAGAGGGAGCGGGAGCACCTGCTGCGCCGGGATCATCAGCCCCGCCGATCAGATCTAAATTTGTGACCGAAGGGTCCGGATTCCGGCTGGAGGCATCCTGTTCGCGCAATCGCTCGGATGTAGTCGAGCGTAACCAGTCGTGTTGGCGCGACGACAGCGGTCCCGCTGAATCGAAGAGCGGATTCCGAGTGGACTCTTCTTCGAGCAGCCAGTGATAGTGAACGTGCACTAGATCCGGAAATACCGCATTAGCTGTCGCCGCATCGATCTGACTGTGGAGGTGTAGCGGATAATTATAGGTTGGCGGTAGCTCTTGAACTCGTCGAGTATTGCTCCAGATCGCTAGCGACAGCGCTGCCTGATTCGATCCCCACAGCCTACTGGCGGCGGAGTCTATCCAACCGGCCCCGCTACGGAAGCGGCGATCCTCAGAGTAAGGAGTCAGCCGCCCTCGGACGGAAGCAAAGAAAAAATCGGCCCATTGCCGCAATATTCCGATCTTTCGGCGCACAATGACGAGGCCGGCGTTGTAGCTTGCCTTAATTCGGTGGTGATCTACGAATGACTCGATCCAGGGAATTTCCTCATAGTCCACCCCGCAACAGCGACAAAGATCTCGCCAATAACTATCGAACGGGTCGGCTGGTCCATCGGTACACATTCCTTTGAGATCCACCGGACGTATCGCCACATCAACATCCGGTGGCAGCAGAATTCTATCCGGCTCACGCAGAAACAACGTGTCGCTGTCAAGGATGACAAGCGTCTCATGAGGGTACACCTCTTCTATGTACGCTGCTGCCGCAACTCGATTCGCAGAACCATACTCTCGACATTCAGTGTTAAGAATTACATCAATGTAGTTAACCCTCAACTCGTCGAGCTCATCTAGGGCGCTTTCGGAAATACTATGCCCGGAACGGGGTGACAGCGCATAGATAGCGCAGTCGCGAAAGCGTCCCGCATAACGCCGAATGCTCTCGAAAAGAAGAAGCGCCTGAGCCTCCAGTACTCCACCCTCGATGCAAGCCACAAACCCTACGTTTGGGATGTTTGCTTCGGCTGCCACCGAGCGAGAATCTGTTGGCGAGGTCAGCATGATCCTTAACGTGACTCTTTGTTCGGGTTCGCCTGATGTGCCATTTGTGATAGCTTGCGCGCGGCTCGTGTGAGTACTCTATACAAAAGTATTCGCAGTCGATCAATACCGGTCTGGCTACCGTGCTGCTGCCAATATACGTTCGTGTCGCCACTAAAGAGCGCAGTTTCCTGGCTGCTGTAATAATAGAGTGCGATCGAGCAGCGCCAAAAATCTTTCGTCACCGGCGTTGAAAACCCGTGGATGGAGCGATCATCAGTGCGGAATATTACGCACGTCCCCCACTTAGGAATGATTAGTTTTGTCGGCTTCTTAGACCCTTTTTCCCAAAGCTCGAGACAACCTCCAAAGCTTTCCTCCCAAACGGGGTTCAAGTAGAGCAGCAAGTTGATGCGGCGAAATAGTCCGAGCCGGTCGTAATAGTGATAGTCCGTATGCGGCGCGAGAATACCACCGGGCCGGCTGCAATGAAGACCCCCTCCTTCGTAATAAGGATCAGGTATAAGTTTGTGGATCCCAGTGACTGATTCTAAAAGCCCAAGGAATGGTGGGGACGAGAGTTCGTAGAACATTGAAGAAATCAGCGGCGGCAGGATATCAGTGTCGCGGCAATACATCTTGCCGGACTGGTAGTAATCGTTTCGCTTGTTCCAGTGAGGCCATTCCGGCGCAGGATAAACTCCGGCCATTTCATCCGGTCTAAGATTGAGAAAGTTTTCAAAAACGACGTGTGGAAAAGGCTCAGCCGTTTGAAATTGAGAAGCCAACTGGCCGACATATTCTGGGGAATAACTTCGAAAGTCGAAGAAGTTTATTCGGTCGCTCGCAATTTTTGTCAACGTCGTCATCACGGTATTTTGGACTGAAGATATTGAATCGGTTTTCCCACATCTTAAACTGATTACAATTCGCGCGAAAGACCCACAGCATCGGCTGTCTTTGTACAAAAAATGTGTTAGGCCCACTAAAGAGCGGGGGCAAGCCCGCCTTCCCGACCTCGAGACTCTTAGACTTGCGCGATTGCCTTCACCTTGAGAGCCTTACCGGCGGCGATCATTCCTTAACTCTGGTCAGCTCGAGGTTAGGAAGCCGGGCTTGCCGCCGCTCTTTTTGCGCGAAATGGTGAAACACTAGGGGGCCTTGTTTCGCGTTCGCGGGGGAAATTGATGTGTTATAACTTCCGCTGACTAACGCGTAACGCGCAGAGACGCAACGAGTCGTCTTCGCAACTACCAGTGACCATCTCCTTCTGCACACTTGCCATTCATGCACCGTATCGTCGAAGAGCACGACTCCTTTGTGCTGACGCGACGACGGTACCGTGGATTGTATTGACTGACGAGCCGGATGACTTTGCTGGTCTGCCCGTTCGAGCTATCCGACACATGCCGACTGGTCCGATGGCCGCGGACTATCTGAAACTCCTACCGCCGACTGGAGACGGACGCGGCGCCGCGGCCTATCACGACAAGCGCTTCGCCCTGCTCGCCGCGCTCGAAGACTTCGACACCGCTGTCTACGTTGACGCAGACTCGCGCATCGCCAAGCTTCCTCGGCTGCGGGTCTTCCCGTCCGGTCTCGCCGTGCTTCCGGTCGTGCGCAGGAGCATCGCGGAGCATCTGGAAACGTGCGGATCGTGGCGGATGCCCGTCTTTGTGGAGTTGGCCCGACATCTCACCGGCGATGCCGCCATCCTGCACGCCGCGCGATGGTGTCAGGAAACATGCGTCGCCGTCACTAAGGATGGACGCGAATCCCGCTTCTTCGAAGCATGGTCGGTTGGCGCGGACTTTCTGCAAAGTCGCGGCGTTTACTCAGGAGAAGGAGGAGTGATCGGCCTCGCGGCCGCACGCGCCGGTTGGAGCGTCGACTACGAAGCCCTCTCGACTATCGGAGCTTTGATTCAACACGAGGGCGGAGGGCCGAAGAAGGTGTGACTCAGGTTTCGGGCTCACGCGACGATCCAGCGCCATTGTTGAGTCGACCACTCCTTCGCTCCGGGCAGGAGATCGTTAACAGCCTTCACGACTTCAGGCCATTTGAGCTGGTCGTAATCGTCGCCGGACAGCCAACCGCCGCGCTTAACTTTCGGCAGCCACGCCTGAATGTCCGCCTTCACGCTGGCGTAGTCGTGGCGCGCGTCCAAGTGAACCCAATCAATCGACTCGTCGCTGAAGAGCCGGGAGGCGGCCACGGAATCGGCGATTATGAGTTGAATCGTGTCCCCGTATCCGCAATCTAGGACATTCTTGTGCAGCGCACCGGCAAACGTCCCGCCACCTTGGACCACCGCCGCGCCGTGGTAGTCCTTGTTTCGATAGCCTTCAGGACCGCTGCCACGACATGTGTCGATGCCGATCACGGTAAAAGTCTTGCCGCTTTGCTGGACGACTTCTCCCAGCGAGCATAGGCTCCGCCCGAGATACGTTCCAACTTCGACGAAACAACTGCCTTCAGGAAAATACCGGACCGCAGCTTCCTGAGCGAATCGCCATTGAAACCAACCGGCTATATCACTCCAATGCACGCGATTACCCAGTGGATTCGTCGCCGCGCCGGCGCGCATCTCCTTATTGTTCGCCATGGTTATACTCCTCAAGGAATTAACCCGATTAAGAACGACTGAGAAGCCGGCGAATCGATCGCGTGAATCGGTTCGAGACGAATCGCCGTAGCAGCGATCGCCTGAAATCCGGGATGGGCGGCATCAGGTGCTCGTTGAGGACGAACCGACCATCGTGAGCATCGAAGACGAGGTGCGAGGCGTCGATCACGCGGCTCTCCCATCCCCATTCCATCTCGTCTCTATCCGTCACAAACTCAAAATACGGCCAACGACGTTGTTGCGTGGCGAGTAGCTCGACACTGGCCCGCCAATTCTTCACAGCTTCATGACGAAATGAAGTCCCGCTCAGCGCGGTAGGCGCCCGCGTCGCAATTCGGCGCTCAATTTGCGCGGGCGATCGATACGGGAAGTGACGGCAACGGATACGCTTTGGATGTGAACGGACGCGGCCCGTAAGCACTTTCTCAGGCCAGTTCTTTCTGTCGTGCCAAGGCTCCATTGCTTCATGTCGAACGAAGCGAACTTCACTCCAGTGAGTGAAGTAGTGGCGGCACTTCTCCGTAATCGGCACCTCATCGGCGAATTGACTCGGATTAGCATGATACCGTCGCGCTTCTTCTGTGCTGAAGTAGTAAGAGACCACAGCGAACCAGACGCAGCCGGTGGAGGCCGGCACGCGGCGGAGAAATTGCCGGGGATCGTCAATGTAGAACTCATCAGCGTCCAGCCGCACCCACCAGTCACCCGGCTGCGCGCGCTTGGCGAAGGCGTGGAAAATATCCGCGCGAAGTCCATCACGAAAGGGCACAGCCGCTTGCTTCCACGGGACTATTGCGGGGTAATCACGAGCGAGGTCCTGCACCAATTCCCAAGTGCCATCGGTGCTGCCGTTGTCGAAGACGTAAATAGCGTCACACCAGGCGCGAGCAGCCTGCAAACTCTGACGCAAGATGTCGGCTTCGTTCTTTACGAGGCATAGGCCATGAATGCGCATGCCAGCTCCTTTTTGAAGGTTATTGTGCTACTCGATCAATAATCAAGTCGAGAAATAGGCGTGAGCATCAACATGCACGGGAACCCTCCAGTCACGGCCGCGTGCGGCCGTTATGAATTGCGCTTTGCCGAACTGGACAAGCAGTATTGGCTAACTAGGGATATCTCAATGATGACATCAAACTTACAAATGGTGACACAATGACGTTGAGCTTGCCTTTCAAATGCTTTTGACAATAGATTCACACTGAGTGTCCAGGAAGAATGACCTGCAAATGATTAGCTGGCAAAGCAAGGTAGTTTCAAGGAGCTTTCTTGAAGCCCTTCAGCTAAACTCACCTAACGACATGCCAGGCGCAAGCATCATCATTCCGACGCACAACCGGCCGCACCTGCTCCCTCGCGCAGTTGAGAGCGCGCGTGCCGCAGGAACGGACGTGGAAATCATAGTTGTCGATGATGGTTCGATAGATGAGACGGCGTTGGTCTGCCGTAAACTCGCAGGCATCAAGTATATTCGACTGGAGCGCAATCAGGGCGTAGCCGGAGCACGTAATGTTGGAATCCTGGCAAGCTCGTCGGAATTCATAGCCTTTCTTGATGATGATGATCTGCGTTTGCCGGGCTCGCTGGATTTGCAAAGGGAAGCACTCGCAGCCAACCCGGACTCAGGCTTGGTTTGTGGCGCGACGCTCATTGCGGATCAGGATTACCGTCTAACGGGAGAGATTTTATCTCCAGGTGCTGCCGGGGGAGATGTCTTCTGGCAACTCCTGGAACTTGATTTACCCATGATGGCTTTAGGCGTTCTCATTCGGAAAGAATGCTTCCTGCGTGTCGGACTGCTCAATCGTCGGCTGCGCGGGATAGACGATTGGGACATTCTGGTGCGCATCGCCGAGTTGTATCCAGTGATGATTATGGAACACCCCGTAGGAGTGTATAGGAGGCCGACGCCAGTCTCCGGGCAGGGGTCGTCGGCGCAGGCCGCGCAGCTTTCCGACGCAGTTCGCCATCAATTGCAGCTTTTCCGTTTGCCTCGGGTGATGTCGGCTCCGAAATTCCGGCGCCAGGCAACGCGCAGACGCACAATTAATCGAGTTGCAGACACTTTGCTTTGGGATGCTGCGAAGCAATTGCCAGAGAGAGCCTTCGGTTTCGCGGCCGCGAACATTTTGACTGCCTTGCGCTTGAACCCATTGCGCGCATTCCGTCCCAGCGTCGCGAGAAAATTGGTAGGAAGAATGGCCCACAATTAGGCGTCGCAAGAAACTGTGGAACGGTAAGTGGTCAAGTCTCTGCTGATTTAATATCAGCTTTTCCTAAACAGCTTATTTGGACGCTCCTCTTTCCGGTTTGAGTTGGTACCCTTCGATGTCGCTGACCAGCATCATTATTCCTACGCATAATCGTCCGCATCTTCTCACTCGGGCGGTCGAAAGCGCGCATGCTGCCGGGACGAATATCGAAGTCATCGTGGTTGATGATGCCTCTACCGATGAGACTGCCAGTGTGTGTACAACTCTTCGTGAAATCAAGTACGTGCGCGTGGAGCGCAATCAGGGAGTTGCCGGTGCACGCAACGTTGGACTGCTTGCAAGTTGTGGAGAATATGTAACCTTTCTTGATGATGACGACCTGCGCTTGCCGGATTCTTTGGATGAGCAGGTCAAACTTCTCGAAGCAGACAAGGAAGCCGGACTAATTTTCGGCCAGGCATTTTTAGGAGATGAGTCGTGCAAACCGACGAACGAGATTTATCCGGTTGTATGTGCGCAGGGAGACGCTTTTTGGGATCTCCTGGCCCAGAATTTCATTCCCTGTGGCAGCGCAGTTTTTCGCCGTTCATGTCTGAACCGCATCGGACTTCTGGATGGTGATTTGCCCGGGCTTGACGACTGGGACCTTTGGATACGCATTGCTGAGCTTTATCCGATTATCGCCTTAGAAAGGCCGGTTATGATCTGGCGCCGCTCCACGCCAATCTCTGGGCAGGGCACGTCGCAGGCTGCCTACATGGTTTCACAGGCTGTTCGACAATTCCGACGTTCGTGGATGAAGCTTCCCCGGGCTGCAAATGCTCAATCTAAGATGAGGCGAGCAGCTTGGCAGAAGTTTTCTGCGCCCCTGGCTGCACACGTCCTCTCCGATGCGAGGAGCGCTTTGCGAATCGGCGACATTACTCGGGCGGCAAATAATGTTTTGACCCTAGCGCATCTTTGTCCTTTGGTAGTGTTGCGGCTGCTGCGAAAACGGAGCAGGTTGCGCCTGCTGCGTACCATAGTTGGACAAGCCCAGGAAACTTCGGCATCTTATTCAGGTTCGATACACGGAGACCATCCGTGCCGTGGAACAATTGAGGGTTAACGGGAACGCCGATCAGTCGGTTTATCAGCATCGATGAAGATCATTTTCTGCAAGAACAGTTTCGCTGGGCCCATCAGCGGCGCTGACGAGATTGCCGTCACTTATGCCGTCGAACTGAAAGCCGCCGGCCACTCCACGGGAATGTTGCTTGTGCACCCGCCGGCGACCGGCGACCCTTTGGTGGCACGGCTCCGCGCTGGCGGAGTGCCAGTGAGCACGCTGGCGTCGCCAGCCTTCAGTGCCTCGCTTGCGGCAGGGCGCAAGTTCGCGATCGGCGCGATGAAAGTGTTATCGCCTGCCAGCCAGCTCATTCGCACCAACTCACGGAAACTCGTCTTCGATCTGATGCAGCGCTATCACGATAGTTGCTGCGAGTATCTGAGGCGAACGCGGCCCGACGTGCTCCACGTCTTTACGCCTGATCCTGGTGCGGTGATGCTCATCCGGGCCGCGCACACGACCGGTGTTCCCGTGGTTTACCAGGAGGTCGGTATCCCCTTCCATCCGCCTGGCTTCGAAGAGGTATACGAGCGGTTTGTCTCGGTGCTACCGCTGTGCGCCCGGGTCGCAGCCCTCTCGCCTCTGCTCAAGCAGGAGATCGGCCGCGCGCTGCCGCATCTCGCTCCTGCCTGGGTGCTTCCGCTCATTTCGCAGGACGGGACCAATGGCGCGACGGCGCATGGCTCCGAGTCGTCGTCAATCCGGTTTGGTTTCGCCGCGCGGCTCGAACACCTGAAAGGGCCGCTCCAGCTCATTGAGGCTTTTGCCATCGCGCACCACGAGCGGTCGAGTATTGAACTAACAATCGCCGGTGCCGGGTCGCAGCGACAGGAGATTGTCCGCACGCTCCGCAAACTGGGACTGGAAAGGAAAGGTCGGCTTGTCGGGGTCTATACGACCTTGAAAGAGAGAAGCCAGTTCATGCAGGGCATTGATGTCTTCGTCCTGCCTTCACTCACCGAAGGCACGCCCAACGCGATCATCGAGGCCATGGCGCATGCGAAGCCAATCATCGCCACCGCGGTGGGCGGCATCCCGGATGTCGTGAGCGAAAAGGTAGGGATTCTGGTTCCACCGAATGACGTGAAAGCGCTGGGGGCTGCCATGTCAAGGTTGGCGGGCGATGCAGCGTTGCGCCAAACGATGGGGCTCGCCGCGCGGGAACAGTACGAACAACTCTTCACGCCCCGCGTCGTCCTGCCTTTGCTAACCGATTTCTATGAGCGTCTGTTGAACGGGCACGAAGCAACAAATAACGGGAACAACGGAAACAGCCAAACGCGCCGCCCACAAGAGGAAGCGAGCCACCCCTGGTACTCATTGGGCTCCTGAACTCTGCCGTTTGACGTAGGTGTGATGGCTGAATCTAAGGCCGATGAATGCCGGCTACCGCTTTGTCATCATGGGGATGTTGAACCCGGAATACAGCTCTGCCCTGCCGCATATTTCCACAGTTTGCATTAGAACGTTCTATTCCAAGGTATTGCCGAAGAGTACATTAACCCAGTAGAAGGCGACGGTACCGCTGCCGATGACTGCGCAGGTGGCTACCGTGCGCCACAGAATGTCGGTGCCGGCGAAGTTCCAAATTGCGAGCAGCGACGCAAGCACG
>DASXQM010000129.1:0-16789 GCA_036507195.1 Pyrinomonadaceae bacterium | reverse complement strand
CGAAGGCGACAATCAGGGCGGCTGAGCTTGCGAGTACCGAAAGAAATTTGAGAAAGAACTTCGGCTGCATAATCTCCTCCTAAAAACACACTCCGAGTGAGTCAGTTCGTGTTGTTGACACGACCTAACGGTTGAACGGTTTCCCGAGGTTAATTAGATACCCTAACCTCAGCCTCTGTTCCCGATTGCTCTGGGGATAGAACGCGAAAAGAGGGAGAGCTTGCAGTTGACTAACAGATTGATGCCGGCTGTCGCTTTTGCGATGGCTACAAAAGTTTTAGTTTTTGTTTTGGAGTGCGCTGACCTGTCAGCGCTTTGGTCAGTGGCGGCTTGACGCCGCAAGCCTCTGCATGAATGCCAACTCGCCAAAGGCTGCGACTAGTCGCAGCCGACCACAGCGGCGACTGGTCGCCGCACTCCAAAACAAAGACCGTTTTTAATAGAGACCTTTTCAATAAAGATTAAAATTGTATTCCAACTGCATGTAGACGTTTACCGCTCGCCCATCTTTTGTCGCCGGGCGAAATCGGATCTGCCGGGCTGCTGCTATGGCCCTTTCAGTCAAACCAAAAGGCAGCGCATTAATGGCGCGAATGTTTGTCACTTCGCCAGTGCGCGAAAACACGACACGCAACACGACACTGCCCGTGATCTGATTCCGGCGCGCGTCTTCGGTGTACTGTGGTTCTGGCTTCGCGAGCACTCGAGCACGCTCTGTTACCTGCGGCGGCGGATAAACTCGATCAGGGTCTTCAATATTGTTTCCCTGACTGCCGCCTGATCCGCAGCAACCCAGCCCCTTCGGGCCACCGCCGATGTTGCCATCCTGACCCGGGCCAAACCCTGGACCACTTCCCTCACCAATGCCGGTGCCGTTCACCGTTCCCATTCCACCACCAGTGCCTGGTCCATTCGAGGGCGCTGACGATTTCGATCGCGGGTCGCCATAATTTGCCATTGGCAGGTTCTTCCACAACGCCGGATCAATATCAATGCCGGCAACTGCCAGCGTTTGTTTTTGAACCGGAGGAAACTGCGGGATAGGAGCCGGTATGTCGGACGGTTGCGGCACCTTGCCCACCTGCGCCGGCAGTGGATCGCCCTGTCCACCAGAACCGCCACCGGTGGATTTCCTGGGCTTAGGCGCTGAACCCTCTCCTCTGCCCCCAGCAAGACCTACTCGTCCTTGTGTTCCCGCGCCTATGCCCTTGCCCTCAGGGGCCGGGTCCGGTTCCGGCAGGAACCGAACGATCCGCACCGACTCTTCTGCCGCATTAACAGTTCGCACGACCCTTTCCTTCGCCACACTGCCGCTAAGCATAAGGATCATCACAGCCGACAACACTACGAACAGCGCGGTGGTAAGCGCTGCAGGCAAGTTTGGCGCAGCGAGCGCACGCCGTAACCGCAGCCCGGCCTCTAAAACCGCGCGTCCGCCAAATCCAACTGGATCGCGTTTCAAAGCCGGCCAGGCTCGCTTCAGTTGCTGGACAAAGAAACGAAGCTCTCTTGCCAGGCGCTCCGGCAAGCTCGCGTGGTCGATTATGGTCAGGTGAAACTCGCAGGCGTTGCATCTTTTCATGGAAACCTCCGTTTGTAGTAGGAAGCGGGGAGACGCAATGCCAAAGGGGACAAGGGAAGACAGACTTTCACCTTCGAGGCAGACTGATACGGGGTCCCCAGCCGGGCAGCCGGCTGGGTGCTTGTTACGTGATCGCTGCCTCCGACCTGGATAAAACTTTTTCGTTGAAGGCTTATTACTTATTACCGGCTGGCGTGGAAAAGTTACGGTGCTGAGAGGAAAATATTTTGCACCGGAGAAATTTTAACGGGAAAGAATTCATCAACAGGCGTGCGTTTGACACCATTGAAAGGCGTACGTTAACTTAAACAGCTTGCAGTGATCCTCCAGCAGTTCACCATATGCGTCCCGTTCGTCTAGTGGCCTAGGACACCGCCCTTTCACGGCGGCGACACGGGTTCGACTCCCGTACGGGACGCCAATTTCCTCAGCATTTTCGCGATCTCAACTGACATCAAGCAAATGAAACGTTTCTTAATGGACCTTTCTGTAGATGGTTGTGGCCACAGTGCGAATCTATCCCTCGTAGAATCCTACGTTTGCTGATTAGAGAGGCGGCATGTTACCGCAGTCCTGCGGCGGTAACCTCCATATCCCCGAAGCCTAATTCTGACCATCTCGCTTTTGTGGTTCAACTGCCGGATTGCTCGTGACTCCAGAGCATAGCGGTAGTGTTCCGGCTTGTGCAAAGCTCAAATGAGTACATTGCGATTTTGAGTCAACTGAGCAACTTTCTGTTGTACAGACTTCACAGTCATGACCTCCGGCACTTTGCATCGATCACTTTTGCATCGCTCCGCAGTTCGCCAAATTGATTCCGGCTAGCTGGTTTGCTACGGTCGTCGCCATGTCAGAGCGTTCCCCAGAGCAGATACATACGCAGATACGCGAACAACTCGACTCCCTTTATCGCGTGGATTCGGGACGAATCCTGGAAACGCTGATCCGCTTGCTCGGTGATTTTGATCTTGCCGAGGAGGCGATGCACGAAGCCTTTGCGGCTGCGCTGAGCCTGTGGCCGCGGAGTGGAGTACCCGGCAACCCGCGACCCTGGTTGATTTCGACGGCCCGATTCAAAGCCATTGATACTCTGCGCCGACGGGCAAGATTTGATGCGTCTCAAGACGAGCTCGCGCGAAATCTCGAAGCGCAATTGAGTTCGCTCGAAAAATCCAATGCAGATGCAAGGTCCAATGAAGAGGACCATCTTGAGGATGCCTTTGAAGATGATCGGCTGCGTCTGATGTTTACGTGCTGTCATCCAGCTCTCCCGCCGGAAGCGCGCGTTGCGCTCACCTTGCGTGAGGTGTGCGGGCTGACAACCGAGGAGATAGCACGCGGCTTCCTCATCACTCCGCGTACGCTGGCGCAGCGCATTGTGCGCGCCAAGGCAAAGATTCGAGACGCACCGATTCCTTACGAAGTGCCAAGCCCGCGGCACCGGCGCGGGTTCGACTCCCGTACACGACGCCAACTAAGGCACTACAATGATCCAACCATTTCGCCGCTAGCTTGTTGTGAATTTCGCGTCAAACCGATCACCCGACGATCTACTCACGCCAGTCAACTACCGCAGCCCAGCGCGCAGGTTTAGTCTGCCGCTATGGGTGCTTGTGTGCTTTGAAGAACTTAACTGTCTCAGCGGGCAACCATGGTGGATACACGTGCCCGCCGGAATGAATGAAGGTCTTGACGGGCGTTTGTGACGTTGATGCATAAAAAGTACAGTCCTGACCGCATGACTGGCCCTGCCCGGTCGCGTTGTCAGCAGTCCGCGCGAGCTCAATCGTCTGCTGTTGCTTATCGAACGGGAGAGTGGTGTCCGCCTTACCTCCAACGGCCAGAAGCGCGCGCGGCTGAGTTAGATGCTCCGACTCCCACAAAACACCTGCGCACGCCGCGATCGCGGCGATGACCTTGCCACGCTCAGCCCAGAGCAGTAGCTGAAGATGGCGCCGTTCGAGAAGCCGGTCGAATAAACGCGCTGATCATCCACGGAAAATTTCTGCTTCATTGTCGCGAGCATAACGTCGGAGAAATCCAGATCCTTGTTGCCGACGTGCCCATCCGTCTGATTGGCTTCGAATTCCCATCCCGGACGCAGACCCTGGGGATCAGGGGGCATCGGCCGCCCCTTCAACCCCTGCGGGTACACGATGATGGCTTCTTTCCAAATCGTCTGGAGATGCGCCTTTTGAGAGAAGCCCTGCATGTTGCCACCATGGCCGTGAAAGACAAAGACCACTGGATGTTTGATAGCGCTGGTGGTCGGCGCCGGCGAAAAGACCAGCGCTGCGCGCTTCTCGCCATCGACGGTCCACGTCATCACTGTACCTTGGGCGCTGACAGCGGGCGACGTTAAGAACAAAGTGGCGAACGCCGCAGCGATTGAGAACAAAACCCGGGGACGGAACTTCACGATTAATCTCATTCTCTCAAGCATGCTGCTCTCCTCTGAAATGGTGTTTGGCGCTGGCAAACGCAAGCACGTGCTCATTTGCCGGGGCCGTAGGGTCAGCCCGCGCGTCGGGTTCGGTTAGTCTTGCGAGTTCTAGGGGACATCCACCAGATACCCGGATATTCCCGCGGTAACGCTGGCGCTTCCGCCGCTAGTACCGTCCACCTGCACGCAAAAACTGATCGGGTGATTCGCTACCGTATCAGGATCAGGATCTGAGTACATGCGAAGTTGTTGAGCGACACGGTAAGCGCGAGGATCGGCGGTTTGCTGAACGTCAAGTTGAAACATTGGCTGCCCACCGCCCGGTGAGAACAGCAAAAGGCTTGCGAACGGCACTGTCTCATCGCCGTCCAGGTGAGCTTCCAGGGATGCATACTCAATCACGAGGCGCTTCCCGCTTGGCACTGGGGCAATCCCATTACAGACGGTTAATCCTCGGTCGACAGTGAACGTAACGTCCTTCTGGAAGGCTTGCCGCGTCGGATTATCCACATCGCGCACCAGCAGAGGGGCTCGATGCTGAGTTGTTAAGCTGAACGGTTGGCGAATTCGCAATTTTGACATGGCATGTTCGCCACATTGACGTTGCCAGTGACGCTCGCCGTTCCTTGTATGGCAACGGGCACCGGATTCGCGGTCGTGTTGGTAATCACGACGTCCTTATCAGTTATTGCGTTTGTCGAAGGCGCAGCACTCAACAGAAGTGAGCCGCCCGATAGTCCTAGCGCACAGAACACGATCAAGTAAATTCTAATGGCTTTCATTTTTCTTTTCCTCCTCTACTCGGTGATCTTTTCGCTTACTGCGGTGCGATCAGCGAGTGCTTCGAGAAGAACTCCCAAGCCGCATCGGTACCTGATATCCCGTTAAGCGTCTCGTTCGGCCAGGCGTGTTCGCCGTTGACGATGGTGTTCAGGACCACATCGCTGTTGGCAAAGCAGCCGTCATAACTCGTGGTGATTACATTGCCGGCGGCGCTGGTGACAGTCTCGGATTTTCCCTGACAGCGGTTGGCCTCAATCCAATAGTTCACTGCGTCGGCCACCGGTTTCGCATCAAGCAGGTCAGACCCTTCAGTCGCTTTGCCGCCGTAGTAGAGAACATGCGTATCAGCGATGCCATGAAAGATGATCACCGGAATCGACCCGGTCGCATCCGGTATCATGAGATAAGGACCATCAGGCTCGTTCGCTTCAGGACGAAGGCCGATCGCGCCTGAGACCACAGCAATCCCGGCCAGCAGGTTCGGTAGCTCCGCACCCAGCCGATGGCTCATGCCGGCGCCGCTTGAGAATCCAGCCGCATACACGCGCCGGTCGTCCACGCGCAGATTTGCTTCCAGTTGCAGCACCAGCTCGCGCACGAACGCGACATCGTCGGCCGTGAGGTCGAATTCCGGATTCGTGCCCGTGTTCCAGGCTGCGGGATCGGAGGGACAGCCGCAATTGTAAAATGGCGAAGCCGGACCCACTGTCATGCCCTGAAGGTAAGCGACGAAGAAACCTTCTGCCTCTGCCTTTTCACTGAACCGAGTTGTGCCGATCATTGAGGCCGCCGTGCCGCTGAACCCGTGTAGCACGAGCACGAGCGGCAGCTTCTTATGGCCGTCATAACTCGGCGGTACGTAAAGGATGTAATGTCGGGGCGTGCCGCCGACCGGAATTGTCTCAAGGCTATGATTGGGCGGTAGGTCAGGACTAGCGGCAGCGTTCACGTTACGTGCTTGCCGGAATACGGCGGTGGCCAGCAGCGCAGTTATCGCCAAGACCAGAACATTTCTAACTGTCGTGTCTCGAGTTTTCATAATCTGCCCCTTCTTCTAAATCTGGATAATGTGGCGGCATTGGTCCGCTACTTCTCGAACAAGCTGCGCGTCACGGCCCGGTCGTATCGTTTGGCGCCGGCTGCCCGCCGCCGGAGCCGCCTTGTATCTCGCTCAGGCGCGGGATGGGCATGACCACGATTTCCGACTTGCCGCTCGTCGTGTCGAAGACCTCGACCGAGGGGATAGCGCGCCCGCGGTTGTCAGGGGCGGGGATGATGCACGGGCCGATGGTCATATGAATCGAGCCGCCCTGCATGAAACCCTGCTCCAGCGACATCGTCTGGCCGGGCATGAGCGCGTACGGCACGCGCTGAAGGTCGCCGCCCTCGGCGTCGTGAAACATCAGGACCCCGCGGCAGGGGTCCGGCGGAAAACCGCCCACGCCGTGCTGCGAGCAGAGGACGTTCAGGCGCACAGCCTGGCCTGAGACGATGCTGACGATGCCGAACGTCGGCGGGTCTATGTTTGGAGCGAAGGCGCGCGCGCGGCCCGCTTGCCAGAATGCTGCGGTTGCCAGCAGCGCAGCCCCGGCGATGATGATTGCTAGTTTGGTAAAGACATTTCGTGATTTCATTGGTTGTCCCTCCGGAACCAAACGCGAGAAGTCGCGTTCAATCGGCCCACGTGCAATGAAAATGCAAGAATTGGAAGGTCTGACGGCTAGCAGCGAAATATTTAAAGTTTTCGACGGTCTGATTAAAATGACTTCCGCCGTGAGCAAAATGGCCGCATCTCGGCTCAAGGCGACTATCAAAGGAATTCCGATCTGTAAACCTTTTGCGCCGACGGCGCTTTGCCAATGACCCGACTTGCTGGAGATAAGGAAGTGACCGGCCTGCTCGTCGCCTGGAGCGAAGGCGACGAAACCGCATACGAAAAGCTGGTGCCGCTCGTCTATGCCGAATTACATCGGCTGGCGCACCGGTTCATGAGTGGCGAGCGTAGCGATCACACCATGCAGACGACGGCGCTGGTTAACGAAGCGTACTTGCGGCTCGTCGATCAAAAAGCGCGCTGGCAAAACCGCTCGCACTTTTTCGGAATCGCCGCCGAAGTAATGCGCAGGATACTCGTAGATCACGCTCGCGCCCACGCTTATGCCAAGCGCGGTGGCGGCATGCAGAGGATCGAACTGGATGAGGCCGTTTTAATGGCGCGCGATCGCTCCGCGGAACTCGTCGCATTGGATGAAGCCTTGAACAAGCTAGCCGAGTTCGATCCGCGCAAGAGCCGCGTGGTTGAGTTGCGCTTCTTTGGCGGCCTAAGCATCGACGAGGCTGCCGAGGTATTAAAGGTTTCGCCGAACACTATCAAGCGTGACTGGAGTAGTGCCCGCGCCTGGTTGTATCGCGAAGTTACCGCCGGGGTATGAATGAAACCAAGCCGCGCCGCAACGCTTTTTCTGAATGACAGTTGAAACTCTAGTGGGCTAAAATCCCTCGCGTCCCTTTCATGTTGTGGTTCATTTCCCCGTGGTCGTCTCAGTTTTCCGACGGAATTGCGCACGATTTTGACTCCGGAACGCTGGCAACATATTGACGAGTTATTGCAAGCCGCGCTGGCGCGGGAAGCCGACGAGCGCGCCGACTTTCTGGCGCAAGAATGCGCCGATGAAGAACTGCGCGCGGAAGTCGAATCGTTAATCGCTTCTCACAATTCAGCGGGCGACTTTCTGAACGAGTCGGCAATGACGCTCGCGGCTGAGTCGTTGGCGGCGCAAACCCAGTTATTGCCGGCCGATTTGATCGGTCATTACCGAATCGTGCGGCTGCTTGGCACGGGGGGCATGGGCGAAGTTTATCTGGCGCAAGATGAAAACCTGCCGCGTCGCGTCGCGCTGAAAATTCTTCCGGCTTATTTCAACCACCAGCACGACCGGCTACAAAGGTTTAGGCGCGAGGCGCGTTTGGCTGCCACGCTTACCCACCCAAACATTTGTGTCATTCATGAAATCGGTCAGAGCGACGGCCAGAACTTCATGGCCATGGAGTACGTGGACGGAGTCACGCTGCGCGAGCGATTGCAGCAAGCAACTCTTAGCATCCAGCAGGCAATCGACATCGTATCGCAAGTTGCTCAGGCTCTGGTGCGCGCTCATGAATCGGGTGTCGTGCATCGCGACATCAAGCCCGAAAACATCATGTTGTCGCGCGAAGGCTATGTGAAAGTTCTGGATTTCGGTATTGCCAAACAATCCAGCACCGTTGCCGCGCCAGAACTCGCGCTCACGACAAAAGCGCTGGTCACCACTGCGACCACGGTCCCGGGGATGATTCTCGGAACGACGGCGTACATGTCGCCTGAGCAGGTTCGGGGTGTCGATGTGGATGCGCGCAGCGATGTCTGGAGTCTCGGCGTGATGCTCTATGAAACGCTGTCGGGCCGGTCACCGTTCGCGGGCGAAACTCCGAGCGATTGCATTGCCGCGATTCTTGAGCGACGCACACCTTCGCTTCGACAACAGAAACCCGATGCCCCTTTGCAACTGGATTCGATAGTTTCCAAAGCCCTCGAGAAGGATCGCGAGCAACGCTACCAAACGGCAAACGAGATGCTCGCAGATCTTCGCGGCTTAAAGCAGAATCTGTCGGCGCGGCCAAACGTTGATGAGTTCTCAACGATGACAGTTTCGACCACCATCAATCTTCCACCTGAAACGACCCAAGCCAGGATAGCGAGTGATACAAACGACAGTAGCGCACTAATTCATCTCGCTAAGGCGAAGCGGCACGGGCGCTGGGTTGTTGCGTTGGCAGCCATTGCGGTCTTCGCCCTGGGTTTTGCGGCAATCGTACCTTCAAGACTTTGGCGGACGCGAACTATTCCCGCCACGGCTCCGGCCATGCGGATTACGCGTCTTACCGCAAGCGGAAATGTTGGCGCGATCGATCTTTCGCTCGATGGCAAATACGTCGCATACAGCATGACCGGAGATAACGGCCGCGAAAGTCTCTGGATGAAGCACGTGTCTAACGGCAACACGGTGCAACTCCTGTCGCCGGCGGAATCAACCTTCATCGGCACGACCTTTTCTCCGGATGAAGCGTTTATTTATTACGTCGTAAAAGGCCGCGAGCATGCTTCAGGAGTCTTGTATCGATTACCCACAACCGGTGGTGAAGCGACGCGGCTTCTGGACAGCATAGACGGCCCCGTTGGAATCGCGCCTGACGGCAGCCGCCTGGCTTTCGTACGCGGCCCAAACGATCGTACGGAATTGGTTACTACAAAAGCTGATGGCAGTGATTTGCGGGTACTGGCCGTTAAAACAACGCCGGAATCATTTTCGGCGGAAGGGCCGGCCTGGTCACCTGATGGGCGATTGATTGCATGCGGCGGCCGCACCAGATCCGACGGCAACATCTACACATTGTTCGCCACCGACGCGAATACCGGGGCTGTTACGCGGCTGACGACGAAGAGTTGGGCACGCGTCTATCGTGTTGTATGGAGCAGCGATGGCGCCACGCTGACTTTTTTAGCCAAGGAAGGGTCGGGTGGACTTACGCAAGTTTGGAAGGTGCAGCTCTCTGACGGACAGACAACCAGAATCACGAATGACCTTGACGGTCATGGCACCAACAGTTTGAGCATTTCATCGGACGGTTCATCGTTGGTGACGGCCAAAAGCGTCACCTTTTCAACCATCTGGGTCGTACCTGGGACCGGACAGACGACGAAAGCGCGACAGGTTACGTCAGGAGCCGATCGCGAAGATGGATCGTATGGTTTGTCCTGGACACCCGATGGCAAGATTGTCTACACCTCGACGGCAGGCGGCTTTGAGGACATTTGGATCACGAACAGCGATGGCAGCGGCCAAAAGCAACTTACGGCTGACAATCACGTTGATGCGGCGCCGGCAGTCGCGCCCGACGGGCAATACATTGTTTTCAAATCAGAACGAAAAGGCGATCTGCTAAACCTCGCTCATTTATGGCGGATGAATCTCGATGGGAGCGGTTTGAAGCAACTGACAAGCGGCGACGACCATATCCCCCGCTGGTCACCGGATAGCCGTTGGATTGTCTATGACACGCCTGAGAATGCGGTGAATCATTTGTGGAAGGTCCCGAGGGATGGTGGTGAACCGATCTCGTTATCGAATCTGAACGCCGTGTGGCCCGACGTTTCACCTGATGGGAAGCTGATTGTTTGTGTGGTGTTCGATCCACAAGCCCAGAGCTGGCGAATGGCGATATTGACATTTGATACCGGCGCAGTGATTAAGACCATTGACTTCAAATCCCCGGAACTGCGTCGAGTGCGGTGGCGACCTGATGGCCGCGCGCTGATTTACACCGAAACAGATAACGGCGTTTCCAACCTTTGGACTCAAGCGCTGGATGGTGGTCCACCTAAGCAGTTGACAGACTTCAAAGCCGATCAGATTCACCACTTTGATTTCTCGCTTGACGGCAAATGGATGGCTTGTTCGCGCGGTAATCAGAAGAGTGACATCATCCTCATTAAAAACTTTCGCTGAAGTCCGTTCTCTGAAGGAGCTCCCGTGGTCCGCCACTATTTCCCGAGTTCGTTCTGATGAGATTAGCAACTAAGAGATAGCCCACTAGGGAATTGTTGGGTGCTGAGAAATCACGCGTCCATTAAGGGTCCAATAAGCATTCCGGTGAGTCCTTAAAGTGCGGTAGAGTGCTATCCATGCCGCTAAGTTCCTTTGAATTACAATAGGTCGCTTCTCTTTCACGGCGGCGAACCCGACCAGTCGGGGTTCGACTTCCGTACGGGACGCCAACATTCTAATCGTTTCCAGAATTCGACTAGCCGTCGATCGACGCCACTGATGATTCGCGCCATACCCCCGGTGCGGATCTCCGGCATCAGTGCCCAATCTCACGCAATAGTTTTTCGTATTTAGCACGGCAGGTGGTGACCTTCGGGTGATCCTGACCCAGTTCACGCTCGAAGATTGCGAGGGCGCGGCGATAAAGCGTCACAGCCTCTGGGTAGCGCTGCTGCGCTTTGCAAAGGACAGCGAGATTGTTGAGGGTCATCGCAATATCCGGGTTGTCCGTGCCGAGCAACTTCTCTTTAATTGCGAGCGCGCGCCGATAGCGCCATTCCGCTTCCTTAATGTTGCCGCGCGCGTAGTAGAGGGCCGCGAGGTTATTCAGGTTGACAGCCACATCGAAATTCTCTGAACCGTAAGCGCGCTCGAAGACAGCGAGAGCATGCAAGTAAAGTTGTTCCGCTTCA
The DNA here is from genome assembly GCA_036507195.1 of Pyrinomonadaceae bacterium. GTDB lineage: Bacteria > Acidobacteriota > Blastocatellia > Pyrinomonadales > Pyrinomonadaceae > PSRF01. The sequence continues at coordinate 5,704 of DASXQM010000129.1, read as the reverse complement.
TCGTATTTACCCTGACCATCGAGCAGCGCCGCGAGAGCGGACATATCGGCTGCGGTATCCGGGTGGTCCGGGCCTAGTGAGCGCTTACGGATTTCGACGGCTAGACGGGCGAAGGGCTCGCCTTCGGCGTAGCGGCCCCGCGCGTGATTGATGCCGCCGAGGTTGTGGTAGAGATCGGCGCGCAAAGGATCGAGCGGTCCGAGTTGCTGCTCGACGATTTTGAGTGCGCGACGATATACCCGATTGCCTTCATCAAATCGCCCCGCGTATTTGTCCAGCATTCCTAACTGATTCAGCACCGTGGCCGTGGTGATACTGTCAGGTCCGGACGTTGATTCCGCCAAAGCGAGCGCTTGATCGAGCAGTGGCGCCGCCTGACTGTACTGGCCGGCTGTGCGAAGTTGAGCAGCTTGCGCGATTAGCAATCGCGCCTGATCCTCGGCAATTGAATTAGGTTGTGAAGACGGGTCAAGAGTTCTCTCACGAGCGGCAAACGATCCACGAAACCACACGAAACTACTCGAAGCGAGACACAGCAACACTGCCAGGGTCAACTTCGTCTTATGTCGTTTGATTTCGTGCATCATAAAGCTTCTCCGTCGTCTAATCCGCGGCAAGACTTGCCCGCGGCTTTGCCGCCGCACAGTGCGGTAAGGTTCTGCCTTACCGTTGAATCTCTAGAACTGACTGGAGGCTACGCCTCGAGTTGAGGCGCAGCCTTAACTGGAATAAGGGGCCTCGGAAAGGCGGAGCCTTTCCGCACTGTGCGGCGGCAAAGCCGCAAACCAATCACATACTCTTTATCGCTTGCGGTTCTGTAAGTCGCGCACGAGCGTCTCGTTATGATTAAAGCCCGCCAGCCACCTCAACACCCGGCAGCACGAAGCTGGTTTGCAAAGTCGTGTTATTGAAGACCTCCCCGGTAGCGCGGCAAGGATCGGGCGGGTATTGCCTCTCAGGATCGGATGGTGATTGCAGCACACGCACGAAGGGGCGCAGTTGCACGCGCAGTGGAGCGGTATCCGCGTTGGTTGACGGCTCGCCGAAGATGTCGCCGTTGAGATCAAGAAACGCCGACTCGCCTGATTGCAGAGAAACTTCGCGCCGGATTACTTGTCCGTCACTATTTCTGAATGGCTGCCCCGCGGCGTCGCGGAAAGAGAGCACCACGCGGCACGGATCGGGTGGGAGCTGTCCTTCGGATATAGTTACGAGGTTGACGATGTTGAGACGCATGGTCTGCCCGCGCGTGATGCCGACCATGCCGAATGTCGTGCGGTCGGGTTCCGGCGGCTGGGCCGCTCGCACGCGGCGCACTTCCCAGATGGTGCTCGTCGCCAACAAGGTCGCGATCGCGATTGCTAAAGAAACTTTAGTTAGAATGTTCCGTGTTTTCATGATGTTTGTTCCTTTCGATTGTTTGCAGCCTACTGCTTTGAGCCCTCCCTAACGGTCGGGCTACTGCCCTCTCGACCCACTAACGCGAGAATTTTTGGTAAACGGGCCCATCACAATGAAAAAATGTAGGAATTGGGATTCGGTTCTAACGCGATGACCTTCGAGAATTGGGATAGCGGCTAACGATTAGTGTTAAAATCCAGCCCGAGATTCTGCCCCAAGACATGAACGGTCAAGGAAATACACCGGAGGAAGTGACCGGGCTCTTGCTCGATTGGAGCAAGGGCGACTTGCAGGCCTACGAGAAGCTGGTCCCGCTCGTCGAAAAGGAGTTGCACCGGATCGCGCATCGCTATATGAGCCGCGAGCGCCCCGGCCACACGCTGCAAACCACTGCACTCGTCAATGAGGCCTACCTGCGCTTGGTGGATCAGAAGATGCAATGGCAGAACCGTTCACACTTTTTCGGCATCGCGGCGGAACTGATGCGCCGCATTCTGGTGGACCACGCGCGTAGCCACCAATACGCGAAGCGGGGTGGCGGTGCGCAGAAGATCAGACTAAACGAGGCGATGCTGATGGCTCGCGAACGTTCGTCAGATCTGGTTGCACTAGATGACGCATTGACCAGCCTCGCGGCATTCGATCCGCGCAAAGCGCGGGTGGTGGAGTTACGTTTCTTTGGCGGGCTGAACGTCGAGGAGACAGCCGAGGTATTGGAGATTTCTACGAACACGGTCAAACGCGACTGGACCACGGCGCGAGCGTGGTTGTATAACGCAATCAGCAAGTCAGAAGTCTAGAGTCTTGAGTCTGGAGTCAAAAAACCAAATTCTGCTCCTGACTCCCGACTGTAGACTCCGGACCCCAGACTCTTACTTATGACCCCTGAACGCTGGCAAAGAATCGAAGAACTTTTTCAGTCCGCGCGGACTCGCGGGCCGGCTGAACGTGCGGCCTTTCTCGACGGTGCTTGCGCCAACGACGCGGAGTTGCGTGCAGAGGTTGAAACGTTATTGCGGGCGGAAGACAGCGCGGGAAGTTTCATCAACACGTCGGCGGTGAAAGTCGCTGCTGAAAGAATCGCCAGTGAACGCGCGACAGAGATGCAGGGAAAGACCATTGCTCAGTACAAGATTCTCTCTGCGATCGCGGCGGGTGGCATGGGTGAAGTCTTTCTGGCGCAGGACACACGCCTGGGTCGCAAAGTCGCACTCAAACTGCTCGTGGCGTATTCCACCAAAGATCAGGACAAACTGCACCGCTTTCAGCAGGAAGCGCGAGCGGCGTCTGCCTTGAATCATCCAAACATCGCGCACATCTACGATATCGGCGAGGCCGATGGCGCAAACTTTATCGCCATGGAGTATGTCGAAGGTCAGCTTCTCAATGCGCGAATCGGTGGCCAGCCGCTTGATCCGATCGAACTTACCGGCATCGGCATTCAGGTAGCCGATGCGCTTGACGAAGCTCACGGACACGGCATCATTCATCGCGATATCAAGTCTGCCAATATCATCATCACGCCACGCGGGGTAAAGGTTCTCGATTTCGGCTTAGCCAAACACGTCAAACAGAATCTTTCAGATGAAGCCATTTCTAACAGTGAAGTTGCCACGCGGGTGAAAACGCGTCCGGGCCTGGTGATGGGAACGGTCAACTATATGTCGCCCGAGCAGGCGCTGGGCCGCGAGGTAGATCAGCGCACAGACATCTGGAGCCTGGGCGTCGTTCTTTACGAGATGGCGACGGGCCGTCTGCCGTTCACGGGCGACAGCGTTACCGACACGATCGACCGCATCGCGCACACGCAACCAGAGGCAATGGCGCGCTTCAACTACGCCGTACCGGCAGAGCTGGAAGTAATTGTTAAGAAGGCGCTGCGCAAGGATCGGGGTGAACGATATCAAACAGCGCACGAGTTGCTCGTTGATCTGAAGGCACTAAAAAAGGAGCTGGATTTCGCTGCGCAACGAGAACATTCGCTGGCGCCTGAAATGCGCAGCCAATCAGCGACGGCAGGGAGCGGTGGAGAATCACAACCGCTGGCGATACACACGGCAGCCGCGAATACTTCAGAAGTCGCATCGTTGACCACCGCACCGTCGAGCGCTGAGTACATCGTCACAAGGATCAAGCGTCACAAGCGCGGGGCGTTCGTCGCTTTGGCGGTGCTGATGATCACCATAGTGGGTGGCGGGTTGGCATTGTACAGAATTCTTGGTGGCAGCAAGTCGGAGACACCGCACGCGCCGAAGTTCACGGCGTTGACGACCGGCGGCAAAATAGGTGACCTCGCGGTCGAAGGCGAACTCTCAATGTCGCCCGATGGCCGGTACATTGCGTACGTCGCCCACAAAATGGTCGACGGCACTCAGCAGAGTAGTGTTTGGGTACTGCAGGTCTCGACGAATACACAGGCGCAGGTGGTTGCGCCTTCGACTGCGGACTTCACTTCAACAGACTTCTCCCCAGACAATCAATTCGTCTATTTCGGACGAAGGGAAACTCGTCTCTCCGAGCCCACGCTTTACCGCGTGCCGGTCATCGGGGGAACGCCGACAAAAGTGCTGGAAGATGTCACCAGTGCGGTCACCTTCGCTCCCGACGGCAAGCATTTCGCCTTCGTGCGCGACGAAGCCGAAAAGCGCGAGGACACCAAAGTGATGGTCGCCAACACAGATGGCAGCGGCGAGCCGAAAATAATTGCCCGGCGTAAAGCCCCAGACTATTTTGTTAGCATTGGGCCGTCCTGGTCGCCCGATGGAAAAATGATTGCTTGCGGAGCGGGACCAATGACCGCCGATGACCGCCGGACGGTGGTGGCAGTGCCGGCAGAAGGTGGCGCGGAAGTTCCTCTTACTTCAGAGAACTGGGCAGGAGTTTTTCGCGTTATATGGCTCGGAGACAGCAGCGGCCTGATTATGACCGCGCAGACAGAATGGTCAGACAACGGTTCGCAGGTCTGGCAGCTCTCGTATCCCGGCGGCGTGGCCCGCAAGATCACCAACGACCTGAACGCCTACGGCGGCGTCAGCCTTGGTGTGGCAGCAGACTCAAGCAGCATTGCTACGATCCAAGAGCGAAAAGACGTACAGATTTGGGTCACGGCGTCGAATGAGGATGAGGGCCGCGCGAAGCAAATTACCAAAGGCACCTCTGACGGAGTCAACGGCGTTTCGTGGATGCCCGAGGGCAGTATAGTCTATGCCACTTCCACCGGCGACCAGGTTAATCTATGGGCTGTAAGTGCTGACGGTTCACAGAAAAAGCAGATCACTTCCGACTCTTACTTCGAAACGCATCCGGCGGTTTCCCGCGATGGACGTTACCTGGTGTTCTCGTCAAATCGCGGCGGAATAAAACTTTGGCGAACAGATTCAGACGGCAGCAATCCGAAACAACTCACCGAAGGAACCAGCTTTGAAGACTATCCGACTGTGTCAGCCGATTCGCAATGGGTCGTTTTCAATACCAATAGAACTGGCACTCTCACACTTTGGAAAGTCGGAATCAACGGCGGCCCGCCGGTGCAACTCAGCGACATGTTCGCGGCATATCCGGCCGTGTCGCCCGATGGCAAATGGATCGTCTGCTTCCATCCGGAGAAACATAATCCGCTTCAACTACTCATCTTTCCCTTCGAAGGCGGCCCCCCGATTAAGACAATTAACCTTCCGCGCACCGCCGGACCTTTTAACGGAAGGCCTTTCTGGTCGGCTGACGGACGATCAGTCACTTTCGTCAACCGAGTAAACAATGTCCCAAACATCTGGAGCCAGCCTCTCGATGGCAGGCCGCCAAAACCGGTGACCAACTTCAAATCGCTCTGGCTCTACGACTACGCGCCCTCGCCAGACGGCAAACAATTTGCCCTGTCACGCGGCGACCAGTATCAAGACATCGTGCTCATCAAAGACTTTCGGTGAAGTCGGCTTTCTGAGGGCTGCCGCAGCGGTTCGTCGCTAATCCAGGGGATTCCGTTCCAGGGCAAGAGCAGCAATTACGGATCGCTCACCAGATGAAACCCTGGAACGCACTACACTCTCCAGTCCACCGATTTCGTGACCCCCGAAGAGTGAATGCCTTAAGCGATCCTGCTGGTACAACCCTTTCACTCGCGGAAAATCCACACCTGTCGGAGCGCGAGTCCATTAAAGGTCCAATAGGCGTTCCCGTGAGTCCTTCAAATGCGGTAAAGTGCTATCCATGCCGCTAAGTTACATTGAATTACAATAGGTCCCTTCTCTTTCACGGCGGCGACACGGGTTCGACTCCCGTACGGGACGCCAATTCTTTCATCAAA
>DASXQM010000128.1:0-5811 GCA_036507195.1 Pyrinomonadaceae bacterium | reverse complement strand
GCGGCCGGTGGTCAAGAATTACGCTGTTTCGAGGGGAACTCGGCTCGCGCGAGAAAAGCGGTCGAATGTCACTGGTTGGAAGGTCTACGATTCGGTATGCGTTTCTCTCCCTCACTTCCCTTTTGGGGTAGCTGCTTTGGGTACCGGCGTTCTCCGCGGCCGTGTCCTTTACCTCCGCGAATGAACTAATATTGGAAACATGAGCATCACTAAAGGCGTCGCGGGTTCTCCCGCGATCGAGTTTCGCAATGTCTCGATTAGCTTCGACGACACGGCCGCGCTGGTCGACGTCAGCTTCCAGCTTACTCGTGGCGAAATGATCTTTCTAACCGGTGTTTCAAACTCCGGGAAGTCCGTTCTGTTGCATTTGGCAATCGGCCTTTTGAAACCAGACTCCGGGCAGATTTTCATTGACGGGCGCAAGATTGATTCTCTGGACGAATCAGAACTGTTAGCGATACGGGGCGGGTTGATGGGTATGGTCTTTCAGGAGGACTCGCTCTTCACGGGACTAACCGTTTATGAGAATGCGGCTTACCGGCTTGAGGAACATGGCTGGACGGAAGAGGAAATCGAAAAAGCAGTCGCCGACGTGCTCCACTTCGTGGGTCTCGACGGCGAAGAAGAAAAGCTTCCGGAGGAACTTTCGGGCGGCATGAAACGCCGGCTCGAGATAGCGCGCGCCCTAATTGGTTGGCCGTCGATCATGTTATTTGACGAACCCACAACTAGTCTTGATCCGATCGTTGCCGTGCAGGTGCTGGACTTGATCATGCGCGCGCGTGACATCAACAAAGTCTCCTCAATCTACGTAACAAAAAAGCATTACGAAATTCCCTATCTGGCAACCTACAATGCCTCATGGGATGCCAGCGGTGAAAACGTGATTAAGGAAGCCCCAATCGACAAACTCCCCAGGACGAAGGTGATCGTTCTCCAGTCGGGCATTATTGTCTTCTCCGGCAGCGTCAGCGAATTTCAAAAGAGTGATTTGCCGGTAATTAAAGAATTGCTGACCCTTGATACCCATGATCACTCTGCTGATCCTTATTTCCCCGATCCCTGGGACAAAAAGCGACGGCCGAAAGATGAAATACTGTAAGAGGCATCGCCTGGGACCATCGTAGTATTAGTCTGATTGGTTTGCTTGTCGCTACCAGCCGCGGATTCTCATTTATAAAAGCGAAAGCGGCGACGTCCTCACCCCGCCCCCGCTTTCTTAGCGCTGCCATTGAAGGCGCGCCAGAGGTGAGACATTCAGCCCCACCTCGGTTGCAGCGCATTGTACAGCACTTGACCCAGCGGTCAAGTCGCGCGATTGTTAAACCATTGGATTGCCTGGCAAGCCCCTGGGAATAAGACAATTGCTTTGCACCAGGCGACACTAGCGCTGACCATCGGAGAGGCCGGAAGTGTTTAGCCAACGTACTCAATGCAAGACAATCAGTAAGAAACCCAACCGCACAATGTCAGGAATAGCCTTGAAGGTCCGAGAGGTCACTCTGTATAAGGTTGGCAATTGGGTGATTGGCTGAATGCCTCACCCCGGTATGGCTGGTTGAGCCTGGCTCCTGGCCGTGCTTGGAGAGCGGCAGCGGGGTGAGAACGTTGCCGCTCTTATTCTGTCCGGCGAGGAAGGAGGTCCGAAGGACTGGCAATTAGTGGCCCCGTTTGCCACCCCAGCGAGTTTGCCCCGCTGGGACCCTGGTCCTTGAGGCTTTGTATCGAAACTCAGAAATCCCACCCACGGAAGTGGGTGGATTTTTCAAGTCCCGCCTACAGAAGACGCTCGGTGGGTTCCTTGAATCCCACCCACGGTTGTGGGTGGTTTGTTCAGATCCTGCCTAGGTTTGAAGTTATCAGGGAAAAGGCTGGACTTGAACTATCCACCCACTTCCGTGGGCGGGATTTCTGAATTTTGGTGTGATCTGAGTTATGCTAGATTTTAATTGAGTTAAGGACAATGGAGGTCGTCCCCATGCACCGTCTGTTAATAATTCTCATCCTGCCGGCTGTCGGCGTGGGCTCGATGGGATTTGGCGCCTCCAGCAAAGACCAGACGCAAGTTCCGAGTAAAGTCCAGAAGGGGAAGAAAGCAATCGTGACGACCCATGCAAACGGAACCTTTGAAGTGAAGTTGACTCCGCAGTCACCAGACGATCAAGCCGAGGGCGCAACCGTGGGCAGATTCTCCCTCGACAAAAGTTTCAAGGGCGATCTCGCAGGAACCAGTAAAGGCGAAATGCTCGCAGTGAGTACCCCCGTTCAGGGTTCTGCGGGTTACGTCGCGATGGAGCAGGTCACGGGAACGCTTAGCGGCCACACTGGCACGTTCGCACTTCAGCACACCGGAACCATGAACCGCGGCGCACCACAACTCAGCGTTACTGTCGTTCCGGATTCGGGCACGGGTCAGCTTGTGGGTCTTGCCGGTAAGATGGACATCAAAATCGCCGACGGAAAACATTTTTACGACTTTGAGTATACACTCGCCGAAACGCCATGACGTTGCGGCCGTGACGCGTCTCACAGGCTAACTAGGATTCTTCTTGTGGCAAGTGATAGGTCTCTTCATGGCAGGAGCGATACGATGAATGAACATAAGAACCGTGAGGCGCCGGACACCGCACTAACGAGTGAGGACGGGATCGAGACAGAAATAGACGAAACACTGGAGGAAACATTCCCTGCCAGTGATCCGCCGTCCTGGACTCTCGGAACTGATCACCAGGTAGAGTCCCGCGTCGAACCTGCGAACGACGTTGCCGAGGACAATGAGGAGTGACCAACTGAAACTCATTTCTGTAAATGTCGGGCTGCCTCGCGAGGTGAATTGGAACGGCACAACTATCACGACCGGCATCTTCAAAGAACCGGTTGATGGTCCAGTCATGCTCCGAACGCTCAACCTCGACGGTGATCGGCAGGCGGACTTGTCGGTACACGGCGGCGTCAGCAAAGCAGTGTATGCCTACCCTTCCGAACACTATAAGTACTGGGAAACCGAACTACCTGATGTGAGGTTGCCTTACGGTATGTTTGGCGAAAACCTTAGTACGGAAGGACTGCTGGAAGATAGCGTTAACGTTGGTGATCGCTTTCGGGTTGGAGAAGCAGAGTTAATGGTAACGGAGCCACGAATGCCCTGTTACAAGCTCGGCATCAAGTTCGGACGTGCGGATATTCTCAAGAAGTTTCTCGCGAGTCGCCGGACCGGGTTTTATTTTGCGGTCCTTAAAGAAGGACAGGTTAAAGCGGGAGACTCGATAGAACTGCTTAGCCGGGATGCGAACGACATAGCCGTCGCCGACGTCACTCGCTTGTATGCTTTTGAGAAGGACGACCTGGAAATGTTGCAACGCGTTGTGAAGCATGAAGCTTTATCCGAAAGCTGGCGTGACTACTTCCAGCACCACCTTGAAAAACTAACCCAGTAATGTGCTACGGCTTTTTATGCCAGTGTCGCCGTCGACCAATCGCTGGGGACAGTTCAGCAACGAGGGTAGCCTCTTACTTTGTTTATCAGACGCTCGGAGTGTGCTCTTTGCCGAGAGGAAAGGATCATTTCATGATGTCCAGTAAATGGTTGGTTTGTTGCCTCTGCCTAATAACGGCAATCGCATTGACGAATTGCAAAGGCGGAAACAAGAACTCGCGATCCGCGACTGGATCAACAAATGCTTCAACGGAGGGGGTTGAAGCGGGAGTCGAAAAAATCAAACCTGCGCCTGGAAAAGGCAACGTGCAGGGAAAAGTCTTCTACAACAGCAAGCCCGTCGAGAATATCGAAGTCAAGTTGTGCGAAACCTTCAACCAATACTTCGGCGGTTGTGGCGGGAAAACCTATACGGCGCGATCCGACAAAGATGGTGAGTACGTTATTACTGACGTGGAACCAAAAGTATATGAAGGTTTGCTGGCGCGTGTTTTTGACACCGACTCGTCTATCTTTGCGACTACCGGGATCGCCGGAATTAGTTCAAACAAATACGAGATTGTGGCCGATAAGACCTTGTTCGTCTCGCCGACCCATCTTTTCAAGGGAGATCTGAAGCTGCTCAATCCCAAAGCGGGAGCAAAAGTAAGCGCGCAAAACCTGGAGTTGAAATGGGACCCATATCCGGACGCGGCTTACTACAAGTTTAGCATCTACGCTGATGATGCCAGCGTCACGTCTCCTTACATAAATGAGCGCCTCGAAGGGACTACTTTCGCCATCGATAAGCCCCTGGAGAAAGGCGCCTACCGTTGGCAAGTTAACGCTTACAACAGCCAGGATCGGAAGCTGGCAGAGAGCAGTAACGATATCAAGTTCACAATTAATTGATTGCGCCGGCAATTCCGAACACACAGGGGGGAATATGGCTAACGAGCACCTCGCCACTTACTTGAACGATCATCTGGCGGGCTCAGTGGTCGCTCTCGAGCTGCTGGAACACCTCGAGGCGGAGCATGCCAACACGCCGGAGGCAGACTTTTTTTCCAAACTGCGAGCCGATATCGCGGCGGACCGTCAAGAGCTGGAGAGTCTGATGGACCGCCTGCAGATCGCCGAGAGCCGCACGCGCAAGGCATCAGCCTGGCTCGCGGAAAAGGCTACAGCACTCAAGCTAAGATTGGACGACCCGAGCGAGGGAGATCTGCGCCTGTTCGAATCCCTCGAAGCACTGTCGCTCGGGATTGAAGGGAAGAGATCGCTGTGGCTGGCGTTGTCCACCGCGGCTAAAGACACGCCCGCGCTCCGGGTGGTTAACTATGAACGTCTGACGAAACGCGCCGAGGAACAGCGCAGCCGCGTCGAGGCGATGCGACTGGAAACTGCCAGGACGGCTCTTGTGGTCAACTAACATAATAGGTCTCTTAGCCCGCAAACTGACCCACTACCGACTGTGGGGTGCTGATGCAGTTTGCCCATGAGTTGTTATAGGTGCAGGCCCATGAGGTCGGTACCACCTCGCGGGTAGCGGGTGGGTCCGTTGCAGTCGTGCTCAATCGGCTCAGTTACAGCCCAGAACACACCCGCTACCCGCGAGGTGGTACCTCATGGGACCCGTTAACGAGCACCGGTAAGGGGCGAAAATCTCGCAAAGGTCGATTTCAGCGCCGTACAGTTGATCATCGGGCCGGTCGCCACCGCTCTCCGTTCTGATGTTGAGATACCCCGTCGCTGACGGTGGGCTTCACTACTTCACAGGCATCGCATCAATCATTTCACACCAAAGGTGGCCGATGAGGATGTGGCATTCCTGGACTCTTGAAGTACGCTCCGAAGGAACGACGACGGCAAGATCACACTGCGATACCAATGGTTCGCCGGAACAGCCCGTCAACGCTATTGTTTTGCAGCCAATCCCTTTCGCCTTTTGGGCAGCTTTAATTATGTTTGGGGATTTCCCGCTGGTGCTGATCGCAATCAGGACGTCGCCCGAATTCGCCAGCGCCGCCACTTGGCGCGCGAAGACATCCTCGTAACCGTAATCGTTGCTTAGCGCCGTCAGTGCGGAGGTGTCGGTGGCAAGGGAGATCGCGGGGAAGGCTCGCCGTTCTTGTTCATATCGCCCGACCAGTTCCGCCGCGATGTGCTGCGCATCGGCCGCGCTGCCGCCATTTCCACAAAGCAAGATCTTGTTGCCCGCCTGGAGTGCCTCGCAGATAAGGCGGCCGGCCGCGGCAATCTCGGCGAGTCTGGAGTCGAGCAATGCTTGTATGGCTTCCAGATGCTCTTCGAGCGAACGGGTCAGAAGAGATGTTGTTGGGTTCTCAGGTGTCAGGGCAATGCTTCCGCTTTGAAGTTCCAATTTTACGCCTGGA
>DASXQM010000127.1:0-23488 GCA_036507195.1 Pyrinomonadaceae bacterium | reverse complement strand
ACCGGATGGATGATGCCGCGAAACGGCTAATGCCGCGAACGTCGTGAACACATTAAGCTAAGCAAGGAGAATTAGAACGATGATTATGACCAACAAATTGCTACCAGTAGCCCTCGTTGCTGCCTTAATTGGTGGTTCAGTAGGTGCTTTTGTAATGCACTCGAGAAGCCCAAACCCCGCCCAGCCGCAAACCGCACAGTCCACTGTGCAGGGCACTGATGCACAAAGTGCGCAATACCAGGCAAATGCCTCTGGGGGGGAACAATTCATTCCGGCCGAGTTCAATACGGCGGCTGAACAGAGCGCCTACAAGAGCGGATTTGCTGATGGCTTCCGATCTTGCGAGGCCGGCGCGGCAGGAGTCAATACCTCCAGCCTTCAGTACAGTCAGCCTCGAGTAGTCTATCGAAACTCGGGCCGCAGTTATGCGCGTTCCTCGAGCTCTCGCAGAGTCTATTACGACTATCAACAGCCCAGAAGCCGCAGTTTCTGGCAGAAGCATCGTGACAAGCTCACGGTGGCGATGGGTACTGGCGGTGGCGCACTCATCGGTGGTCTGATTGGTGGCAAGAAGGGTGCTGCGATTGGCGCGCTTGGTGGCGCTGGCGGCTCTGCTTTGTACACTTATAAGATCCGTAACCGAAGCCGTCGTTACTAATTGGTCAACAAGGAGAAGAGTGCATAGCATGAGAGCGAAGCTCTTCGTTGCCTTAGGCGCTCTGGTAGCAATGGGGTGGGCAGTTCCCAGCACGGGAACTGCCCCTTTCCTTGTTGAGGCCGTTGCCAGGGAAGTTCAAAGCGTCCCATTGCCAGCGCGCTTGCGAATAAGCAAGGAACGCGGCCTCTTATTAAGCATCTGGCTAAACGGAAAGGGTCCCTACGTCTGTGCCGTAGATACAGGCGCTGGAATGAACATAATAACGCAGCGCGTTGTTGACGAGGCGCAGTTAACAATCAGGAGCGTGCCCCCTACTGTTATGGGCGGTCTAACGGGCGCAAGAACTACCTCTAATCGCGAAGCTGTTATCACTCAACTCGCTCTCGGTGATCGAGCCAATGCCCTTCGCGGAACAAAGACGGCTCAGGTGGTGTCGTTTCTGACGCCTGGCATCGACGGCGTTCTCGACCCCACCGACATTTACTCCCCTTACGGTTATTCCATCGACATGCCGAATCAGCGCATTGAGGCCATAGACACCTTAGCTGCGTTCTCGCTAGGCTCAGAACATGGAAGTCCTATTGGCGAAGGGGCCATCGTTCCGTGGCTGCGTTTGGGCGATAGCGTGCGCCCCTTTGTTCGTCTCGGGGATGGGCGGCTAGCTTTGATTGATACTGGATCGGGCTTCGGCATCGCCGTAAACGGGCGCAACGCTGTGATAGTAGGAAACGCGGGCGGTAAGCGGCCGAGCAAAGGAGCTCGCGACATCGGCGGCGGGGCGATTAATTCGAGGCGAGTGTCGCCCACTACGATAAGGATTGGCGAACTTGTCCTGCAGCGCGTACCTACCGACATTCTATTTGGACTTGAGGACGATGCGCCTGTGATTTTGGGACGTGACGTTCTTTATCCTTTCAAGATTACGTTCGATCCACAGCGGCGACTGATTGAATTTGTTACTTCGGAAAAAAGTTAACCTGCCATAACTCATTTTCAATTGTCTATGAAGCACGTCACTCTAGTACTCGCCCTTGTTGTAGCGGCCGCGGCAACTGCGTCGGTGGTGACTAACGCGCTGAGTGCCCAGTCACAGAAGGAACGGAGCAGAATCGTCGGCGCCACGTCTCCAGCGCCGAAGGAGAATCCGACGCTGCCAAACCAGGAACCTGAAGCTGAAGTAGTACGGGTGGAGACAAATCTGGTTAACACCTTGTTCACCGCGATCGACAACGAGCACCATTTCATGACATCGCTGCGCGCCGAGGATATACGCATCTTTGAAAACGACGTCCCCCAACCAATAAGTCTTTTTGAACGCGAGACGGATCGCCCCCTGTCATTGGCTATCCTGGTTGATACAAGCGAGTCGCAAAGGGGAGTGCTGGCGGAGGAAAAAAATGCCGCACGCGCATTTATCGATTCAGTGATTCGGCCCAACAAAGATCGTGCTGCTGTGGTGTCGTTTACTGGCGTTCCTAAAGTCGAACAGGAACCCACCAATGATCTGTTGAAACTTCACCGGGGGATCGAACGCGTTAGGATCACGATGTCCCCGGAGAATGAACGACGGCTCGCTGCCGGCGACGATCCGTTACCCAAGGAGCAGGATCCCAGTGGGTATACGGGCATTTGGGACGCGATGTGGATGACTATCGAAAATCTTCTTTCCAAAGATCCTGAAGGCACACGCAGGGCGATTGTTTTGCTGTCAGACGGCGACGATACGAGCAGCACGATCAAGAAGCAGGACGTTATTGATTTCGCAATGAGATCCGATGTTGTGATCTATTCGATTGGAATTCGGGATGCAAACTTCCCCGAAGGTAAACTGGATTCAGGAGCTCTAAGAAAAGTTTCAGACCGGACCGGAGGCCGCGCGTTCTTTCCCTCACAGCCGAGCGAGCTGCAGGCCGCCTTTTCGCAAATCGATCAAGAGCTGCGTTCCCAGTACCTCATAGCCTATTCCCCCACTAATAAAACTCGCGACGGTTCTTACCGGCGCATCAGGATGGAAATCGTCAATTCCGAACTTCGCAAAAACAAGCCCCAACTCCTCTATCGTCAGGGCTACTACGCGAAAAAGTTGTAGGAAGTCCAGTAGCGACCTATCCGTGACCGTTACAAATGAGCTTATTGTTACTGGACCCAGTCGCTACCGCTCCTGGTTCTGTATTTGTCTGGCGTTTCAGCTCGCTTCCTACTGAAGACAAAGCACCGTAAGCAGAACTCTGGCATCGTGGGTCGAGAAATACGGAACGGGGAGCAGTAGCGACCTGGTCCGTGACCGTTACAAATGAGCTTATTGTTACTGGACCCGGTCGCTACCGCTCCTGGTTCTGTATTTGTCTGGCGTTTCAGCTCACTTCCTACTGAAGACAAAGCCGCGTAAGCAAGAACTCTGGCATCGTGGGTCGAGAAATACGGAACGGGGAGCAGTCGCGACCTGGTCCGTGACCGTTACAAATGAGCTTATTGTTACTGGACCCGGTCGCTACCGCTCCTGGTTCTGTATTTGTCTGGCGTTTCAGCTCGCTTCCTACTGAAGACAAAGCCGCGTAAGCAAGAACTCTGGCACATCGTGGGTCGACAAATACGGAACGGGGAGCAGTAGCGACCTGGTCCGTGATCATTACAAAAGAGCTTATTGTTACTGGACCCGGTCGCTACCGCTCCTGGTTCTGTATTTGTCTGGCGTTTCAGCTCGCTTCCTGCTGAAGACAAAGCCGCGTAAGCAAGAACTCTGGCACATCGTGGGTCGACAAATACGGAACGGGGAGCGCTCCGATTTACAGCCACGTGGCTTTCAAACTTAGAGCACGATTGCTTGTGTCTGATAAGCGTGGTTGGCTAGGATGTAGCGCCACATGACGACACCAATCAAGACGGATGTAATCATCGTCGGGGCTGGTCCAACAGGACTGTCCCTGGCGTGTCAGTTTAGCCGGTACGATATTGATTGTATCGTCATTGAAAAGAATGAAGGCATCACTCCTTACTCCAAAGCTCTCGGCGTTCACGCCCGGACACTTGAGATTTACGACCAGATGGGATTGGCTCAAAAAGCTGTCGAGCAAGGCTCGATTGCCGGCAAGATTCGTTTGCTCGAAAAGGGAGAGATTATTGGTGAAGTTGATCTGTCGAATATCGGGGAGGGGCAAAGTCCCTATCCCTACATGCTTGTCCTGGAGCAGAGCGAAAATGAGCGACTTCTCTACCAGTATCTACAAAGTCAAGGCCACGACGTTCTCTGGCAGACCGAACTCGAAAGTTTTTCGCAAAACTATTCGGGCGTCACCGTAAACACTCGCAATGGCGCCGGCGAGTCCCGGATTATCGAAGGCAAATATCTTGTCGGCTGCGATGGGCCAAAAAGTCCAGTCAGACATGCGCTCGGGCTTTCTTTTGAGGGCGGCACGTTTGAACGTATTTTCTACGTTGCCGATGTGCAGATCGATTGGAAGTTCAGCCATGACGCCCTGCATGGTTGTCTGGCACGAAATGCAGTCGTCGTCTTCTTCCCGATGAAGGGCGAAAAGCGCTGGCGGATCGTCGGTGCATTTCCCGAAGGCCTGGACAAGGAAGAGGGCGACATTCTCTACGAAGAGATCGAAGAGCGCATCAAGGAGGAAGCGGAACTCGATCTCGACATCACGCGAGTGGACTGGTTTTCCACCTACAAGGTCCACGCGCGCCACGTCGAGAAGTTTTCCTCCGGGAGATGTTTTCTCGCCGGAGATGCGGCGCACATCCATACGCCCGCGGGTGGACAAGGCATGAACACGGGTATTCAGGACGCATACAATCTGGCCTGGAAGATGGCGCTCTTTCTCAAAGGTTCGGCTGCCGAACGAATTCTGGATACTTACAATGAAGAGCGGCTCCCAAATGCCAAAAGGCTGCTGCAAACCACTGACAGGATGTTCAATCTCGCAGCCGGTACAGATTGGTTTGTTAATGTCATTCGGACGACCGTGTTTCCACCGATGGCGAGATTCATCCTTAGCGTGGATGTTATCAAGAAACGGTTCTTTCGGTTAATTTCGCAAATCGGCATCAACTACCGCGATAGCTCCTTAAGCGACCACGATGGCGATCAGGAGTTTGAAGTAAAGGTGGGAGACCGAATGCCTTATTTCCTGGTTGATGGCAAGAGCATTTACGACAAGCTGCGCGAGCCAAAATTCCATCTACTAACTTTTTCCGACGGCGCGACTGATTACATTGGCGATTACCAAAGGCAGCCAGGCGAAATGGGCAGCAAGCATGCTGACCTAATCGATCACTGTGTTATTCCTCTCTACCCGCACGTCGCCGAAGTGTTCGGCATGGAGAAATCCTTCAACGTGCTATTGCGACCAGACAACTATATTGGCTTTATCTCTCTGGAAACCTCATCCAATCGACTGTCAACGTATCTTAAAGAGGTCGTCGGAAACGCACTCTAAGTTATGAACGATCAATTGGCGAACCTCGCAGAGCAGACTAGTGAGCTTATCGAACCGTATGGGGGCCGGCTGGTTAATTTGATCTCGCCGTGCGAAGAGCGGGAGGAGTTGCTGAACCTCGCGTCCAGCCTGTCGCGCATTCAACTCTCAGAGCGAGCGATTTGCGATCTGGAGCTGCTCGCCACGGGGGGCTTCTCGCCGCTCGAAACCTTCTTAAATCATGCCGACTACGAACGCGTAATCGAAGAGATGCGCATGGCGGACGGAACGCTCTTCCCGATTCCCGTTACTCTCACAGTGAGCAAAGACAGCCCCATCAAGCTTGACGCCAGGGTTGTGTTGGCCGACTCGTACAATAACTTCCTCGCCATTCTCTGCGTCGAAGAGGTTTACGATTGGGTCCGTGATCGCGAGGCACAGCTTGTTTGCGGCACGACCGATCCGCGCCATCCGCTAGTGGCTGAAATGAACTCGTGGGGTGAAAGGTGCATTAGTGGCCGCCTGCAGATGCTCCAACTCCCGCCACGATACGATTTCAAAAGGTTACGAATGACTTCGGCGGAAGTGCGGCGCAGGCTCACGCAGCTCGGACCAACAAACGTCGTTGCCTTCCAAACCCGCAACCCGCTTCACCGCGCCCATGAAGAGATGACCAGAAGAGCTGCGCAGTCGGTTGACGGAGTGCTCCTGTTACACCCGGTGGTTGGACTGACCAAGCCGGGCGACATTGACCATTATGCTCGCGTGCGTTCGTACCAGGTTCTGACCGAGCTTTACTACCATCGCGAGCGCACGTTGCTGGCGCTTCTGCCGCTCGCAATGCGCCTGGTTGGGCCACGCGAAGCGCTCTGGCACGCAATCATTCGCCGTAACTTCGGAGCCAATTATTTTATTGTCGGCAGGGACCATGCCAGTCCGGGGACAGACTCAAGCGGTCGCCCGTTTTACCCGCCCTATGCCGCACAGGAACTTTTGGCCGAGCATGGCGCAGAAACCGGCGTCAAGCCGCTGTCCTTCTCGGAATTTCTTTATCTGCCGGAGGAGAATCGCTACGAAGAAGTTTCCAGGATTCCAGCCGGCGTCCTCGCGATCTCACTTTCAGGCACGGCAGTCAGAGAGGAATATTTGCAGCCGGGGCGGCGGCTGCCCGCGTGGTTTACCCGGCCCGAAGTGGCAGCGATCCTCGAATGCTCCCACCCACCGCTTCACCAGCAAGGCATTTGTCTTTGGTTCACGGGCTTGAGCGGGGCAGGTAAGACGACGACTGCGAATATACTGACGATAAAACTCCTGGAGCACGGCCGGCAAGTTACTCTGCTCGATGGCGATGTCGTGCGCAAGCGGCTTTCACCTGAACTCGGCTTCAGTAAAGAAGACAGAGATGTAAACATTCGCCGTATGGGTTACGTGGCAGCGGAGATTGTTCGCCATGGTGGCGCCGCCATCTGCGCCGCCGTCAGCCCTTACAGGTCCACGCGCAACGAGTGCCGCTCGCTGGTCGGCGACAATTCTTTCATCGAAATCTTCGTTGATACGCCGCTCGAGGTCTGCGAAGCGCGCGATACAAAAAGCATGTACCGGCTTGCCCGCGCCGGTAAGATCAAAAACTTCACCGGCATTGACGACCCGTATGAGCCGCCGCTCGCTCCCGAGATCATCATTGATGCAGCGACGCGTTCGGCGGAAGCGAACGCCGATCAGATCATTGCCTATCTACTGGAGCGAAACTTTATTCTCCCTGGGTTCAAGGTGACGGATCAAGCTTGATATAATCACAGCATGAAACGGTCAGGAGTCGCAGACGTCCGATGGATGTTGGAATCGATTTCAATTCATCGAGACGAACCAAACGGCTTCAGCCGGTGTGCAAACAGGCACGGTAGTGACCGATTGCCACACTCAACTTTAGCCGCGCCGCTCAACTACAGAACCGTGAGCGGTAGCGACCGGATGCCCCACTCAACCGGTCGAGTCGCTCGAAGAAGTTATGGCTGCAGAGGACTTAGTAAAGCGATGAGGTTGAGTGTAGTATCCGGTCGCTACCGCTCACGGTTCTGTAGTTGAGCGCTGTCTTGAAGTAGAGTGGCAGCGTGCGGTGCTGACAGTTCGTGGTTAGAAGTCAGACCCGAACGGATCCGGGGGACGATGGGCCTACACATTTACATCATTACCAATTGTGATGAGTTGTCAAAAAGGTCAGCGGTTCTGCGTTTTACACCAGTATTCACCCAAACTTAAGGCAACGTTCTCGCCAAATGACTTATCGTGTTCGACTAACGTTGGGACAGCACTAATTCCAGCTATCGAAATACCGCCACCACCGTTTGATTTTTACCTTGGTTTTAGTTAGGATTTTTTCACCGTTCCCCCATCACGTTAAATCCCCCGACATAAGCAGCCTCGGAGTGCTCTATGGCATTTCGTAACAAATTATTGAAGGAGCTAACTATGAGCGGTAATGAGAGCAGGAAAGTTCGAGTGTTCACCCTGGTTTGTGTCTTTTCCCTTCTATTGGCGGTAACACCGCTGGTTTTTGGACAAGTCTCAAACACGCAAACCGCGGGAGCCCGAGGTCCCAACATAACAACGATTCCTAGTGGTGCGAAAATGAAGTTTAGAGGCGTCGTAATTGGGCGCGATGCCGATACCTTCACGATACGCGACCGGAATCGTATGGATTATCAAGTCCTCATAACTGACAATACGAGCATCAAGACCAAGGGCGGCTTCCTTCGCGGCGGCAAGAAATATCCTGTCACCGACATTCTGCGAGGGCTTATTGTGGAAGTCGAAGGACGCGGTGATACGCGGGGCCAGCTCGTGGCAGATAAGATCAGGTTTAATGAATCGGACATGAGAGCCGCCATTACATCTGATACCCGGGTCACTCCGGTCGAGGAAAATCAGCAGCGTATGGCAGGTCAGATGGATGAGTTATATGCCGTCGCCGCGGAAGCGAGGAAAGAAGTGACCGCAGTAAGCGAACGCGTTTCCGCTCTGGATGATTACGACGTGCAGGAATCTGTCGCAGTAAACTTCAAAGTAAACAGTGCTGTGCTTTCACCTGAGGCGAAACAGCAACTTGACGCCCTGGCAGAAAAAACAAGCAGTGCTCGAGGATATATGATCGAGGTTGCAGGACATACGGATTCGACGGGCAGCGAAGCGAAGAACTTCCGACTCAGTCGCGAGCGTGCGGAGTCCGTAATCCAATATCTTGCTGTGAATCATAAAATTCCTCTTCGCCGTTTCGTCACGCCCATGGGTTACGGTAAGACCGAGGCCGTCGCGGACAACACGACCGCAGCGGGACGCGCGCAAAATCGGCGGGTGGAAGTTAAGATGATTCTCAATCGCGGCTTGAGTCAAAGCACGCCAACGAGCTCGACGCCTAAGCCGTAATATCCCACTGCAATCGCAGCCTGAGCAATAACCAGCGAGGCTGCGTGCCTCTACTAAACTGATGGGCCGGCCATGCCGGCCCATCAGTTTTCTGACCCCAACGATCTAATGGTTAAGGGTCTTAGCCCTGGCAATATTCGAGTAAGCTGAGTTTCCTCCCAAATTGAACGCCCGCACTCGATAGCGATAGAAAGTATTGCGCGAAAGTCCGGTGTCGGGATAGCTGCTCGTGTTCGCGGCCACCTGCGCGATCTGCACAAAATCCGTGCAATTGTTTCCCTGGCAGCGCTCGATTCTGAAACCGTCCTCGTCTCCTGAGTTATCCGTCCACGACAAGTTTATCTGACTCGTGGAAACCGCGGTTGCCGTCAGGTTGTCAGGTGCGTTTGGAGCCGGCGTCGGTGTTGGCGTCGGTGTTGGCGTCGGCGTCGGAGTTGGGGTTGGTGTTGGAGTCGGTGTCGGCGCCCCACCACAACCCGGGAACTTAAACGAGCCTATGCGCGTGCGCCAGGCGAAACTAGCCGTCGTTGCGTAGTATTCCTGGGTGTACCAGAAAGTGCAGTCGTCAACCGGATCGATCGTCATATCGCTATAATCGCCCCAGCGGCCGCTGGTGCCGGTTTGGCTGCCCGTGCCGTCAAACAGGTGAACCTCAGCCTGAGGCAGAGTGTTAATGGCGTCAGTCACGAGCCTGCCGGCGTAGCGAATCTGCGGATTGATCGCGCTGCTGGAGGCGCTGTATCCGACGGCGATATTCCCCTGCTGGTCCATTGCCGCACTTCCCATCCAGCGGTGCGTGGTGTCAGGTTGATAGGTGCCCTGCTGGAAAACCGTCACCGGCCCCGACGTTGTATTGCGCAATTCGAACCAACGCACGGCAGCCACTCCGCCTGATTGGACGGTGAAGTTGCCGACAGCGGACTCGTGACCGTCGGCGAAGAAGCGCGTGGCAACGCGGAACATCAGACGATCACCAATGGGATCCAGCGTGGAGGCGGTTCCCAGTTGGGGTATCCCTGTTGTTCGCAGGGAGAACCCGGCGGAGGCCGGACTGCCGAATAAGGTGAAAGTCGAGTTGAGCGGAGTGGCGAAGTCCACATGGAAGTGAAAGACCCTAAAGCTGCCTCCGCCCGGAAATTCCACAAACGACCCCGGCGCACCCGCCGGGGGCAGAATTGAGCCATCGAGGTCAGCGGGCAGGTAAACTTCCTCGCCGGAGCCCCCGGTGATCCCGGTGGTAATGAAGGTGGCCGAAAGACCGGCGAGCATCCTGGCGCGATCAAACGCGAAGGGTTGCGGACCCAGGAAGGCCGTGCCAGTTGAGTTGAATACGTTCATGCTCATGTAATAAGCATCCGGCCAGACACTGAGGTGCGGGTAATCGAAGAAGTTGGAGCCGAGATGAAAGCCATAGCGGTGGTAACTACCGGTGGCATCACTGGTGGTGGATACCGCAATGCACTCGTCAGTTGGAACTGCCGCGCCTGCGAACTGGCTGACGATCCAACGGTTGGCAATCTGGTCGTAGAGCACAACCGGATCGCCGTCGCCGGCGGTTTCGCAGGGACCGTTAAAGCCGGTCCAGATTGTAGAAATACCAACCGGCCCGAGCACCGAGGCGCCGGTGGTTTTGTCAAAGACCTGATAGCCTTCGTTGACAATTTGAACATACTGCGTTGCGCCCACTTCACCATTGGTGTCGGGCGGCGCGCAGTTGCAAGCAACCCCTGGAAAGGCGATGCCGTTAAAGTTGAGAAGGGGACTGGGCATGTTGACCGTCATCAGGCTCTTCAAGTCGCTGAACCTGTCCTGCACGACTGGGTCGGGGCTGTCTTTATGCCTGGTGGGAATCTTTGGATTCTCGTTCTCGTGCTGGGCCTTTGGTAAGGCGGGTTGAGGTTTCATATCGCGGAGCGGTATCGAGGTGTCGTTATGGTATGAGGCAACTACAGTGATATCGCCCTTTTGATCCTGGTTCGGATTGCTGTTGAACACCGGGTTTGCCGAGAGAGTCTCTGCACCAGTCCACTTGAAGCGCTCAGCCTCAGAAATTCGAGGAAGCAGTATTAGCACGGCCAGCAACAGAGTTGCAGTGAGTATGATGATCCATCTTGCGCGCATCTTTTCTTGTCCTCCCAGTTCATTAACGAACTGCGCTAGTAGTTGAATACACAAGTCGGGCTTTGCCCTTCCGTGAGAGCAAAGCCAGTGCAGTTATTGTTTGGTGTCGGCCATCCGTGAGAGAGCGAAAACCCACGTTTTATGGCTGTCACGCTATCACAAGCGAACGAGCTGGGGCAAGACTTTCGGCGCCTGATCGCTTTTTGCGCGAGGGTGGAGTTGCGGGCAACTGGAACGAGCGTGTGACAGATGAAGAAGGAAAATATGACGTGAAACAGATGAAATCTGCGAGTGAAGAAGATATCCTTAATTTTCCGGTAGATAATATCGAAGCAGCCGTAGACCAACTGACCGGACTGGGCGTCCGTTTTGAGCATTACGACGAACCCATGAAAACAGACGCAAAGGGTATTCATCGCGGAACTCGAGGTCCAAACATAGCGTGGTTCAAGGATCCCGCCGGCAATATTTTGTCTGTGCTTGAAAGGAAGTAACCTGAATGAAGCTAACTACGATTATTCTGAGGTTGAGTTTTGCATCTATTGTGTGTTTAGGAACGTTTGGCTCGATGAGCCTTGAATCAGTCGCGGGCGATCGGTGTAAGGATCGATGCA
Source organism: Pyrinomonadaceae bacterium (assembly GCA_036507195.1). Classification (GTDB taxonomy): domain Bacteria; phylum Acidobacteriota; class Blastocatellia; order Pyrinomonadales; family Pyrinomonadaceae; genus PSRF01. The sequence continues at coordinate 12,248 of DASXQM010000127.1, read as the reverse complement.
ATGATGTCTACCGCTTGCGAAAGGACGTCTGCAGAGAGATACCACTAAAGCACGAACGGAAGAGCTGTGAGAAAGCCGCGAAACGCGCCAAGGACGGGTGCAAGCGACGCTGCCGCTGAAGCAGCGAGCGTTGAACGGTGAGCGGCGGGGAGCGACTAGCAGAAAACGACTCCATTAAATCATGAGGGGCCAACCATGAGCACTGTTTTCAAGACCGTAGCCCCTTATGCCGACGATGCAATGAATCTCCCAGTCGAGGATCTCGAGAGGGCGATTCCTTACTACGAAAAAACGTTTGGGTTTCGCGTCGTGTCGCGACAAGACTCACCGCATCGGTCCGTTATCCTCGAGCGAGACACCATCCGGATCGGACTGGCGGAAAACGGCGGTGACCCGTCGCAGGAGGGTTGTTTCTTCGGGGTTGAGAACATTGAGGCTGCCTTTGAGGAGATTAACGGCGTGCCGCCGACTGAGTCGGCCTTCCGCATAGACAAATTCAACGGCGTCCCTTATCGCGTCTTTTTCGTCGTGGCTCCGGACGGGTTGTGTTACATGCTGGGCGAACGACAGCAATAGAGTTTCCCGGTTCAACCTGGAAACGCTGTGACATCATTCTCATCCGCGCACTTCACAGCGGAATATTTCCATGCTTCTTAGGTGGGTTGGTGTCGCGCTTATTCTCGAGGAGCAAAAGGGCGCGGATTAGTTTTGGTCTTGTCTGGGCTGGTTCGATAACCTCGTCAATGAAGCCACGTTCGGCGGCCACGTAAGGATTGGCAAACTTGTCTTCCAGCTCCAGAATACGGGCGCGTCGCGCAGCCTCCTTGTCGTTTGCCTCATTGATCTCACGTCGATACAAAACGCCGACGGCCCCTTCAGGCCCCATCACAGCAATTTCCGCTGACGGCCAAGCGAAATTGATGTCGGTGCGAATGTGCTTGGAGGCCATCACACAATAGGCGCCGCCGTACGCTTTCCGCGTTATTACTGTTAACTTCGGCACTGTGGCCTCGGCGAAGGCATAGAGCAACTTGGCGCCGTGCCGGATAATGCCGCCGTGCTCCTGCGAAACTCCCGGGAGAAAGCCTGGCACATCTTCAAAAACGATGAGCGGAATATTGAAGCAGTCGCAAAATCTGACAAAGCGCGCGGCCTTCACCGATGCGTCGATATCAAGCACGCCGGCCAGGAACGCGGGTTGATTGGCAACGATGCCCACCGAGCGGCCATCGAGCCGCGCAAAACCCACGCAAATGTTTGGCGCGTGATGTTGTTGCACTTCAAAGAAGTAGCCGTCATCGACGACCGCGTTAATAACGTCGCGAATGTCGTATGGCTGGTTGGAAGCTTCCGGGACCAGGGTATTGAGCTTAACTTCAGTCCTGTTGGGAGAATCGCTCGGCGTAGTTCGCGGCGCGTCTTCGAGATTATTTGAGGGAATAAATGAAAGCAGCTCGCGCACCATTCGTAAGGCATGCTCATCGGAGTCGGCGGCGAAGTGGGCCACACCCGAAATGCGATTGTGCGTGAGTGCGCCGCCCAGTTCCTCCTTGGTGACATCGGCATGTGTCACGGTCTTAATCACGTCAGGACCGGTGATGAACATGTACGACGTATCTTTGACCATGATATTGAAGTCGGTGATCGCCGGGCTGTATACGGCGCCGCCGGCGCATGGACCCATGATGCAGCTGATTTGCGGAACAACTCCGCTCGCCAGCGTGTTGCGCAAAAAGATGTCGGCGTAGCCGCCGAGACTGACGACACCCTCCTGAATGCGAGCGCCACCGGAATCGTTCAAGCCAATCACGGGAACGCCAACTTTCATCGCCAGATCGAGAACTTTGCATATTTTTTCGGCGTGCGTCTCCGAGAGGGAACCGCCGAAAACGGTGAAGTCCTGAGCAAAGACAACCACGCGTCGCCCATCGATCAACCCGTAACCCGTGATGACGCCATCGCCGGGATAGAGTTGCTCTTCAAGACCAAAGTCGTGCGAGCGGTGTACGACCAGCTTGTCAAACTCTTCAAAGCTGTCCTCATCAAGCAGAAACTCGATGCGCTCGCGCGCGGTCATTTTGTTGGCTGCATGCTGCTTCTCGACGCGTGCCTTCCCGCCACCCGCTTCAGCCTTCAGCGAACGTTCGCGCATGAGCTCTAGTTTAGATTTCGATTGCTTCGGTTGTTGCTTTGGTGTCATTGGCCGTCTTTAGCAATCAAACGGAAATATGCGCGCCTCGATCATTCTGATTAATTCATCAACCGCACGCCGCGCATTAGCTTGCACTTCGAGTGAATAACCATAACGTTCGGCGTTTCCTTCAAAATCTTCAACATCGAGTATCCGGTAAGAAAAATCAGGCTCAACCAGAATATCCAGATCTAAATCCACGTAACTCAAAGTCTCGCCGTCAAAAGTCGGTGGCACGTTAACGTTGCAATAGTAGTTTCTCAGATTACCGTCCGGCTGCGCGAAGCGAAAAACGTTATACCAGCGATCCAGCCAATAGTATTCAAGACTGTGTGTCCCGATTGCAATTGTTCCCAGCAAGTCATGGACGATCTCATCATCGAACCTTGCGTCGAGGGCGATAAGCGAACCCTGCCGGCGTATTAATTCTGCATTCCAGCTTCTATGAAGCAAGCCATCATACTTGTACGCGCGAACTTCAATAGGACTCTTTACAACTTGCAGCGTACCCACCTTCAGAGCGCCATTGGCTGTTTGGACTCAAACTGCAACGCTACCCAGGCGTTCTACTTCCTTCCGCTCTTGCGCCAGTCAGCAAGAAACTGCGCCTGGCCTTTGTCGGTCAACGGATGGTTGAACAACTGATCGATCACCTTAAAGGGCATGGTCGCGATGTCGGCGCCCATTCGTGCGGCCTCGATTACGTGTATGGGATGGCGAATGCTTGCAGCCAGGACTTCAGTTTTCCATTCGTAGTTTCTATAGACCTCAATAATATCCTGGAGCAGCAACAGGCCGTTTTCGCCAATGTCGTCGAGCCGGCCAAGAAAAGGACTGATGAAGGAAGCGCCTGCTTTCGCCGCCATGATTGCTTGCGCTGCCGAGAAGCACAGAGTCACATTGACTTTAATACCGTCGTCAGACAAGGCCCGCGTGGCCTTCAGCCCAGCCCGCGTAAGCGGACATTTTATGACAACGTTGGGCGCAATCTTTGAGTACTCATGACCTTCACGCAGCATGCCTTCTGTATCTTCGCTCGTACACTCGGCAGATACAGGTCCCTTAACGATCTCGCAGATTGCGGCGATGTGCTCTTTAAAATCTACATTGCCCTCCTTCGCGATCAACGAAGGGTTAGTTGTGACTCCGTCCGCGATTCCGAAAGCTGCCCCCTCGCGAATCTCATCTAGATTGGCAGTGTCAAGAAAAAACTTCATAAAGACCTCCAGGTTATCCTATATAGTGCCGCAAACTGTATTGCTTAGCACTCCGATTCCTTCTATTTCAACTTCAACAATATCCCCGTCCTGCAGCGGTGAAACTCCGGCAGGCGTTCCCGTTGCAATCAGGTCTCCGGGATAAAGAGTCATAATGTCGGCAATGTACCGAATCAGGAAGGGAACTGAAAACGCCATGTCAGCGGTGTTGCCCTTCTGTTTTACGGTTCCGTTGACGCGAGTGGTGACAACAAGGTTAAGTGGATCCAAGCCGTCTACAATGAAAGGACCGACAGGGCAAAACGTATCGAAAGACTTGCCGCGGGTAAACTGCACGTCCTTGCGTTGCAGGTCACGCGCTGTGACATCGTTGACGCACGTGTAACCAAAAACGTAGTTAAGCGGATCTTCGTTGCTCGTAAGTTTTCGCGCCCGTCGTCCGATCACAACGCCAAGCTCGCCCTCGTGTTCAACTTGCTTCGAGTGCGAAGGCAGCTCAATGCAGTCGCCACTTCCGATTACCGCTGATGGAGCTTTGAGAAAAAGGAGGGGCTCCTCGGGCATTTTGTTTCCCAATTCGGCGGCGTGTTCCCGGTAGTTCCGTCCCACGCAAACAATCTTGGAAGGCGCGACAGGAGCCAGAAACTTCACTTCGGAAATTGCAATTGCTTCGCTGCCTGGAGACTTAAACGACTCGATGGTTTCGTCTTCGGTCAATGGCAGAACCCACTGCTCGGCTACGACGCCAATACGCGGCATCGATACTGCGGAAGTTGTGAACCGACAGATGCGCATATAGCGTCAAGCAGGGCGTTCGCTCAAATCAGGATTGAGTCTTCAAACTCTGACTTAGTGGCATTCCCGGGAGGCGGGCGATAGCGCCCGCGCTCCCAGGTTGAAACGGACGCCCGTGCTCCCCGGGATCAGGGCACAGTTTCCGAAACCACTTCGGATGGCGGACTCACATTGCCCGCCTGATCAACCGCCGTCAGGTAGTAGTAATACCGTTTGCCCGATTCCACCCGCTCATCCTGAAAAGTTGTTCGCGTGAGCAGCGCAGCGTTTAGCTTGTTCCACTTGTCCCTGGGCAAATCCGGGTCGGTGGAGCGATAGATGTGGTAGCCGGCGATGTCTCCTTCAGGGTTTGCCGGGAAGAATATGGAAAGGCGTCCCGGAGCGGCGGCAACCGTGATCGACGCCGGCGCCGATGGCGCGAAGGTATCGCGTGGGGAAACAGAGATTGAATTTGAATTCAGGCTTTCAACCTGAACGCCTTCTGTTCCCAGCGAAACGGCACGCACCACGTAATGATAGCTCTCGCCAAACTTGAAGTTCTTATCCTGATACTGTGTTCCGGAAACCAGTGAATCATTGATTGGAGTTTGGCTGTTGACGTCTTCCGCCTCCTCCACTCGATAGACGTTGTAGCCCAACAGGTTCACGGGAGTTGAGCTATCGATGTTGGCAGCGGGAGGCTGCCACGAGATCGTAATCGCACTCTCGCCAACTTCCTTACCGCTGGTGATCAGCGCCGGCGCCTGTGCGATGCGGGCGGCAGGCTCGAGCAGAAGAAAATTGGAGAAGGCGGCGCGCTGACCGGAGGCGTTTACGTAACGAACTGCATAACGCAAACGTGCGGGCTCGCCGGCAAGTTCCAGCGTATCCGTGTAAGTCAGATCATCAGTAGCATTTTTGATCTCGTCGTAGGTAACAGAACCAATCAATGTCGAGCGGGACGCAAACTCCTCCTCGGTCAACCCGAGTGGCGCGCGCGGCTTTTCTGCCAGGCGATAGACATCAATGCGGCGAATGCTCTGTACGCTTTCATCCTTAGCGTTACGCTGCGGCGCGGGCCAGCTAAGGATCACTTGATTGCCCCTTTGTACTCCCGAGAGCAACTCCGTCCGTTGTTGCACACGCTCGATTGGTGGCAGTGGCGGCCGTCGCTTGCCACAGTTGACAACCAACACTGCGGCGAACAGCAGAAGCGCCAGGACTAATAACCGCTGGGGCAAACGTTCAGGCCGCCGGCTTTGTGGCGAAGACAACGCAGACGGGGAAACGTGAACTCGGAAATGAAGGGCGAGAGCCAGGAGAACGACACGGCAAATGAATGGTTTCACAGAATGTACCGGCTGAGGTCCTGATCTTTAACAGTTTCTGAGAGCATGGTTTCGACATAAGCAGCATCAATTCGTTGATTCTTTGGTTCCAGGTCAGGCCCTTCAAAACTTATTTCTTCCAGGAGCTTCTCCATGATTGTTTGCAATCTGCGAGCTCCAATATTCTCGGTGTGCTCATTTACCGTAGCCGCAAAATTCGCGATCGAATCTATGGCGTCATCAGTGAATTCTATAACCACCTCTTCGGTTGCCATCATCGCTTGATACTGTTTGATTAAGGCGTTCTTGGGCTCAGTGAGAATGCGCTTGAAGTCTTCGATGGTCAGTGATTCAAGTTCAACCCGAATAGGAAAGCGTCCCTGCAACTCGGGAATCAAGTCCGAAGGTTTTGAGACGTGAAAAGCACCGGCAGCTATAAACAGAATGTGATCGGTTCGCACCATTCCATACCGTGAATTGACGGTGGTGCCTTCAACGATCGGTAGAATATCGCGCTGCACACCTTCGCGCGAAACATCCGGCCCATGACCCGACTCTCTGCCGGCAATCTTATCAATCTCATCCAGAAAGATGATGCCGGACACTTCGACGCGTTCGATGGCCGCGCGCGCCACTTGATCCATATCAATCAGGCGCTCTTCTTCTTCCTGCATCAGATGTTCCATCGCCTCGTCAACGCGCATCTTTCTCTGTTTGGTGCGACCCTGGAAGAGATTACCCAACATGTCTTTCATGTTTATACCCATCTCTTCGACGCCCTGTGGTCCCGCCAGCTCGATCACCGGGAAGTTCTTTTCGCGAATTTCGATTTCAACGAGGCGGCTATCAAGCTTGCCACTGCGCAGTTGCTCACGAAGCTTCTCTCGAGTGCGCTGAAACTGATCCTGGGTGGCAGCGTTCTTAGGAGATTCGGTAGCAGCCTCCGGGCTTACTTCCTCATCTGTCGTGGCATCGAAGTCGTAAAAACTGGAAGTAGAACGCGGCGGCGGCAGCAGCATATCGAGGATTCTTTCCTCGGCATTCAACTCCGCCTTTTCCGCAATCTCGTCAATCTTTTCCTGCCGTGTCATGTCTACCGCGATCTCGGTCAGGTCGCGAATCATGCTTTCCACGTCGCGCCCTACATAGCCCACTTCAGTAAACTTGGAGGCCTCGACTTTCAGAAAAGGAGAATTAGACATGCGCGCTAAGCGGCGCGCGATCTCGGTTTTCCCCACGCCCGTGGAACCGATCATGATCATGTTCTTGGGCATCACGTCCACGGCCATCTCCGGTGGCAGCTTCTGACGGCGGATGCGGTTGCGCAAGGCGATGGCAACGGCGCGCTTGGCGTTGCGTTGTCCTACAACATGCTTATCCAACTCGGCAACAATCTGACGCGGCGTCATCTCGTCGAGCCGAATTTCTTCATCCACTTCGCCTTCTAAATAAATAACCATTTTGAAATACTTAAATCCTTATTAATACAGTTGGCTCGCGAGCGCTGTTTTAGAATACAAGCTTTAGCTTGCGTCGATACGCAACACGGCAACCTAAACGTTGGACTCTAAATTACGACTCTAAACCACTCTGGGCGGCCTCCTGCCAGTGTTCGCGATTACAACTCTTCCACGACAATATTTTGATTAGAGTAAATACAAATGTCCCCGGCGATGCGCAAAGCCTCAACGGCAATTTCACGCGCCGAGAAATCGGTGTGCTTTGCCAGGGCCCGGGCGGCCGCCAACGCATACGATCCTCCTGACCCGATTGCCAGCACGCCATCATCCGGTGCAATTACGTCGCCATTGCCCGACAACAGAAACGAACTCTTATTATCAGCAACCACGAGCAGGGCCTCGAGATGCCGTAGCACTTTGTCAGTGCGCCATTCCTTGCTCAGCTCAATGGCGGCACGTTCGAGGTTGCCATGATACTGTTCCAGCTTACTTTCGAACCTGGTCAGGAGAGAAAACGCATCGGCGGTAGCTCCGGCGAAGCCCGCCAGTATAGTATCGTTGTAAAGGCGGCGAACCTTCTTCGCGTTTGCTTTCATGATGGTTTCGCCCAATGTGACCTGCCCGTCCCCGGCAAGGGCGACGTGCTCTTCCTTGCGGACAAGGAGCACTGTGGTGCTGCGAATGCTTGGAGTTTCTCGGGGCATTTTTGGTAAAGGCCACTATAGGAATTCGCTTGAATGCAAGTCAAGCGCGCTTACTGAAGCGGGAATATCATTACGCAGGAGGGCAGACACCTACAGCACCGTGAGCGGCAGCGACAACAGACCTGTCGGACGCACCTAAGTCCCGAATCCGTTTCCGCTTCCGGTTCTGTAACAAGCAATATCGTCTCGTTGTTTTAGGCTATGATAGATTTGAGATGATACGTTAGACACCAAGATGGAGACTTCCGCAATGCAGACCTGGAGGAGACAGTATCGATGAGCCGGCGCCGGCCACGCATCGGCATAACGATGCGCCTTGAATTGGAAACGGACCGTTTCTACCTTTCTCGTCACTACAGTGAAGCTGTGGAAGCTGCCGGTGGGGCCCCGATCCACATCAGTCTTATACCGCGGCGCGATTACATATCAGCCGTGATGGCTGAACTGGATGGAATACTGCTCCCTGGCAGCGATTCCGATATCGATCCGCTTCGCTACGGCGCGGCGCCTCATCCAAATTTGGGTAGCGTGCACCCGGTTAAAGACGAAACAGATTTGCTGGTTCTCGAAGAAGTCGAGAAACGCGGTATGCCTTTATTCGCAATCTGTTTCGGCATGCAGGCGCTTAACGTTTCTCGAGGAGGCACTTTAATCCAGGACATCGCTTCGCAAGTGCCTACAGCTATCAAACATCAGCAGGGTCCTCCCCGCGATCGTCCGTCTCATGTGGTCAAGTTGGGTAAGGCGAGTCTTTTATCATCCCTCGCTCGCGATGAGCGCGCTCTTGTCAACAGCCATCACCATCAGGCAGTGGCGAAGGTTGGCAGGGAACTAGTGGCAACAGCCTGGTCCTCTGACGAACTAATCGAGGCTGTAGAGGATCGCCGCCCGCAACGCTTTGCGGTGGGTGTGCAGTGGCATCCTGAGTTGGGGTGGAAAGAAGACAGCCTATCGCAGGCGTTGTTCGCCCGGTTCATCGCCGCTACCAAAGAATACCTTCGTGAAGAGGACGCACTGGAAACGGAAACGGCCTTGATGGAGGAAGACGCAACTAACGTAATCTGGACAAAAGAGAAGAGCGTGAGTGAATCTCAATAACGGCTAGCTAAAGTTTAACTTTAACATCCGGCAACCCACGTCTGGAAATATGATTCGAAAACAGGTGAAACTCGGACTTGAGACATTACTTGAAGCAGAACCGCACCGGTTGCGCGGCGCGCGCGTCGGGCTGATTTGTAACCAGGCCTCCGTGGATCATAAGTTTCGCCATGCGGCTGACCTTCTTTATGAACACCCGACCGTCGAGCTCCGAGCCTTGTTTGGGCCACAGCATGGAATTCGCGGGGATGTTCAAGACAACATGATCGAGACTGAGCACACTGTGGATCGGGAAACGGGTTTGCCCATCCACTCACTCTACAGCGAGACGCGCGAACCCACCGAAGCAATGCTGGCCGATCTCGATGTCCTGGTTTTGGACATGCAGGATGTGGGCTGCCGTATTTACACTTTTGCCTACACAATGGCGAATTGCATGGTGGCTGCGCGCAAGTTTGGCAAGAAAGTCATTGTTTGTGATCGCCCAAATCCAATCAATGGAGTGGACGTCGCGGGAAACGTATTAGAGCCGGAACACGCATCTTTTGTTGGGCAGTTTTCAATTCCTACAAGACATGGCATGACGCTGGGCGAACTCGCGCGCATGTTCAATGAACATTTTCAACTTAACTGCGACCTGGAAGTTGTAAAGATGGAAGGCTGGGAGAGGAACTCCTGGCACGATCAGACGGATGCGCCCTGGGTAATGCCATCGCCTAACATGCCCACCCTGGATTCTGCTACGGTGTTTCCCGGAACAGTGCATTTCGAAGGAACGCAATTATCAGAAGGGCGGGGAACGACGCGACCATTTGAGCTCATTGGGGCTCCCTATGTCGAAGCGGAAGAATACGCCCGTCGCTTGAACGAACTAGACCTGCGCGGCGTATTCTTTAGAAGCTGCATCTTCCGGCCTACCTTCCAAAAGCACGGCGGAACGAGTTGTGGCGGCGTACAAATTCATGTGATTGATCGAAATGTATTTGAGCCTGTCATGGCCGGGGTGGCCATGGTGAAGCTTGCTCATGACCTGTATCCTAAGGAGTTTCGCTGGAAGGAGCCGCCTTATGAATACGTCTATGATCGAAATCCTTTTGATGTAATTGCCGGCACTTCAACTATTAGGCGAGCAATTGAACAGGGAACTGCAATCGAAGACATTCAGAAGAACTGGAACGAGGACTTGGATGAGTTTAGGCGAGTACGAGAAACAAACCTACTCTACTAAGGTTGTTAATGTGAGTCTTTAGAAGTCGTGGCGCCGACCGTTAAAGTTTGAAGTTAAGTTACGAGGCGGGTTCTGACAACGGTGGTTGAAGCAAAACTTTAACACTCGCCTTGAGTCTAAGGGCCAGGGAGCAGGATCTTCAGAGTCTACGGAGGTTAATTTGAGTAAGGTTGAAAGCGGACGAATAAATCCTCAAACGGCGCCGGCACGCGCCTGGCTAATGGGAATTGCGGGATGGTTGATTCCGGGTCTTGGGCATCTTCTCCAGGGGAGATGGGGGCGAGCCCTTCTCCTGGGAGGTGCGGTGTGGATTTGTTTCATTTCCGGATTCATGATGGGCGGCCATCTTTTCATATACTCGGGATCCGAGCCGGCCTCTTCATCGCTGCTTCAGATTCCCCCAATGATCGGCAACCTGGGCACGGGCCTGCTCTATATCATCAGCTGGGTAACCGGCTTTGGTTTTTCGCATGAACAACAGCAGGCAGCGCTGCCAACTTTCGAGTACGGCTGGACTTTTCTCCTCATCGCGGGCTTGCTGAATTACCTTTGCATGCTTGACGCTTTTGATATCGCCGCCGGGAGGAAGTCATGAGGCACTTCTTAGTTATGACGGCCTTCGCCGCCCTGTCGGCGGTGGTTTTCGGCACGGTTGCAAAAGACTCGAACCGCGAACGCGTAGTTTACGGCCTGAAGGTATTCGCGGAATTTATGGTGATTGGGTTGGTACTGGCCTGGATACTCTACTTTATTCCTTACTAAGGAATTTCGCGTGGACCTGAGGGTTGAATGGCTTTACATGAGACAGAAGCGCTGGTTTTGCGAACCTATAACCTTGGCGAAGCCGACAAGATCGTTGTCTGCCTGACGCATTCGGCAGGGCTGATTCGCGGAGTTGCCAAGGGCTGCCGTAAGCTCAGGAGTAGATTCGGCGCGGCGCTGGAACCCTTCACGCTGGCGAAGATCCACTACTACCAAAAAGAGAACCAGGAGCTCGTTGCCCTCAACCAGGCTGAGATTGTGAAATCACATTTCGACCTCTCGGGCAACGCTGAAACGCTCACCGGCCTCGCCTACATGGGCGATCTAGTTATTGAGTTTTCGCCGCCATACCAGCCCAACGAACGGCTTTTTAGAATGGTAAAAGCCTGTCTCGACGCCATCTGTGAATCGCAGTCGGATCTGCAGATTATCCTGAGATACTTCGAGATCTGGCTACTCAAACTCGAGGGGTTCCTTCCCGATGTCCGCCATTGTGGCGAATGCCATCAGCTGTTTGACGAAAAGGAGCCAGCCTTCATGAACGCCGATCTGGTGTTTCGCTGCAGCCGTTGCAGCCATGGCGCCGGCCACGTCTTGTCGAGAAGACTGCAAACACAACTGCGGGCGACGCAGCGGCTGGCACCCTTTGTATTTGCGCAGGAATCAAGAGCAGTGCCGGCGAGCATTCATCGCGAGATGGCTGAACTAACACATAAACTGATTGGGCGTGTACTCGAGCGACAGCCTCGCTTAAGGTCCAGCTTTCAGTAATAAGTATCGATCCTAAGATACGGTTAAGAGATTACATTTAATGTTAAGTGGCAGGAAACTAATAGCCCGATATGTTCTTCAGAGCGCATTACCGTATGTGCTGCTGTCGCTTGTGCTGCTGACTGCTATTCTCTTTACCCAGCAAACCGGCCGATTCGCTGAGTTAGCGCTTTATACCGATCTGCCATTTTCCCTCGTCAGTGAGATCGCGGCCGCACTACTGCCGAGCGTCCTGATACTCACATTGCCCGTCGCTGTGCTCGCCGGCATCATGATCGGCTTCGCCCGTATGGGCAGTGATAGCGAGATCGTCGCCATTCGCGCGGCCGGGGTGGGGACCTGGAGTCTATTGTGGCCGGCTTTAGCTATTGGTCTCCTGGCAACTGCGGCGACTACCTTTCTGCACTTTAAAGAAGCTCCCCAGGCGGCGCGCGATCTGCGCCGGGCCGCCTTGCAGGGCGCTTTGCGAAAGCTGGATTCACCGGTAGAACCTCGAACCTTCAATACTGATATTCCTGGATACGTAATCTATGTAAGGGACGGTGACAAGAGCCAGGGCTCATGGGGACGAGTCTTCATTTATGCCCAGCAACCCGACGGCACCAGAGTAGTAACTGCTCGTTCGGGGAGAATTGATTCTTCAAACGAAAAGTCAGAGCTCGTGTTGAGCGATGCGGTGGCGATGAAGATCCCCAGCGCAGACAGCGCCGAGCGC
>DASXQM010000126.1:0-10197 GCA_036507195.1 Pyrinomonadaceae bacterium | reverse complement strand
CGAAACGGTTACTCCTGACAACCAGGTCGGTGCGTCCCTTACAGAGTTTTTGCGTGAGTTAAGACAGAGCATCTTCACTGCGCGCAGCGGCGACTGCCGAAACGAAGAACAACTCAGAACGCTTTACGCGGCTGAGCCCGCTCTCAGCACCGAATATCTCAGCCACATAGTTAGTTGCAGCCACTGCCTCGACGAGATCAATGCGTTGCTTGGCCTCCCGTCGTTGGCGGAACGTTTCCCAATGGAGACGTTCGGCAGAGATCCAAAACCACCCGGCGGTTCAGGGCCCGGAGATGAGGGAGGAGGAGGGATGTCTGGTGGAAAAACTATCGACAAGCTGAAACAAGTCTCACGCCGCCGTATGACAGACGTTCTCGAACATCGACCGAAGGAACTACGCGTCGCGGTGAATGGTTATGTGCTGGGCTCACAAAGCGTCTCCGCTGAGTCGAACAAATTAGCTCTAAGCGTGAACCTGAATGAACGCGTCGGGTTCGTTGAAGTATTCAGCGAACAAGGTTTCTGTTTGATGTTCTCAAACGTCGGTGCACCTCCGGATGGCGCGCTTGAGCAAGAGAGTCACGTTGAGTTAAGTGAAGGTCGCACCCTCGACTTGAATCTCAACTTCACTGGACCGTGGCCGACTGTCGATGTTGTCTATCACGATCCGACGTTCGGCGGTGAGTCCGGAGTCTCCAGTCTGGAGTCTGGAGTCCCGAGGGAGTCTGAGTCAGGCAGCTTGGGGGCAGAAGCTCCGAGTGTTCCGGGCAAGCGGAAGAGTCTCTGGATGCGATCTCGTTCATGGCTCGACTCCAGACTCCGGACTTTAGACTGGAGACTGTTTTTGAGACCCAGCGTCGCAACTGCTGTTGTCGCGATCCTGGTGATCTCAGCATTTTTCATCGTGAAGCTGCGGCGGGGCCCAGAGACTCCCCTGACGACAGCAGCATTGCTCAGCCGGGCTAGCGCGGTTGAAGACACGATCGCGACCAGCGCTGATCAGGTGCTGCATCACACAATCAATTTTGAAGAGAAGAAAGCGTCCGGCGAAGTAATTGCCCGACGCCGGATTGAGTCCTGGCAGAGCGCGCAGCGCGGAGTGACCGCACGCCGACTCTATGATGAACGCGGCGCGCTCATCGCCGGCGATTGGAGAAGGGCTGATGGAGTTCAAACAATTTACCATCATGGCCAGCGTCCGCAGCTTCAAATCCGCAATCCGCAATCCGCAATCCGCAATTTTGAGGACGTTTGGCAGCTCTCACTCTCGGCCAAAGAGTTCAACTCGTTAATTGGCACTACTGACCAAGCGCATATCGAAGAGAGCGCCACTTCGTACTCCATCAAGTACGCAGGCGAAACCGACTCGCCCGGACTGATTAAGGCGACTCTCGTTCTGAGCCGCTCTGATTTGCATCCGCTGGAAGAGTCACTCACTGTGCGACAGGGTTCCGAGGTGCGCGAATACAGTTTTGTTGAGACGAGCTATGAGCGACGTCCACTTAAGGCAGTTGCGCCATCCGTCTTCGAGCCGGAGCCGGAGCTGCTATCGGAAGGGATGAAGGATGAAGGCGGAAGGATGAAAAATGAGGATGATTCTGTTCATCCCTCATCCTTCATCCCTCATCCTTCCATACTGGCCACGCCCGCGCTCGAGGTGGAAGTGCTCGGCCTCTTGAACAGCGCCGGCGCTTTCATGGGAGAGCAATTGAGTGTTACGCGCACGCCGGAAGGGAAGCTCCTCGTCTCGGGATTGGTCGATACCGCCGAACGCAAGACGGAACTGCTGCGCGCGCTCGCTTCGATGAGAAGCAATCCTGCCGTGCGGGTTGAAATCCAGACGGCCAGCGAAGCGCAACAGCGGCAGGCTCGGTCGTCGAGCAAATCGAATCCCGTTAGCGTCAGCCGCGTTGAGGCGAATGAAGGCACCAGTCCCGTTTACAACGACCTGCGGCAGAAGTTCACCGATGACGAAGCACGTCGTTTTGCTGACCGGATTCTGAGCCGCTCGACGCAAGCGCGGAGTCACGCCCTTGCTTTGAAGCAGCTCGCAGGCAGGTTCTCGCTGACTGACTTGCAGACTCTCTCGGATTCCGAGCATGCCCGCTGGCTGGGTTTACTGCGCGAGCATGCCGCAAGCTACGAACGCGACGCCGAAGCTTTGAGGCGGGAGCTTGAACAAGTGTTCCCTGCCTTGGCCCAAGCGCCGGCGGCAAGTGAGATCAGGAGCGACATTGAGATTCAGCAAGCAGCGCAGCGGCTATACGAATTGAGTGTGGCTTGCGACGACCAGTTGAGACAGTCGTTCGCGCTTTCAGCGAATGGTGCAAGTGGAACGCCGATCAAAACGCAGCAGTTCTGGCGCACGCTCGCTGCCGCGAAAGCCCTGGCGGGAAAAATCAGTAAACAGTAGGCAGGCGGCAGTAGGCAGGATCTTCCTCTCTCCCTCCGGGGAGGGAAGTAAGAAATGTTTTCCCAAATGAAAGTGTCTTGTCAGTACCACCTGCGGTGGCGGGTGGCTTGTCAGAACCGCCTGCGCTAGCGGGTGGGTAACTTCAAAAACCTTCTGGAGGTAACGTCATGACGACCCAACGCCTTTTGCACTTCGCCCTTGGCTCTGTGCTCTTAGTGGCCGTTTGCGCTTTGCCCTTTGCGGTCGCGCACGCGCAAAGCGCCTCAGCGAACCTCTCCGGCACGGTTGAGGATCAAAACGGAGCCGTGATCCCCGGTGTGGCCATCACCGTGCAAAACGTTGGCACTTCACTTAAGCGCCAGGCGACGACCAACGAGAGCGGCTCGTTTAGGATCCCTCTGCTGCCTCCTGGAACCTACACGGTTCTGGCTCGCCGGGACGGTTTTACTCCGGTCGAAGTCAGGGATGTGGCGCTGAACGTCGGCGATCAGAAGGCGTTACAGATTCAATTGAAGGCGGGGAGTATCAATGAGCAGGTGCAAGTAACCAACGATGCGCCGCTGATCAATGAGTCACCGGCGGTGGGCACGGTCATTGATCGGCAGTTTGTGGGCAACTTGCCGCTGAACGGCCGTACGTTTCAGTCGTTGATTCTGCTGACGCCGGGTATAGTTCCAGTAGCTGACCTCACGTCATCACCTAGGGGACAGTTCAGTGTAAACGGTCAACGAACAAATGCTAATTACTTTACGGTTGACGGAGTCAGTGCTAACGTCGGCGCCACTATTTCACCCGGCGGCTCGGATCTCAGCATAACTGGGGCGGGAACGGTGCCAGGGCTAAGCGCACAGGGCAGCACAAACAGTCTCGTGTCAGTCGACGCGTTGGAGGAGTTCAAGATCCAAACCTCCACCTATTCGGCGGAGTTCGGTCGGCAGCCTGGCGGGCAAGTGCAGCTCGTCACCCGTTCGGGAGGGAACCAGTTTCATGGTACGGCCTTTGACTACTTGCGCAACGACGCTTTGGACGCCAGGAATTATTTCAACAAAAAGCCCGCGAAAAAGCCGCCTGAGAGGTTAAACGATTTCGGCGCTACCTTGAGTGGTCCCGTCATGCTTCCTCGTTTCGGCGAAGGTGGCAAGCCATATTGGAGCGGACGCAACAGGACCTTCTTTTTCTTCTCGTATGAAGGGCAGCGATTACTATTGCCGGTAAGCGCCGGCTTTAACATTCCGTCTCTGAGGTTACGTCAGGCGGCTGCGCCGGCGTTGCAGCCACTGTTAAATTCGTTTCCCTTACCTACTGGGCCGGAGACACTAAGAAATGGAGTGCTATCGGGTGCGGCACCGTGGGTGGGC
Organism: Pyrinomonadaceae bacterium; assembly: GCA_036507195.1. Taxonomy (GTDB): domain Bacteria; phylum Acidobacteriota; class Blastocatellia; order Pyrinomonadales; family Pyrinomonadaceae; genus PSRF01. Next base: position 6,426 of record DASXQM010000126.1, on the reverse strand, counting down.
AGCTATTCGAGCCCAAAGAGCCTGGATGCCACCAGTATCCGCATCGACCACGCGGTCAGTAACAAGTTAACTGTATTTGGCAGGTATAACATATCGCCTTCCAATAACACTCTCCGGACCTTAAACTCCCTTGGAGGGGCTAAATTTGACACACGCACGCTAACCCTTGGCTCTACGTTCACTGCAACATCGCGGCTAACTAATGAGTTCCGTGCGAACTACAGCAGCAATCGAGCCAGGAATAACTTCGTCAGGGATAATTTTGGGGGTGCTGTTCCGGTTGACCAGTCTGTTCTGTTATCTGGGTACAATGGTGCGGGAACGAAACTTGCGCAAGCCACGTTCTCTTTTCCGGGCGTTGACGGGTTCATTATTAATCTTGGAGATGCTATCGATTCCTCTACGCGGCAAACCAACCTTGTCGATAATCTGTCTTATATGATGGGGGGGCACCAATTCAAATTTGGAATTGACTATCGGCGAATGGCCCCCATATATGGGCCCGTCGCGTATAAACCGTTCTTTAGCTTCTTTAGCGTAGCCGACATCATCAGTGGAACCATTTCAAGTTTGTCTGTAACCGCGTCCCAAGGAGCACGTCCGCTATTTGATAACTATTCTTTATATGCCGAGGATCATTGGAAGCCATCTCCGCGTTTGACCCTAGATTTTGGAGTACGGTGGGAACTGAATCCGGCGCCTCGTGACGCAAACGGATTGAAGCCCGTTCTGGTGACGGGAGTAAATAGTCTATCAACTGCTACATTGGCCCCGCCCGATGCGCCTTTTTACAAAACTTTTTATAAGGCTTTTGCTCCGCGTTTGGGAGTCGCCTACCTGTTGCGAAAAGGTGACGGTCGGGAAACCGTTGTGCGTGGTGGTTTCGGTATATATCACGATTTGGGCAGCAGCCAAGCGGCAAATGCTTTCTCGGGCTATCCTTTTGTCTCGCGCGCTGATTTCAATTCGGTGCCGTTTTCCGACTTTACGAGCGTAGCCACGCCACCGGCGTTCCCAACCGTGACGTTGCCAACGGGTCAAATACTCAACGCGCTTGACCCAAATCTAAAGGATCCTCACACGTTACAGTGGAGTCTGGCCGTGCAACAATCATTAGGTCGACAGCAGGCGGTGACACTCTCGTACGTCGCAGCCGCCGGACGCAACCTTCTGAACACGCAGACGCTGAATTTTGCAGACCCCATTACTTTCGTATCACAGAACCCCAACTTTGGGCCTATAAACTATGTCACGAATGGATCGACCTCGGATTACAAATCTTTGCAAGTGCAGTTTCAGCGGCGGCTTTCTCGGGGTTTACAGGCATTGGCGAACTACACATGGTCGCACGCAACAGACACGATTTCCGACGAAGTTAACACCAATACACTAGAGCGGGCGAGTTCTGACTTCGATGTCCGGCACAATTTCTCAGCCGCAGTCACGTACGATCTGCCGAGGTTGAAAAAGGGTGGTCGTTTCGTAGGAGCCATAGCGAACGGATGGTCTATGGATTACCTCTTTTACGCCTATTCAGGAAAGCCGGTGAACCCATCAGCCGGATCTTATTTCCGGTCGAACGGGCAGAACGTGAGCGTTCGTCCTGATGTAGTTGCGGGCGTTCCGTTTTGGATAAAAGATCCGACTGTGCCCGGCGGTCAGCGCTTTAACCTTGCGGCGTTCACGTTGCAGCCCAAGGATCCTCGTTTCAACCCCGGAAGTGGGATTCTCGCACGGCAAGGAACATTGGGCCGTAACGCAGTGAGGCTACCCGGGGTCTATCAAATCAATATGGCGTTGCGGCGGCAGTTCAATATTTCGGAACAGTGGAAGCTGCAGTTTGCAGCTGAGGCGTTTAATGTGCTTAATCATCCTCTCTTCGCGGCTTACAACACGGATGTGTCATTTTCCAATCCAACCGCAGGTGTGCCTAAGGGTACTTTGAACACTGGGCTGGGCGGTCTGGGACCGCTCTACCAGCTCGGCGGCCCGCGCTCAATACAGCTTTCGCTTCGTGTAAGCTTTTGAGCCTTCTGCGGAAAGTCTTATTCTCCTTCTCGTGAAGGTCATGGTTGTTTTGTGGTGTGATGGTCTATTAATGGAGACCGTAGTCGAGTTGAGCTTGCAATTAGCCGAGTTATGAAACAAGGCCATAGATTTCTCTCTACAGAACTGCAGAAGAAAAACGTCGTTCTAGGGTTCCGGTCAACACGGCTGTCTTGGTCGTTGCTGTTGGTGTTGGTCGTTCGACTATGCGTAGGGCAAGTCAGCCAAGCAGCTCAAATCGCCGACCGAACTGATGGTTCGATTGTAGTGGGTGCCAATATACAAGTCAGTAAGTCTCAGGCCAACAGTCCTCACTTTGAAGTACTCATTGCGGCTGATCCTGATGACCCGACGCATCTGTTGGCTTGTTCAATGTGGAGAAATGAGAAGTCCGGCACTATCGCCTACACTTCATTCGATGGAGCGCGGAGTTGGCAGGAGACACTACGGGGGCCGAAAGGTTCTGGTGATCCTAGTTGCGCATTCGGCCCGAACGGGGCGGCATACGTGGCCATACTCTCAAACGAGATGCTCCTATTCAAATCGTTGGATTCGGGCAAGACATGGGGCGAACCGATCAAATTTCCTTGGATTGATCGGGAGTATGTGACAGTTGACAACTTTTCGAGCCAAGATCGGGGGCGGGTATATCTCCACGGAAGAGGCCGCATTCTCTCTGTTGACGGACAGGACAATTGGCTTCCAAGTTTTGATCTATGGACATCGAATGACTCGGGAGAGGCGTTCCGGGGAGCGCGTAAGCTGGCCGTCACTGAACCTAATCACGGCATAAGGATGGGCAATGGGGTTGTGTTGGCAGATGGCAAATTTGTTGGCATTATGTTTGAATCGAACTCCCGTACAGCTACCAGTCAACAGGAGGACTCTCAGCGTCGTTCAGGAAGGCTCGTTGCGGTTTCCACGCGAGATAACGACCAAACGCTGTTACCTGTCGGGATTGTCAGCGACGTTTCCTTTGATTTCGGCCACCGAGGCAAAACGTGTAGTGTGCTTCCAGTTCTTTCAGTTGATCACACGAATGGCCCTTTTAAGAATCGACTCTATGCTGCTTGGTCAGATTTACGAGTGGGTAGAATGGCGGTCCTAATCTCCTACTCTTCCGATACAGGAAAAACATGGTCGTCGCCGGTTGTTGTAAGTGATTATGATTCAAAGCCGAACACTTTGAATCCGCCTGATGACTGCATGCCGTCAATCGCGGTAAACTCCGCCGGAGTTGTCGGAGTCATGTGGTATGATCACCGAGATAGCCCAGATAATACCGGATACTGGCCCCGTTTCTCAGCATCGTTGGACGGCGGTGAAACTTTTCTGCCTAGCGTCAAAGTTTCCGAGGCTCCCTCCAGTTTGGCATTCGTCCCATCTGCGAGTTCGCGCAGCGGCAATGGTAAGCTTGCTTTCTCAGTGGCAGGAGTAGATGAAATGCAGTTCAATGGGGGCCACACCGCCGGCCTCACAAGCAGCGCAGACGGGGCATTTCACCCTTTGTGGGTCGATAATCGAACTGGTATTTCACAGGTTTGGACTGCTGCAGTCACTGTCGTCTCTTCCTCCATTGCTACTCCACTAGAATCTTCACCCGCTCTTACCAATGTAACTGACAGGATCGCTCTACGTTTGGGGCGTCCGATCTACGAACCCGCAAAACACGTCATCGCCTTCGATGCGCGCATAGAAAACATGTCGAAAGAGCCTCTTTTGGGACCGATAAAGCTCCGATTCTCGTCGCTCAGTTCGCGTCTAGGCCAGATTTCAGCTCTGAAATCTGATAATCGAATAGTTAATGGGAATGCTGAGTGGGATTTCACTAATGAGCTTAAGCATGGCGCCCTAAAGGCGGGAGAATGGTCGGGACCAAAACGTCTTGAGTTCAGGCTTTATGTAACCCCAGAAGCGGTTAGGTCCTTGTGCATCTTTTGTAATTTGATAGACGCCGAGGTAATGGTACTCGCTCCGTAATTTTGACATTCTGTGACCCAGAGATCGCGTTTCGAAGCTGAAACTTGTCGTAGTTTGATGCGAAGTTACTGCTTGCGGGATTCGTGTGAGGATAGACTTGTCCTCTGATATTCCGGGGTGCAGTTCTCATCCGCGGCGAAGCACTACACCGCGGCACTCTCCAAAGCCAACTCGCGCGAACCCTGGCCGTTCGCAATAACCGCGCATGATTATCTCATCATCGGTTTCTATAAGCGCCGTGTTTCGTCGGTCGGCAACTCGACCGACTCTGTGCCGTGCCAGGTTAGTTCAAGTAGGGAACCGCGAGACTGATTCGTCGGGCCCGAGACTGCGCCACTGGCAAACAAATCACCCGCCTGGAGATTGCAGCCATTGCTTGAATGATGCGTAATCATCTGGGCTAACGTCCAGTACATCTCGCTGAAGTTGCCGGAGCTTAATCGAAATGGACTGAGCTCACGCTCTCGCATCTGTTGAGAGAGAATATAGACTTCAAGTGTGAGATCGATTCCGCCGCGCGCCTGATCAGACTCAGAACTTAGGTATGGCAGAGGTTGCGGGTCGCCGGCGAATCGCTCAAACGCATGCGTGCGGAACGGTGCGAGCGCCTCCATGGAGATCGTAGTCGCAAAGCTCTTCGCGAGAAACGGCCCCTTAACCAAAGGATCAGTCTTTCACGAATCGATATTTTCCTCTCCTAACTAAATCACAGCCAGTTGATCGCCGTTAAGCAATACCAATGCAAACAGTGATGCACTCTCGCCGGTAGACAAGTGCCTCATCTCTAAGCTAGCTTCGCTGACATTCTGGCAAGACAAAAATGAAGGAACCGTCACCTAACGCACTGCGACACATACCCTACATGGGCGTCATCTATGTGGTTGCTGAGGCCATGAAGCTGGGTTTTTGGAACGGGCACCCTGACTGGTGCAACTTGGGCCAGGGCCAACCTGAAGTCGGTGAGATCGAAGGCGCGCCGCCGCGGATCAGCGAGATCCAAATGACGCCCACCGATCATGCGTATGGACCGATAGCCGGCACAGACGATTTGAGACAAGCAGTAGCCGATCATTACAACCGGCTCTATCGCGAGGACAAACAAAGTAAGTATTCGGCGGCTAATGTTTGTATTGCCTCAGGCGGACGTTTAATGCTCTCGCGCCTTTTCGCCTCGCTTGGCGACGTGAGACTGGGGTACCAGACGCCAGACTACACGGCCTATGAGGACATGATCGGTTATCACCAGCACCGACTTACCCCGATCGAGCTGGCGGCTTCTGAAAGCGACGGGTTCAGAATTCCGGCGAATGAATTAAGGAATAGAGTCGACCGCCTTGGAATTGAGGCTTTCGTTCTAAGCAATCCCTGCAATCCGACCGGGACGGTCATCCGTGGCGAGGAGCTTTCAAACTACGTCGCAATCTCGCGCGACACAGGGATGACTTTGGTGCTGGATGAGTTTTACTCTCATTTTATTTATGAGTCTGATGGCTCGGCGGGAATGGGTCCTGTTTCCGCGGCGGCTTATGTTGAAGATGTCGAGAACGAACCGGTCCTGTTGATAGACGGACTCACAAAATCTTTTCGTTATCCCGGCTGGCGCGTAGGTTGGGCAGTGGGACCAGCTGCGATGATCGATACGTTGGGCCGGGCAGCCAGCGCGATCGATGGTGGGCCCGGTCAACCGATTCAACGCGCTGCCTTGGAAGTGCTCAAGCCGGAACGAGCTGACGCCGAAAGCAGCGCGCTGCGTCAGGTGTTTGCCAGAAAAAGAAATCTGATGACTCGCAGACTTGCGGAGATGGGTATTCAATGTTGTCCCGAGCCGCAAGGAACCTTTTACTGTTGGGCGTCGCTCCGGGATTTGCCGCCTCCCCTGAACGATGGTCAGGCATTCTTTGAAGAGGCACTCAAGTATAAGGTTATGACGGTGCCGGGAAGATTTTTTGACGTCAATCCTGGCGGGCTCCGAGTCGGCCCCTCTCCTTTCCAATCATGGACACGTTTCTCTTTTGGTCCGCCGGAAGAGAATGTCAGAGAGGGACTGGATCGGCTTGAGCGAATGATCGCGACGATCGCGCAAGTAACGTGAAATCACCAGTCCTGTAAACCAAGATCGTCAGCGGGTAGTGGGTCAGTTTGAGTTGCTCACAGGCGATCAGAGACAAAATCAGAACTGGGAGCGCAGCGACCGGCCAAAGAATCAACCCTACAGTCTGGCTGTCGTCGTTCAGGTTCACAACGAAACACTTTCCCTGCTTGAGTGTTTGGCTGGTCGCTGCGCTCGCAGTTCTGATTTTGTGCTGTTACAGCTGAGTGATTTTCTGTTCGGAACCTGAGTCTCGCCCTGGTCGAGCAATAGCATTCAACATTGGTCACACAAAATCAGAACTGGGAGCG
>DASXQM010000125.1:0-7025 GCA_036507195.1 Pyrinomonadaceae bacterium | reverse complement strand
CACGCAATGGGTGGTGGAGGCAGACATCCAGGGGTTCTTTGACCATGTCTGCCACACCCACATGATGCGGTTTTTGGAGCACCGGATATCGGATAAGCGGCTTTTGCGCATCGTTTGGAGATTTCTTAAAGCGGGAGTGATGGAAGATGGGATGTGGCGGGCCAGTGAGATGGGGACTCCTCAAGGGGGACTGGTTTCACCGGTGCTGGCGAATATCTATCTTCATTACGTCTTGGACCTGTGGTTTGAGAAGCGCTTTAAGAAGAATTGTCGAGGTAAAGCGGATCTCGTGCGCTACTGCGATGACTTTATCGCGTGCTTTGAGAACCAAGAAGACGCCAGAAATTTTCTTTCGGCACTGGCCGAGCGGCTGGCGGGCTTTAGTCTGGAAGTCGAACCGAGCAAGACAGCGATGCTGCGCTTTGGCAGCAAAGCGCTACGAGAAGGCTTGAAGGACGGGCTAAATCGTCCACAGACTTTTAACTTTCTGGGATTCACGCATTTTGTAAGTCAAAGCCGCAGAGGGGACTTTGCGGTGGGGCGTAAGACCGAAGGAAAGCGGGTCACCAAGAAGTTAAAGCTACTCAACGAGCGGCTGTGGGTGCTGCGAATAGAAGGGGGCAAAGCCATGATGGTGCATGTCCAGCAGCACCTGCGGGGCCATATCCAGTACTACGGGATTAGCGGCAATACACGAAGCCTGCGCAAGTATTACTACTTCGCCTTAAAGCTTCTGTTCAAGTGGCTTAACCGGCGCAGTCAAAAGCGCTCGATTACTTGGGAGCGCTACTGGTCGGTGATGCCGCCACGGATGCCGCGAGCACGCATAGTTCACCGCCTTTACCCTACAACAGTGTGAAGGACTCCACTGGGAGCCGGATGGAGTAACGCTCCAAGTCCGGTTCTGCGAGGGGCCGGAAACGAAGGGCGAATGGTTGAGATATTGTGGCACCGTCGGGAAACCAGACGGCAACAGAGAAGACAAATATCAACCTGCAGCGCTCAGAAAATCCGGTCTACTCACCGACGATAAAAGCCAGAATTCAGGCAGCAAAGATAATCGTCAGTAAAGGGCTTCTTTTTGTGCGCTGCATCGTGTGCGTTTAGTCCAAAATTGGATTTACTCACGCCTCGGCTATGACTGCAACGGCAAGCAGCACCATTACGAACCGGATTGATAACACACGAGCTTTCCTCATGGTTCTGAACTCTGCATTTTTTGCGGACCACATCTAAGCGAGTTTTCTCATCAAGCTCCGGTATTGTTCCAGAACACCTCCTGCTCAATGCGCCTCTCGTTTATGTATCTCCCTGCATCGGCCAGTTTAGCCTTCGCGGCAATCTCCCTGCGGCACGTAATCCCATTTGAGTGCGTTGCAGGTAATGCAACACGCCGCCAGGTTTTCATCGTTCTCGGCACCGCCTTTCACTTTTGGAACCAAATGATCCTTCTGCGCGTTAAAACAGTCGTTGAATGAAGCAACCAGGTCTTGGCCGCAATACTCACATCGAAAATCGGCTCGAGCCAAAACTAACAGGAGCAGCTGGTCTTTGATCCAACCGACTTTCGAAAGCTCTGCGAGCAGCTCTGGCGTGACCTCTGGTCTGGCTGATGATTCCATTTGGTGACCCTCCCAATTTAGATATTCATTGCGCCGTAGGATTGAGCATCCGTTGATAAGTCGCCCTCTCCTCTGAAATCTTCTGCAAGAACTCCTGCTGCGTGATGATGCCCTTCTCGATGAGGAGCTTCGCCAGCGCGTCCGATTGGGCGAGGGCTTGAAACAAGAAGCTCTTGAAATGTGACCGGTGTCTTTTTTGAGTTGGCCATCTTTCTCTCCTATGGGTTAGTAGCCCACACTCCCCGGCGTTGCTCACGCGCCTCATGTTCTAGACGCCTAAATTCGTTTTGATATTGAGCGGCGGACTACTGCTCACCGTGAAGCCGTAGCCTTGCCGGATAATCTCCGCGTTCAAGTGCGTGCCGTCTTGCAGGAACACATAGGCGAGAGTTCGTGAGTAGCGGTCTTTGCCATCGCTGCTCCGACTTGAAAGCGGATCAAACTCTAGCCGGACCAACTTGCCCTCAACCATGCGCTTGGTGAAGGCTGAAGCCTCTTTGCCGAATGCCTCGACGGCCTTTTTGGGGTGCACGGTCTCGGGCGTGTTGACACCGATGAGCCGGACACGTTCGCCGGTACGCAGCATCAACGTAACTCCGTCGACGACGCGTTGAACAAACTCAAACTCGCCGGACGTTACGCCTGAGTCGGGTGGATTAAAGAAAGCGGAAAGCAGCGCAACGACAAGGAGCCCTAGCAGCGACCATTTCCAGTTGATCCGGCAGCACGTAACACGCGGATTCATTGCGACGCATTCTCCACGTCTGCCCTGAAGGCGTCAAGGAAAACTTCTGCCAAGGTGCAAATCATTCTCTGCGCCGTAAAAATACGATTTTCATTGGCCCTTGTTTGTGGCATATCCGTTGCTGTGAAAACACAAAGGCCATGAATAGAAAGATCTTTTGGCTACTGACGGTTCTCATTCTCGTTTCCGCCTATCTAGCCGAGGCGGAGCAGTCGGCTAAAATCCACAGAATAGGTTTTTTGTCGGGGGCATTTCCCAGTCCCTCGCATTGGACCACGCGATTGCGAAAACAACTCCGTGAACTCGGCTATGTTGAGGGCAAGAACATAGCTGTCGAATCTCGATTCAGTGAAAATAGACTCGACCGGCTCCCCGCCTTTGCTGATGAGTTGGTCCGGCTCAAGGTTGATATCATCGTCGCGGGTGGTCGGAATGACACTCGGGCCGCCAAGAACGCTACGAAGACTATCCCCATTGTTGGCCAGAGCCTGTTGGATCCTGTTGCCGATGGGTTGCTTGACAGCCTGGCCCGGCCCGGTGGAAATGTCACTGGGTTCACCCCCATCGCGGATGTGTTGGTCGGCAAACGGATGGAGTTACTCAAAGAAACCGTTGCCAATCTCTTTCGCGTTACGCTGCTGTGGAATCCGCAGGACCCAGGCTCTACGCGACAGTGGAAAGAAAGCCAAATGGCGGCAAGAGAACTAGGTCTGCAACTTCATTCTATGGAGGTAGGCAGCGCCGACAAGTTCGAGGCTTCGTTCAAAGAGGCAATTAAGGCACGTAGCGCCGCTCTCGCCACGACATCGAGTGTGTTTGTCAATGCTCATCAAAAACGGATTGCAGACCTGGCGGCAAAGAATCGGCTGCCGGCGATCTACCATCAGGCAAGTTTTGTCGCCGATGGTGGCTTGATGTCCTACGGGGCCGACGAGACCGAACACTACAGACGCGTCGCGGCGATGGTCGATAAAATCCTAAAAGGTGCCAAACCCGCCGATTTGCCAGTCGAACAGCCGAAGAAGTTCGAGCGAACCATTCTAGCGCAGCTTCGCGCAAATCCGGGTCCGAAAGATCCTCAATTGCCTGATCAATAACTGCCAGCCACAAGTTCGCCTCGGAAGTCGGGGTATTAATTCGCTCTTCTTGAAGAATCTGAATCTGGTCCATCAGGATGACACCACTGTTATCGTAAAATCTCTGCGCGCAATTACAAGCCCTCTCCAGTAACTTAGCGGAAAAACTGAAATCACATCTATACAACTCGTCGAGCTCATCATTTTGCCAGCATGCGCTCGACGGTAGCGGCAGGTACGAAACAAGGGGGTTTTGGGTTAAGATAAGTCTGATAGTATGTAGAACTTCCGGGAAGGGCAAAGAGGGCTGACACCCTCCTTGCCAACCGCTGGGGGGCCAGCGATTACAGATTGCTCTGCCATCCCGAGCCGCGCACGGCGGCCGAGAATCGAGCAAAAAAGGCACCAGCGGTAATGCTGCCGAACCATTCTAATCTCACTTCCGAAGAGGTCAGAAAATTCCTTCGAAGGATCGAAGTCGAAGATCTATCAAATGATCGAGGCCGGCGAAATTCTCGCCGAAAAAATCGGCCGGCTGATCCTCATCCCGCTACGCCAAATAGTCGAGAATTCCACCTGTTACCCGATGGACTGTTTGTTGCGTAAGCATGGTTAGTATCCGACAGGAGGAATCATATGCGGCCACTGCCTGACATTGAACTCCAAGCGAGGCTTTTAAGAGAGATAATCGAAGTTACTGAAAAGAAGCGAAAGCTCGAAGCAGCTCTCAGCGCAGTGGATGTGCAGACCCAACTGCTCATACATAGCGCGGTGCGAAAGGACATCGAGGCCTATAAGAATCGTCATGTGGTCGCCGACGTTGCCAACTTGCCAATGATGAATGCGGATAAGGACGCAGACGAATAGGTGCAAGACGATGAAAGCCGAAAAGGACGATGGTTGTACCGGCCCACAATGTCACGATCCGATTCCTGAGCAGTTCTACTGCCGCCACTGCGGCTACGTACCCGACTGGCGGCAGCTTGAGACGTACGAGGAACACAGAGAGGCGGCTTAGTTCGTAAAGACGCAGGGAAAAACTATGCGCCTCCTGCTTAGCCGGCACGGAAATTCACGCTGACCCGGTAGACCATCAGCGCAGTGCCTTCGATGAAATAACCTTACGGATCGCATCCAATCCGCAGATTTTCCTTTCGTGGATGTGGAATCGAGTAAATCTCCACAGAGAGATGGCAGGCGATCCAAACTCGAATTATAGAATGCCTATTTTCCATGAAGTAATGACCCGAATGATGCGTCCGGGGTGATTCGATCTTAAAGGACACCGGAAGCGGGAACAGCGCAACGATGATGATTCGGTACATTCTCAAGAATAAGCTACGAGCTGTTGAGACAGTCGCTGCTTAAAGCTTGTCCCACCATTTCTAACGCATCCGAAGCATACGGACAAAATTACCCGGTCCGCCTGACTCACATGTCGTACCGGGTGCTGTCACGCCTGCCACGGTAAACTCTGGATAACTCCCGCGCCATTTACGTCCGTTCGTGGCGGATTACATGAGCGGTCCGTCGCTTGCTCTACCGGATATCCGAAGCCCTTCGAAAGCACAGAGAGGTACAAATGAGCAGCGCTTTAGGTGAGTTCAAGAAGCCGATCGAGGACTGGGCGCAGGCCGTCGTCGACGGGAAACCGATGGAGAATCTCTTGATTCTCTACAAGCTGCTGTACGCGCTCGGTTGCCGGATCGACGGAATCGATTTCGAGATCGACCGATTGTGCGCAGCGGCTATCAAAAAGGCAAAAACACTCTCGTAATCCTCATGAAGATCACAAGCGTAAGGGTCCTTACCACGAACGAAGGTCACCTGCTGGCTTCATCACTCGTGTTGCTCTACATCAGATAGTTGGTGAAACCAATGTACGAGGCCATTTTAGAAAGTTTCTCATTCTTTGCGAAATTTCTGGTGACGAATGGGACTACGTATATGATAGCTGAAGGCTCTAATTTCTTTCTTTTTTCTGGAATAGCATTGACCCTCGCTCTTCTCATAGCCAGAATAGCGAGCCAGAAAGATGGCCTATTTAAAAGGCACCACGTCCTCGCAGTAAAGAAGTGTCCGAAATGTGCCGAGCAACTACCGCCTTCGGCACTTATCTGCGAAGCGTGCGATTACAATTTTCTTTCGAGGACGGTGGGCCACCGACATAACCTGCTGCCATCAAACAGTGAGCCTCGCAACGGTCCAGCTCATGGTCTCAATTCGCCGTTGCGTGAAGCTGTTTGACCACCTCTAGGACTCCGGAAAAATTCCAGCCGGCACAAATGTGATTTGTCAAATCTCAGACTGTCTAAAACGATTGACAATTTAACCTGATTCTATTGGCGATCGTTTTTAGCAGGCAAAGTTGCCGGCTGGTTGGGAGACTGCAACTCCCACACGTGAGTTCAATTTCTCCAAAAATTGCTGAGGCGCCAATCGAGAATCGGGCATGACGATTGCTCAAGTTGGCGTCGCCGGGACGGGAAACCTGCAACTTGATCCACACCTTGGTTAAGTTTCTGCCCCGGCAGGAGAATTTTATTCCAGGAAAGTTTTGATATGAAGGTGCTTATTGAAATGCCTGTCGAGGTCTGCGACAGTTTGCTGGATAAATGCGACCAGTCGTCCGCGGAATATTACACCCTAACAAAGGCTAACTTGTTTCATTGTCCGAAAGACGACCACCAGTTAAGACTAATGCGAATCTTCTGCGATCGTAAGGAAGCAACAAGGCTTTTAACTCTGGTCAGCCAGATATCTTCCGATGCACTTGCTGACATCGAAAAAGCCATGGCCATGTCTTAATGCAGGTTGTTCTTGGTTACTTCTAGGTGTGAGGTCGTCCAGTAGCGGTATGAGCCGCGACGAAATTTCGATATCGCGCCGTTCGCCGCGTCATTTGCACAACTATCAGCAGTACACCGTTGATCCTCGGCACCGGCTGTTTGAGATGGTGGACCAGCATCGGGATGTTCTGCTCTGGAACTGTAGTTCTTTGTCGTCGTAGGGAAACACATAAAAGTAACTGGCAGAACCAGACGCCGCAAGTAGGCGGCGGCAACGACCGGTGGGCAATGAAACAACTTGACGGTGAACGTACAGTGTCAACGGTGGCCGCCAAATTGTCCGCTTAGCTGCCATTATCGGCGCTGTCTTGCCAGACGCCACGTCATTTGTAGTTTTCTGATGAACTTTAGACCCTGAGAAGGAACTTTCGGAACCGGTGTGGAAATGGTCCGGAGATTGCTCAATCACCCAGGAAATCCCATAGACGGTCATGCTGGTTCTTGGAGCTTTGGAGCCAAACCCCTGTCATTGGGAAGAAGACACAGGGAGAAGACCAGTGGATGATAGCCTAATCACAATCTTGGTGGTGGGGATGGTTGCGTGCGAGTTTATCCAGTTCGCTATCTCAGCAAAGGCTCGCGGAGAATGTGTGACCGGGAGAGACGCCAGTGACAAAGAAAAGGTTCCTGAATCACCGTCTTTGCGAGATACGCAAAAAGTAGATTGCTCCTTTACAGAAATGACAAATGAAGGAAGATAGGCAGACAGATATTATCGGCTTACCTATTGTGG
>DASXQM010000124.1:0-9671 GCA_036507195.1 Pyrinomonadaceae bacterium | reverse complement strand
TCTCCCGGTTGGTTATAAACATGCTCATCGCATTCGAAGGGGCAGGGTGGACAGACATAGCCAACCTCCTTACATCTACTTCTCAACGGGCTACACCGATCACTACTACCAAGCTCGCCCTTTCCATCGACTTATGCCATTTCGAGCGCACGATCCGTGAGCGGGAATTGTTTAGTCGCCACAGTGGCAGCCGGCACCTTTCGACGACGGGTGTGTTGCGCAAACACCATGACTCCGGAAAGCAATGTCAGCGCGACAAGAAATGCGAATGTTCCCTTTAACGACCAGCGATACGATTTGATCATGCAATCTTTCCTTCAGTTAAGACTGGAACGTTTATTCCGGAGCAACGGCCTTAGCCGTAACTTGCACCTGATGCGAACCGTCCGCATTCATGACCCAAATTTCCATTCGACCGGTGCGGTTGCTTTGAAACGCGATGCGTTTGCCATCTGGAAACCATGAAGGCGTTTCGTCAAGGTAAGCCTGGTCGTGAACTCCCAGTTTTCTTGGCTTACCGGTGGCAACATCCACGACCCAGATATAAGAGCTATTCCTGGAAATGCGATAGTTCACCTGAACGGCTAGCCGCTTTCCTTCGGGCGACCAGACAGGCCATTGAGCGCCTCCCTCTTCAGGCACAATGTGAGTCGCTTGGCGTCGCTCGGAGCCATCAGCCTTTACAACAAAGATTGCCAGTTCTTGGTTGGGCTCTTGCCGGCCCGTAAATGCCAGACGCTTCCCGTCCGGCGACCAGTGTGTGTTCCAGGCGATTGACGAACCGTCGGTGATCTGTTGCGATTTCGATCCATCCACTGCCGAGACCATCAACTGTGTTGCGGTCCAGGTGCCGGCCATGTAAACCACTCGCTTGCCGTCGGGAGAAGGCATCGGACTTCGTCCGGAAAATCTTCCAATCTCCCGTCGGCGATTTCCGTCACGGCCGTCAAGACTGATGGCGTAGAGCGTGCTTAAGTCGTTCTTGAAAACGGAGAACAAAACATGCTTGCTGTCTTTCGTCCAACCCGCGGGACTCTCGTACTCGGGTGTTTGAGTCAACTGCGCCTCGCCGGTTCCGTCCGAGGAAATGACAAAGATGTCAGACGCGCCACCTCGATCGGAGACAAACGCTATGTGTAAGCCATCGGGCGAGACAAGTGGGAGGCCGCCATTGATAACCGGATTGGCCGAGGTGACTGGCTTGGTTGCTTGAGGCAACGCGACGTTAGTCGTTGTAACGCCTGTCAGGCCACACAAAATTATGAAAATCGCCCCGGGTGGGTTTTTCATGTCTGTTTATAGACTACCGGCTCAATGGGATTTACCCAGTTCCGAAGGAGCGAAATGTTGCCGCTAGGACTTTACTCATCGTTGAGAACATTGCGCTCCTCTGGAGCGCCGGTCGTAGGATTCGCTACGGTGTCATAAACATCCGGCTCCTCCGGAGCTAGTCCATCGTGCGTTGATCCCGCGCCGTATCTACCACTCGCCTGTCGTGCGCTGTGCGTCCTTTGTGTTCTCCGTGTCTCTGGTGAATTCACGTTTAGTAGACATTCACGGAGACACAAGGATCATAAAGCGAAGAGGGAATTCAAAATTCATACAATCCAACCTTTACTCTGATACTCCATGTAAGCGGCCGTGGCCTGTGCCACATCGCGTCCGAAGTAGCGATCGACAACTCGCAACGCGAGGTCTATTCCCGACGACAACCCGCCGGCAGTGGAAATCTTCTCGTTTTCCACGAAGCGTAAGCCGCGTTTAACCGTAACGTCGGGAAACGTTTTGGCAAACCGGTCGAGAAAGTCATGATGTGTGGTGGCGGATTTCCCTGACAACAAACCGGCCTTGCCGAGTTGGAACGCGCCGGTGCAAACCGACATCGTGAGGTCAGCCGTTTTAGCTATTTCACGTAGCCACTGATGCAATGCTTCAGATCCTCGTTGCGCCGGTACCACTACCACCTTGGGTTGAGGCGCAGACGCGAAGGTGTAATCCGGTACTAGTTTCAGTCCCCCTGATCCCGCTAAGGGCTCAGTCTTCTCCGACACCGTGAAGAGTTCGAAAGGCATCTGCTCCGCCATGAGGGTGCCACGTTCCCGCACATGAACGTCCTGGAAAACCTCCCACGGTCCGGCAAAGTCAATCACCGTCACGCCTTCTGAAATGGCAAAAGCGACGGGGATTTTTCCTTTAGTGGGGGGCTTGAGCCTGTCGCTAACGCCATTGCTCAGATTTGTGCCGGCGTCCCCTGTTAAGTCTGGGCCGCCTCTCAGGGAGTCCGGCAGTGTGGCGGCGGCAAAAATTAATCCAAACCCAGCGGTCTGGCTCATGAAGTCTCTTCTTTCCATCTTTTCTCTCCTCTCCAAATGGGCTTTCCTGACCGGCCACCTTTATCAGCAGAACAGTCTAGTTCGAATCTGGGTCGGCAGGTATTACTTTGCCGCAGGTTGAAGAGGTGCTGACGCAGACTACCGTTTTTGTGTGATGAGTTGCAGTCCGGGAGATCGTTCTGCGGCGTTCCTGGCTACTAACTCGCATCCAGCTTGCGAAAACGTAAAGCCCAGCGTGGCGGGCAACGCAACCTGGGGATTAGCACCTTTGATGAGCCGCCAGCCCGCTCGTTCAACTGGGGAGACCCGAAGGCTGCCTGCCTTTGTGTGTTGTGCTCCTGGAACGGGTTTACGGGTTCCTCATTGCTTTCTGCCCACTGCCTATTGCTGTCTGCTCTGCTGTTTACTGTTTACTCACTCCTGTCTACTATTCAGAAATGTCCAACCCCCGCACGCGCACGATAACCTGGGAAGATCCTCGCGCTCTCGCAAAGGCCGCTGTCGGTTTGTCGGGAATGGAATATTTACAGAAGATTGTTTCCGGCGAACTGCCGCCTCCGCCCATCGGCGCGCTAATGAACTTCCGCATCGGCGAGCTGAGTGAGGGCCGGGCAGTCTTTGTCGTCGAACCGGCTGAGTATCACTACAATCCAATTGGTGTCGTGCACGGCGGCCTCGCGGCGACATTACTTGATTCCGCAATGGGCTGCGCGGTCCATTCAACTCTTCCGACAGGAGCGAGCTACACCACGTTGGAAATCAAGGTCAACTTCATCCGGCCAATGTCCGCGGAGACGGGCTTGGTCCGTTGCGAAGCGAACATCATTCACGTGGGCGGCCGCACCGCGACGGCTGAAGGGAAAATTATCGACCAGCAGGGCAAGCTCTACGCCCACGGCACCACAACCTGCATCATCTTCAGACCTACTGCGTGACGGTTTACCCTCGGTCCGTGCTCACCGCTCCACTCTTAGGAGTGCGGTGACCTGTCACCGCTTTGGTCTCCGGCGACCTGTCGCCGCCTCCGGTTAACCAACCATTCAACACACGGACGGCTGCGACAGGTCGCAGATGACCAAAACGCTGACAAGGCAGCGCACTCCAAAGCGAGGCGCTCTTTGCAGCTTACTGTTTGCTGACTGCTGATTTACCACTACGAAGCTGCAGGCAGCTTTTTTAGCGACTTCATGATCAGTTTGTTCAGAGCCTTTGGATTCTTGAGAACTTTGGTGGCGCTGGCGGGTTTGGTGAAAACCAGCACCTCACCGGTGCGGGCATCGACAATGCCAATAGTGATAAAGACAATCGGGAAGTCAAAGCTAAAGGGATTGAGCAAAGAGAAGGCAGTCTTTCCCTTGGTAAATACCCGTCCTTGTCCGCGAATAAAGATAAGAGCATCCGCGCTCTTGTCAACATTCAGCAACATAACCTCGTCGCCCAACGAGAACCGCGCTTTCTTTACGTCCTTCGACTTATTAACAAGCTTAGGTAACAACGCGTCGTAACGGGTTTGAATATCGGCCAGCAGGTACTTGTGATTCTCGTCCGTTGTCGCTGACTCGCCTTCAAAGGGACTTTTCAAAACGGTAATTTTCTTTTCCTGCAAAGATTGACCAACAGCCTCGGAAACCGTTTTGCTGGTCTGTTCGGAGTCAGCCACCATCATCTCCGAACCCTTGGAGCTTTCCTTTGTGATCTCAATCTTTGCCGGGAGAATAACCGCGCTATGGAGCGTTATCTTCTTCTCAGCAATCTTGGGGTTCAGATATTGGGCCTCGGCCTGACTGCAGGCCGACAAGCAGCAAATAAATAAAAGGGCAAGACAAGGCGAGACTTTCATGCAAATGATTCTCCCAATTTCGAAACCTTGTTAGTAACCTCTGAACAATTCATCAGCCTTGGCAATGCGTTAGCCCGCGGAGCGGCCGAGAGCATAAAGGCTGGGGTGTAGTGCCAATAGACCCACTCGCTGCTGTAGGGTGGTTCAGACAGTTGCTTCCTCAATTCGTTTGAAGAGCTCTCAGGGCTTCAAGCCGCCGTCTGATCCTTTCGCTGTCAAAGGCGTTTGGCGCCAGTTCCAGATACTTACGATATTGTGACGTCGCTTCATCCTTTCTCCCGATTTTTTCATAAAGCATTCCCAGCCCACGGTGCGCCAGGTAATTGAATCGATTCAATTCCAATGCTCCCAAGTAAAGCTCCTCAGCTTTTTGCTGATTTGTCTTCCATGCCTGCTGGCCTGCGGGAGTCTTGAGTAATTCCGCATCTTGCTCTTCCATCGTTCGTTTGTTGCGATTTTTGGCGGCCTTTTTCTTGGCGCCTCCGGTCAGCTCGGCGGCCGTCAGCTCCGGCATGCGCGGACCAAGCGTGCGGTAGGCTTCCGCCAAATAAAAAACGTCTTCAGAAGAGTCGGGATGAAAATCAACGAGCTTACGACTGACATAGTAAGCTGAGTGGAAACGCCCGTTCTTGATTGCGAGTTCTACATCATGCCGGTCCACCTGCTCCATTTGCGTGAGGTACGCAGTTTGGGCGTTTCGCAACTCTTCGTCGGACAGCTTTTTTGCCGAGTTGTTGATGCTGTTGCTGATGTAGGTTATGCGGTCCCGCAGTTTGGGATGGTCGTTGTAGAAAGAGCCTAGTTGCTCTCCTTCGATGTCCTTCTGCAAAAGCTTGAACACACCGACCATCTGATCCGGCGCATAGCCCGCCGCCGATAAGTTCTTTAGTCCTTCGAGGTCGGCTTCCTTTTCAAGTTCTCGGCTGTAACCAAAGATGCTGAGCACCAGCATGAAGGGTGAGATATTGGCAATCAAGTCGATCGCCATGCCCGCTGCTCCCCCCACAGGATTCCAGGCACCAACGGTGCTCAAAATGTTGATGGCCAGGATCTTCTTCCTAAGGCTGCGATTTTGCTGATAAGTGTGGCGTTTGTTGACGTGAATGACTTCATGAGCCAAAACACTAGCCAGTTGTCCTTCTTCCTCCAGCAAGGCGAGCAATCCAGTGTTGATATAGATGGATCCATTGGGAAGGGCCAAAGCATTTGGCACCGGATCTCTTAAAGCGCGAAACTTCCAGTTGACGTTTTCTATTTCCTTGTCGGCCAGCACCGCTTTGCCAACGCGATCCAGATAAGCATCGAGCCCGGCTTCGTGGTAAACGAGACCTTCCTTTTCAAAACGCTGATCCAGCAGATTGATTTGTGCCAGCAGTTCGAGATCGACTTTACCGAACTTAAATGGCTCGTGCGCCTCTGCTGGAGCATGGGCCGGAGTCTGAACCGAGACAGGCCCAGGCTGCGCGCGCGACGCAGTAATCCCAGCGACCGGCAGAGAGGCAACGAGGATACTGAGAGCAAGCAGGCAGGCTTGATATCGTCTTTTGACTTTCAAGGCAGTACTCCTGGAACTGGAAATTGTGATTACCGGGAGCGGTCCAGTTACTCAAAGCGGATTTCGTCCGGAAAGTATAAGCTCCTTCTCGCCTTTACGACTACCAAAAAGGTCCGTCTTAGTTTGAAAGCTCTGCTTCAGCGCCTCGTTCGCAAAGTCGCATTAATGCGGCTCGGCCGGGGGAAAACCAAGCCAGACCTTTTATAACTGGTTCGCCCACTTCCACGAACTCGTATAGAATCGCGACGCAAGAAATCAGGAGACTTTGAACTGGCAGGCCCAGTTTCCTAAATGAGCTCCTCTCTTTCTCCAGGCACAAGGCTCGGTCGCTACGAAATCCGTTCGCAGATTGGTGCGGGCGGGATGGGCGAGGTGTATCGCGCGCGTGATGAGAAGTTGAATCGCGACGTGGCGATTAAAGTTTTGCCTTCGATGTTCTCTCAGGATTGGACTTCGGGGCTGAAGCGATGACACTTGCCACTGGCACAAAACTCGGGCGCTATGAAATCGCCTCGCCCATTGGAGCTGGTGGCATGGGTGAAGTGTATCGTGCACGCGATGAAAGATTGAATCGCGAGGTAGCAATCAAAGTTTTACCCGAAGCTTTTGCCCGGGACATAGATCGCCTGGCCCGTTTCGAGCGCGAGGCGCGTTTACTGGCTTCTTTAAATCATCCTCACATAGGGGCGATTTACGGGCTGGAAGAATCAGGCGTCACGCGCTTTCTCGTGCTGGAGTTAGTGTCAGGAATCACACTCAGCGAGCTGGTGGCAAGTGGTCCAATACCGATCGCAGAAGCATGTGTTATCTCACGCCAGATCGCAGAAGCGCTCGAAGTCGCACATGAAAGCGGAATTGTCCACCGGGATCTAAAACCTTCGAACATCAAAATAACTGCAGCCGATCAAGTGAAGGTTTTGGACTTCGGTTTGGCGAAAGCCCTGGAAGAACCGTCCGCCAGCTCGAGAACGTCAGAATCACCCACGGTTCTCTACAAAGGGACGCAAACGGGGATGATACTTGGCACGGCGGCGTACATGAGTCCGGAACAGGCAAAAGGTAGGCGAGTCGACAAACGAACTGACATCTGGGCTTTCGGCTGTGTGCTCTATGAGATGCTGACCGGGAAGCCCGTATTTCTCGGCGAGGCAAGCACAGACACTCTGGCCTCGGTGATTCGAGACGAGCCCAACTGGAGTTTGTTGCCTAGCTCAACACCTACGGGAATTCGTCAGTTACTCAGACGGTGTTTGCAGAAAGATCCATCACTGCGACTGCGCGATATCGGCGACGCACGCGTTGAAATCATGGACACGCTGAGCGAACCGGAGGCGGAAGTAACGACCATTGCTCCAACAGTAGTAACCGCACGGAAGGATTGGCGTCGAATGATTCCAGTTGCTCTGGCTGGATTAGTGACGGGAGCGATCATTACAGGTTTGGCGTTCTGGGTTATATCGCATTTTGTTTCGGCGCGAGGATTAACAAAAGAACCAGTGAGGCGTTTCGCCATCAATCTTGTTGAGAACCAGCCGCTGACGCTCACTAAGTTTGTGCCTCTCGCCATTGGTCGTCCAGCCATTACAGTCTCACCTGATGGAAACAATCTGGTCTACGTCGTCAATCACCATGGCGTCGCCCAGCTCTGCCTTCGCCCGCTCAATCAATTCGACGCAAAACTGATTGGCGGTACTGAAGGCGCTTACAACCCCTTCTTTTCGCCTGACGGCAACTGGATTGGTTTTTTTGCCGACAACAAGCTGAAGAAAGTTTCGCTCGCAGGCGGCGAACCGGTAACACTGTGCGAAGCCAGAAATCCTGTCGGGGCTGATTGGGGGCCAAACGAGATGATCTTCTTTGGCGATCAGGAGGGTGGAACACTAACTCGTGTTTCAAGCGCCGGAGGGACGCCCCAGCCCATTCCGATCGGTGGTGCACAGGCGCCCGATGCTGAGGTGCTTCCTGACGGGAAGTGGCTGCTCTATTCAACCTCGCAGGGCAGTAACCCTGATTATCGTGAAATCCGGGCAGTGTCTTTGGAGACTGGTCAATCAAGTGTTGTGCTACAAGGAGGTAGTAACCCGCGTTATCTGCCAAGTGGTCATTTGCTCTTTACCCGAACCGGCGCACTGATGGCCGCGCGGTTTGATTTGGACAGCCGGAAAGTAACCGGCCCTGCAGTCGCTGTAATCGAAGGCATTCGGTCTGAAATCTACGGCAACTCTCAGTTCAGTGTTTCGGATAATGGAACGCTAATCTATATTCCGGGCGGCTCGGGCTGGATTGGTAAACCTGTTTGGGTGAATCGCGAGGGAAAGATCACTCAAATACCTCTACCGGCTCAATGTTACAGTGGCTTCAAATTATCACCGGATGGCAAGCGTCTGGCTATCCAGGTCGCGAGCGCGAGTGACGACATTTGGATCTATGAATTTGAACGCGGCACGTTCCTTCGCTTAACTCTTAACGGGAACAACATCGCTCCAGTCTGGTCGCCCGACGGAAAGCAGGTCCTGTTCGGTTCGTTCAGGGATGGGCGGTTCGGTCTTTTCCAGAAAGCGGCGGATGGCAGTGGGGCGGAAGAACGCCTTACAACCGCGTCCCCCGAGACCTTTCAAGCTGCTGAATCATGGTCGGCTGATGGGAAGGCGGTGCTTTTTGGAGAGTGGAGTGCTACCGATCAAGGAGACATTTGGATTCTGCCTTTGGAAGGTGAGCGCAAACCTGAGCCTTTCCTGCGGACACCGTTTTCGGAGTTCTTCTCGTCGTTCTCGCCTGATGGTCGTTGGATTGTTTACACGTCTGACGAATCCGGGCGGTATGAAGTGTACGTGCGGCCTTATCCGGGGCCGGGCGGCAAATGGCAGGTTTCTACGGAAGGCGGAGAGGAGCCGGTTTGGTCCGCAAACGGTCAGGAGTTGTTTTATCGCAACGGTGAAAAGTGGATGGTCGCAAGTGTCCAAACAAAGCCTGAGTTCCACGCTCAAACGCCGCAATTGTTGTTTGAGAACTACTTCATTAATGTTCCAGGGTTGTCACACTACCCTTCACCCGACGGTCAGCGGCAAGTGATGATTCAGCCGATTGCCGAGGACGCAAACCCGAAACAGATTAACGTGGTGCTGAATTGGATTGAGGAATTAAAGCAACGCGTGCCGACAGGGAAGAGTTGAGCACCTTAACATTCGAACGCATGAGTGGTATTTCAAAAAGGAGAAGCTATGGCACTAACAAATAGTTTGGCAGGCAGAAATCTGGGAATGATTTTACTTGGCCTCTGGTTGATTCTCACCGGACTCTTGCCGTTGCTTAACGTGAAACTCACTTCAACAGTCACCATGGGCTTGGCCGTGCTTGGCATCGTCGCGGGTATATTGATCCTGCTCAGACGGTAAATACTCCGCGTTTACCTCTGATTAATCTCCCGAGCACCACCAACGCGGCTCTGCCGCCGCACAGTTCGGATAGGGCGTCCTCGGCGGGCAGCCCCGCTGGCGTGCTAGTTTCTTCCTTCTGTGACTCGGCATCTTTCTTTCATGATGCTGCGCCTCATGAAGCGGAGGCGTAGCCTCCAGGAAGATTTAGAGACTCGTCGGTAAGGCAGAGCCTGGCAGAGCCTTACCGCACTGTACTGCGGCGAAGCCGCGGCGCTGCAACGCTGGCCCTCATGCTGCCGTCTGCTTCGTCGACTCGCTTATTCCTTAAAACCACATCCGGATCACTGGCAAGATTTCCATTCAACATCAAAACCTTGACTAGCAACCGCAAGCCGCGCTATGTTGTCTCCACTTCGCAGAATAGGTTAATTGCTATGTTCGTACTCACGAGTTACAGCTTCTCATAGATCCTGGCGACCGCATTCGGTCGCACCCTCTTAGTTTAGTTAGAACTTCAGGACTTTACGGTGCCGGCGATGTCCGCCTGTTCCTTGGAATGCGGCGGC
>DASXQM010000123.1:0-7046 GCA_036507195.1 Pyrinomonadaceae bacterium | reverse complement strand
ACCTCAAATTCAAAGTGCAGTTCCTTGCCACGGAAAATATTCGACAGATAAAACTCCCAAAATTTGCGCGTGAAGCGTAAGGCCGGCCAACGTTGGTCGAGATTAGTGAGCCATTCGAGACCGAGCACGCGCCAGAGATTTGCCAGACTAACGTGAGTGCGTAGCGGTCGAAGCTCGACCGTTGTGTAAAACGGGAATGGAGTGCGCTCGGGCATGAAGCACGTGAATGAGTAACTGTTGAAATGGTTGCGGTGAGTTGGATCTGTGGGCCAATCGGGATTCGAATAATGAGGTGTAACGATCCTGATCACCCCACCGGGTTTCGTGATGCGATGTAGCTCACTCACGAATGACATGACGTCGGGCACGTGCTCAATCACATGGCGGCAAATGATCTCATCAAATTCGTTATCGGCAAAAGGATAAGGCAGCACGCCGAGATCGTGAATCACGTCCGCGTCAGCCCTCGGATTTGAATCTATTCCTATTGCGCCGGGGTATTTATTCTGCCCGCAGCCGACGTCCAGGATTTTTTGCGTAGCTGCTGCTGCGGATTGCGATGAAGATTTTAGGTGTAGTCCGGGCTCAGTCATGGAAGGACGGAGGAATCAGTTATAGCGGTAAAGGAATTGAGCGAATGCAGTCAGGTCGAGAGGATAAACCGGCAAGCCAAGTTTCACAGTCAACTCCTCAAGTTTCATTCCGTCGAGCATGATCTCTTCATCGCTCTTAAGAGTAGTCTTAGGGATAATCACAAAGTCGCCCCTAATGCCTTCTTGAGCCGATGCGAGATCGCCCCCAGTGAGTAAACCCGCTACTGAAACATCGCCGCCGAAGTAATTGTTTTCAACCCCTGCGACCGTTAGCTGAGTAGCAAAGCGCGCGTTCAGGTTTTCGATCAGAGGCCTTAAGACCGGAGCAAAAAGGGTGCCGGTCAGAAGAGTGCCGGACAATTTCGCTGGTTGTGCCAGGGGTCGCCGCGTAAGTGTTTTCACTAAAGCTGTAAACTCGTTATTGAATGAACGGACCATGCCGATGCCATCTTCGATCTGCGGGTAATCGCCATAATGTGATCGGGAGGGCACCGCGCGTCCGGCACGCAGGTAGATCTCGTCGCCCAAAAACGCGAAGGTTGTTCCGAGGCGTTTGCGCAAGTCTGATTGAATCGCCGTAACCTCAACGATTATTTGGCGGCAGAAATCAGGGGTGACGGCAGTCAGTCGCGGATCTGTGTTGTATCGCGTCAAGCCAAGCGGAACAATCGCCACGCTCGTAATCCGCGGATGCTCCGCGGCAAGATCAGTGATCGTCTTGCGGAGGATCTGGCCGTCATTAATTCCAGGACAAAGCACGACCTGCGCGTGGATTTCAATTCCCGCATCCAGCAAGCGTTTCAACTTGGGAGCGATGTCAGCGCGCTGCTTCTCAATTCCCAGTAGATAGGCGCGCACATCCAGGTCGGTTGCATGAACGGAAACATACTGTGGCGAAAGGCGCTGTTCGATTATTCGCCGCATCTCGTCTTCAGTGATCGAAGTGAGGGTTGTGTAATTGCCGTAAAGAAAAGACAGCCGGACATCTTCGTCTTTAATAAAGAGTGAAGGTCGCGCGTCGGCGGGATTGCCATTGCAGAAGCAGAAGATGCATTCGTTGGCACACTGACGCGGAACGATCTGCTCGAAGCTCAGCCCAAAATCTTCGCCTTCACCGCGTTCGATTTGAAGTTCCCAATCTTCACCCGAGTTCTTGCGAACCTCCAGAACAAGATCAGTCTCACCAGCCGTTTGAAAGCGAAAGTCGAGGTAGTCGCGCACTGGACGGCCATTGACCTTGATAATTCTGTCTCCCGACTCGAGTTCCAATTCAAACCCAAGGCTCTCCGGCGACACTTCGGCTATTTCGACTCCGCGACGCCGAATGCTGGTCACTGCGGGAGCTACGGCAAATTCGTACATGTAGGAATAATGTCCGACAAACTTTAGTTTGTCGAGGAGGCCCAGCGCGGCGGGTCAAATTTTGCGAGAGAGATCCTTCGATCCTGACAATAACCTGAAGCTGTCCGAACAAAATCTGCCAATTTTATTGACAATCTGAGTCCTCTTTGTTAGTTATGCACCGCACTTCGCGGCAGGCCGATTCTATCTTGCTTTTCCAGCCCAAATTTTAGTGAGAAGGTGACTTCCATGAACAATAAACTCAAGCCAGCGATTATCGGTGGCGTTGTTATCGGCCTGTTGTCGATAATACCCATTCTTAACCTGGGAAATGTTTGCTGCTGCCTTTGGGCCATCCTGGGCGGTCTGCTTGCCACTTACCTCTACGTGAAAAATTCGCCGCTACCGGCCAGTCCCGGCGACGGCGCGATCCTGGGCGCAATTGCCGGCGCTGTCGGCGGCGTGATCGTAATCGTACTTGGCATCCCGATCAGCATCGTCGCAGGCGGTATTACCCGGGAACTTTTCATCAGGATCATGGAGAGTGTAAATCCATCTCAGGCCGAGATGTTTCGCGCTCAAATGGCAGCGGGCGAAACCATCCTCGGCGCCATTGTGAATGCAATCATTTTGGCCGTCTGCCTTGTTATCTTTTCGACGCTTGGCGGATTAATTGGAGTCCCACTTTTTGAAAAGCGTAAGCGCGATACATTCTCGCCGCCGCCACCGGGTTTTTAACGTCAGCAGGGCCTACTAAAGCAGCGCCTGGTAAGAATTCAGTGCAACTGAAGTCGATGAAGCTTGCTTAATCAACCGACGTTAAGCACAGGAGAAATCATAGATGTCTCAACCATGGGCTTCCCCTCCTCCGTTAGGCGCCACGGAGAACGTTCCAAACTACTTGATTCCTGCGATCCTCGCTACGATCTTCTGTTGTTTACCAGTTGGCGTAGTATCGATTATTTTCGCGGCGCAAGTAAGCGGGAAAATATCAGCCGGAGATATGGCCGGAGCCATGGACGCCTCCAGGAAGGCCAAAATGTTCATGTTTATCGCGGTCGGCCTGGGGTTACTGGTATGGGTTACTGTCATTATCCTGTGGATCCTTGTTTTTGGAATGGCCGTGATAAGCAGTAGCAGGTAGCAGGTAGCAGTAGCGGTTTGCATTCTGCAAATTCAATTTTCAGTAAGAGGGCACGGAGACAAAATCATA
This sequence comes from Pyrinomonadaceae bacterium, assembly GCA_036507195.1. Taxonomy (GTDB): domain Bacteria; phylum Acidobacteriota; class Blastocatellia; order Pyrinomonadales; family Pyrinomonadaceae; genus PSRF01. The sequence goes on along the minus strand of DASXQM010000123.1, from coordinate 3,899 downwards.
TGAGTAGATATTGCACAAAATGCGGCGCCGTAAATGATGACACGGCCCAGTATTGCGTTAGCTGCCAGGCGCCTCTGAGTCCAATAAGTGGTTATCAGCCAATGCAGTCTGTTAACCCGGGCGCTTCAGGAGCAATGACCGACTGGAAGGCGCTCGGTGCCGACAAGAAGATCGTGGTCGGCATCTGCGCTATTCTGCTTGGCTGGGCCGGCGTCCATAAGTTCATTTTGGGCTACACAACCGAGGGCATAATTCAGCTTGTCATCGGTGTGCTGACATGCGGGTTGAGTAATATTATCGGTATAGTCGAAGGCATCATCTACCTTACGAAATCCGACGAAGAATTTGTCAGAACCTATATCCAGGGTAAGAAGGGGTGGTTCTAACGGCAAATCAATAAGGCAGTCGAAAATTATAAAAAAAGGCTGCCAAGAGTGGTAGCCTTTTAGTGTTTATGATGCTTCCTTACCCGGCCGCTCTGACTAACTCATGGTAACAATGCTGCCGGCGCGAAACTGGTCAGCTTGTGGATTTATCCCATAGGGCCCCTCGCCGTCGCCCGTATGCTGCAATGTAATCGAAACATCCTCAAACGAGGTCTCACTATGAAATATATTCTGGGAATCTTGTGCTTTCTGATTGCATTGCGATGTCTGATAGCCAGTGGGATGTTTTCCCGGTTCAAGTCGCCACCAGATCCGGATAAAAAGGATCTTCGTCCGGCCGGAATTTTCGGCTTTGTCCTTTTCACGTTTATCGGGCTGGGTATCATTTTCGGTTGATCTAACCAGTGAGGTCGATCGCGATCCGCTTACGCTGTTGACTACACACTCTTTGCCAATGCGGTTTCGCGGTAGAAACGTGATGAAAGTCGGTAACTATTCGCCACCGTCGTGGAAGAAGCCCTTCCAGCGTTTCCGACCAAACTTTGCCATGTTAGCTTAGTTATCTCATGAAGATTGAGGAGATTGTAAACCGACCGTTGCGCGCCGCCTTCATTTGGGCGACATTGGCGGCTGGGGCCGCTTACCTCTACATTTTCGAGCCGGGTAAATCGGGCTTCTTCCCCGGTTGTCCGTTTCGCGCTCTAACGGGGTTTACTTGTCCTGGTTGCGGCAGCACACGCGGACTTCACTGTTTACTTCATGGCAACGTGGTCGCGGCCTTTGAATTCAATCCGCTCCTGATCTTGTCGCTTCCGTTTTTGCTTTACGCGCTCCTGCGCTACACAAACGCGGCCGTGCGCGGCCGGCCACTCGCGTGGAACCAGCTCAACGCCAAATACATTTGGGTATTGCTTGCTGCCATACTGTCTTTTTGGGTTTTCCGTAATACACCCTTTTATCCGTTTCCCATATGAGTAGGAGGCTCTGAAGCATTCATGCGTCTACTTTTCGCTTTAATCCTGACCGTTGCAATCACTCCAGGTTTTCAAGCCCAGCAAAACAAACCGGCGCGGAAAACATTGGTCGCGCCACCGCGCCCGGTGCATACCTTTTCCATTGTTGCGCGCGATCCTGCCACAGGCGAACTCGGTGTGGCCGTTCAATCCCACTGGTTTTCAGTCGGCTCGATTGTGCCGTGGGCTGAGGCCGGCGTTGGCGCAGTGGCCACCCAGTCATTTGTAGATCCGAGTTACGGCAAGCTCGGGTTGGAATTAATGCGTACCGGTAAGAGTGGACCTGACGCCTTGAAATCTTTGCTCGCTGGTGATGAGGGCCGCGATGTGCGCCAGGTGGCGATGATCGACGCCCAGGGGCGCGTGGATGCATGGACCGGCAAAAACGACATCTACGCCGCCGGCCATATTGTGGGCAAGAATTTTTCAGTGCAGGCGAATCTGATGCTCAACGACAAGGTGTGGCCTGCAATGGCGCAGGCTTTTGAAAACACGAAGGGCGATTTGGCTGATCGGATGCTGGCCGCTTTAGACGCCGCGCAAGCTGCCGGTGGCGATATTCGCGGCCGGCAGTCTGCCGCGCTCGTGGTGGTTACGGGAAAACCCACAGGCCAGCCCTGGAAGGATCGTATCTTCGATCTGCGGGTGGATGATAGTGCGGAACCGCTGAAGGAATTGCGCCGGCTCGTAACTCTCCAGCGCGCATACAACCACATGAATGCCGGCGACCTCGCGGTTGAGAAGAAAGACAATGAAGGCGCGCTGCGCGAGTATGGCGCCGCGGAGAAGCTAGTTCCCGACAATGCCGAAATGATTTACTGGCACGCGGTCGCGCTCGTAAACATGGGCCGCGTGGACGAATCGTTGCCGCTGTTTCGCAAAGTGTTTGCCATGGATAACAACTGGGCAACACTAACGCCGCGTCTGCCAAAGTCGGGATTAATGCCCGACGATCCAAAATTGATCGAGCGGATTCTTTCGGTGAAGAAGTAGCACCAAATGATCTGTAACGTACGAGGAATTTGACTAAGGTTTTGACCAATGACCAGAACCAAGTTGCCGGATCATCTCATTGCGATAGCGTTGCTGGTCTGCGCTGTGGCCGGTTGTAAGCAGTTGCAGAGTCTGGCTCGGCCGACGATTCTCAAGAGTCCGGACGGAAAGTTTCAGCTCACGGTTCCCGTCGGTTGGCGGGAGAATTCGTCATTGAATGAGCAAGCGGAGATCAAGGCCGCCAATCCTCTGCAGGAAATGTATGTCATCGTGCTCACAGAGGCGAAAACCGACTTTACTGATGATATGACCCTCGACCAATTCACAACTATCACTCGCGAGTCAATGACCTCCAACCTCACATCGCCGGAGTTGTCACCGCCGTTGCCAGTCACGATCAATGGAAACTCTGCCCGGCAGTATGAAATTCAAGGCGAAGTTAAGAACGTGAAGCTTGCCTATCTGATCACCACCGTCGAGACCTCCGCGCACTTTCATCAAGTCGTTACCTGGACCCTTCGTTCGCGCATTGACAAGAATCAGACGACCCTTCAGCGAGTGGCGGGGAGTTTTCGTCCCACGCCTGATCAAGGCGGAATTGGCGGGCCCGCGTCGCCGAAATAAGGGGCAAGCCGCCGGTCGTTGCGCACAATGGAGCCGCAACCGTTCAAATCCAATCTGAATAATGGTTTGGATCAGCTTCCTCACATCAGCCGGCCAAGCTGCACGGGACTACCACGCTCCGCTTTGCTATCCTTCCAGCCAGTCCTGGCATGCCTGATTCAAACAACAATCTAAAGGAACGGGTCCGCGCTTTTTGGCAGGCGAATCCCTGCGGCGTGAAGTTTGCCGATGCGACGCCGGGCACGCGCCGTTTCTACGAGCTGGTTGAAGCGCATCGCTACACGAAAGAGTGGCACATTCCGATCGCCGCAGATTTTCGGAGCGCGAGGGGCTTGAAGGTTTTGGAAATTGGTTGTGGACTCGGAACCGACGGGGCGCAGTTTGCTGAAGCAGGGGCGGATTACACCGGAGTTGATCTCACCGAAGCGGCGGTTGACCTGGCGCGCAAGCGTTTTGAATTGTTTAGTCTTCCAGGAGAGTTTCAAACAGCCGACGCCGAAAAGCTCGACTTCGCCGACGAGAGTTTTGATCTGGTTTACTCACATGGAGTTTTGCATCACACGCCTGAGACCGGAAAAGCAATACACGAAATTCATCGCGTGCTTCGTCCGGGCGGACGCGCAGTAGTCATGCTCTACCATCGCGGTTCCTACAACTATCGCGTAAACATTTCTGTGCTACGGCGCGCAGGAGCGCATTTGCTAAAGTGGGAGCCGGGAGTCAAGCTGATTAATAAGATTACCGGGGAACCACTCGACTCGCTCCGCCGGCATGCAAAGCTACTGGAGGCCGGAAAGGAATCTTACCTAAAGCCCGAGGAGTTCCTGAGCCAGAACACGGACGGAGCCGGCAACCCACTGGCGCGCGTATATTCGCGGAGGGA
>DASXQM010000122.1:0-18567 GCA_036507195.1 Pyrinomonadaceae bacterium | reverse complement strand
CTTACAGTGGGCGTTTCAAAGTTCTAAATCCTCTCAACAACCAAAGCGCTGTTCTTCGAGCCAAAACCGATGCAGTTGCAGAGTGCAACCCGGACCTCGGCTTTCCGCGCCTGATTAGCCACGTAGTCGAGATCACACTGTGGATCAGGTTCGTCGAGATTGATAGTCGGAGGAATGATTCCGGTGTGCATGGCACACAACGCGGCGGCTAAACCCGCCGCCCCACTTGCGCCCTGCGGGTGCCCGATCTGTGACTTCGTTGCCGACATCGGAGTAGTGATGGCCCGACCGTTCAAGGCTAGTTTGAGCGCACTTGTCTCAATGCGGTCATTGAGAACGGTGGAGGTTCCATGCAGGTTCACATAATCGACTTCCTCGGGCTTACGACCCGCGTCTTCAAGCGCGAGTTTCATCGCTCGAGCAGGTTCATCGCCTGACTCTGCCAGGCGCACGCGATGGTAGGCATCACACGTCGCGCCATAGCCGGAAATCTCCGCATAGATTTTCGCACCCCGATCCATCGCGTGCTCAAGTTCCTCAAGGACATAAATCCAGGCACCTTCACCTAAAACGATCCCGGAACGGTCGAGAGAAAATGGACGAGAGGCGCGTTGCGGTTCCTCGTTCCAATCGCTGGTCAAGACAGTCATTAGGTTGAACCCAGCGAGAATCCCGGGAGCGATGGGTGCATCCACGCCGCCGCTTAACATCACATCCTGACGACCCAACGCGATGTGTTGCGCCGCGTAGGCGATGGCGTCCGTAGAACTGGTACAACCAGTGGAGACGATATGAGAAAGACCGCGCAGTCCAAACGCCATGGACAATTCGCTCGACAAGCCGCCGTGTGTTGAAGCCGGAATGGTATAGACGCTCGCCTTATTAGCTGGACCAACAAACCAGTAGGAATACTGTTGCTCTGTAAAGGCTAGTCCGCCACCGCCGGTGCCCAACACCACACCGACTGCACGTCGCTGTTCTAAAGAAAAACCGTCTGGCTGAACATTAGCATCTTCAAGAGCTTCCCTGGCAGCGGCTAAAGCAAGCGGCACGGTTCTCGGGACGTGCCTTCGGTCTTTGGGATTGAGTTGCGCTTCCCAGTCGAAGTCGCGAACCTCAGCGGCAATTTTTACGGGCGAGTCGGAGACGTCGAAAGACTCGATCCTTCGTACACCGCTTTCACCTTTGGTCAGAGCCTCAAAGAATGCCTGGCGCCCAATCCCGATCGGTGTGACGCAGCCCATCCCAGTAATCACTACTCGGCGTGGCGCCTTGAACTGGCTAAGCATATTATTCAGTCCGAATCATCGAGCTAGGGGAGGACGGGTTCGAAGCCAGAATACCACCGAGTTCGAAGAATTTGCCAAGTCGCCCGAAAGCCGCAATGCGAAAAGACCCGGCGTAGTTTTCGACGCCGGGTCCAATTAAGGCTTTAGTTAGGAATTAGCCGACTAGCTGGCTGGCTCGACCTTAGTTCCACATTCGTTACAAAACTTGGACCCACTTGCCACCTGTGCCCCGCATTTTGCGCACGGCACAGTCTGTCCCGCGGTTTCCATTCTGGCGCCGCATTCATTACAGAATTTCGAATTCGACAGATTTGCAGCGCCACACTTGGGACAGGCGGTTTTTGGTGCACTTGCTGTTTCGCCACGCGATTCACTTTGCGACTGATTCATTGCGTTCGTCATGGCGCCCGCCATTGCATTGCCAATTGCGAAGCCTGCACCAAGCCCGGCGCCGGTAGCGGCGCCACCGCCACCCGTATTTTGGGCTGCGTCGCGCATTGCATCGGCAGCTTGAAATTGTGCATAGCGCCCGACGTCGCCGATAACTCCCATCGACGTTCGCTTGTCCATAGCAGCCTCTACCTCGGCGGGCAGTGAAACGTTTTCAATTACAAACTTCGTCAAGTCCAGGCCGAAGGCCTTGAAATCATCGGCGAGTTTGCCTCGCGTAAACTTGCCAAGTTCATCGTAATTAGAGGCGAGATCAAGTGCGGCAATCTTGGATTCTGCAAGCGCATCGCTAAACCCGCTGACCAATGTTCGTTTGAGTTGCCCCTCAATATCCTCGGTTACGAAGTGGGCGTTGGTGCCGGCAATCTCTTTTATGAAAGCCCGCGGATCGGTAACGCGAATCGAGTAGATACCAAAAGCACGCAGGCGGACCATTCCAAAATCCGTGTCGCGCATCATGACGGGATTCGATGTTCCCCACTTTAGATCCGTAAACTGCTTGGTGTTGACGAAATAGACTTCGGCTTTGAACGGCGAATTGAAGCCGTGCATCCAGGCGCCGAGTTTGCTAAGGATCGGCGTGTTGCCGCCATCGATCGTATGGAGGCCTGGCGCAAAGACATCCGCAATCTGGCCCTGGTAGACAAAAACGGCCGCTTGGGATTCGCGCACCGTTAGTCGGGCTCCGTTCTTGATCTCCTGACCCTGAACCGGAAAACGATAAAGTAAGGTGTTGCCCGAATCGTCGAGCCACTCAATGACTTCAATAAACTGAGAGCGGATGGCGTCAAATATTCCCATGTGTTTCTCCTTTGTGCGGCAACCCTGGCCGCCACTCGGTTAATACGGCCCAGGTGTCGCCTATGTTCACTTGGCGAAGTAGCTCGGCAGCTAAACCGAAAGAAATGATTGCATAAAGGACGGCCGAGGGAAAGAGGTTTAGAAGATATTGCCTAGCTCCGAACCAGTGGGGCAACCTGGGCCTTTCGTTCCTGAGCGCCCCGGTCACGAAGCTTTAAGACAAGTAAGACTGTCAATCCGCCGGCAACGTCGAGAACGCTATCATAGATAGAAGCGGTGCGAGATGGCACAAGACTCTGATGCAACTCATCAAACAACGCGTAAATAACTACCAGCAGCAAGCCTAACTGAAACCAATACCGCTGAAAGAAAGCGTGGCCTGACGTGATGAAAGCCCGCCGGGCGAGAAACGCCAGCACAGCATACTCTGTGAAATGCCCGGTTTTACGCATCAGAAAATGCACTGTTGCCAGACGGGCTTCGCTTAGACTCGGAAAAAGCCAGAGGAGTAACGGGCGAATCAGTTGAGAAGTATTTGCCGCGGAAAACTCACTGGTTGACGCCAGCGAGATAAACATCAGCCACAACAGCAGTGGGCCATAACGCCAAAGTCGTTGGCGTGTGGATGAGTGTGCTCCTGCTCTAATCCAACCGAGAGTTTGCTTAGTCATGGAGCCGAAAACTAACAAAGGGAAGCCGCGCCTGCGCTTCCCTTGCTGAGGTTGTATTAAAAAGCAGGATCCTCGGCAGGGCAGCCCCGCCCCGATGCTAGCCCAGCTGACTATTGCGCCGCCGCGCCCGACACAACTTCAATAATCTCATTCGTAATGGCTGCCTGGCGCACTCGGTTCATGTTGAGAGTCAGCGAATCGATCAGCTCGCGCGCGTTTTTCGAAGCCGAGTCCATGGCGGTCATTCGCGCGCCCTGTTCGGAGGCTATTGATTCGAGCAAAGCGCGAAAGATCTGTGTTTCGAGTAGGCGGGGAAGCAGTTTAGCGAAGATCTCCTCTGGAGGTTGTTCGTAGATGTAGTCGATGAGAGTCAAAGACTGATTCGCTGTTGCCGCCTCTGCGTCAGCAGAGGCAGCGCGAGAAACAGGCAAGAGCTGTTCGGTTACGACGCGCTGTTGCATCACCGACTTAAACTCATTGTAAATAACAAACGCTTTATCAATCGCTTTGTCTTCGGTGAATCGCTTAATAACATCACGCGCGACCTCGAGCGCTTCAGAGAAATCCACGCGTCCCTTGCCGGTTAGGCCGATGTATTCGCCGACCAGGTTAGCGCCTCTACGGCGAAAGAAATCTCTGCCTTTGCGCCCAACTGCCAAAATATCAATTTGCTTGTCCGGATTGTCGCGGATGAATATTTGGGCCGCTTTGATCAGATTTGTATTAAAGGCGCCGCAGAGACCTTTGTCGGCGGTTATGAGCACAAGAAGATAACGTTCGTCCCCGCGAGCGTCGAGCAACGGATGATGAAAATTTTCGTCAGTCCGATCGGCAAGTCCGCCCAGTACTTCCATCATCTTGTTCGCGAACGGTCGTGCGGTAACCACGCGATCCTGGGCGCGCTTGAGCTTTGCAGCGGAGACCATTTTCATGGCCTTAGTGATCTGCTGCGTGTTCTTGACCGACTTGATGCGCCGGCGAATGTCTAACAAATTCGGCATCGATTCTCAGATCTGAGATTTCAAATTTCAGATCGTTAACGAACGTCAACCTCCGGCTGTAGCAGGCTGGGGCGCGGCATCTGCCGACTTAACTCCAGAAGTTGATTCAGCTAAAGCAGCGCCCGTTTTCTCGGCCCACCCATACTTGAAGTCAGTTAAAACTTGCTTGAGATCCGAGATGATGTCGTCAGTCAAACTTTTCTTTTCCCGAATACTCTGCAGCAGACCGGGCTGGGAGTTCTCAACGAACTTCAAGAGTTCACCTTCAAAATTTCTAACGTCTTCAACTGCAACGTCGTCGGCATACCCATTGCTGGCGGCCCAGATGACGAGGATCTGATTCTCCACGTTCATCGGCTGATATTGAGGCTGTTTCAGTATCTCAACCAAACGCTGCCCGCGCGCGAGTTGCGCCTGCGTCGCTTTGTCCAAATCGGAGCCGAATTGTGCAAATGCTTGGAGTTCCCTGAACTGCGCGAGATCAATACGAAGCGTTCCCGCAACCTGTTTCATTGCCTTAATCTGAGCAGAGCCGCCGACGCGCGACACGCTGTTGCCAACGTTGATAGCCGGACGAATGCCACTATTAAAAAGATCAGCCTCAAGGAAAATCTGTCCGTCCGTGATCGAGATAACGTTAGTCGGGATGTATGCCGAGATGTCTCCTGCTTGCGTTTCAATAATGGGAAGACTGGTTAACGACCCGCCACCCTTTAAGTCGGACATTTTTGCCGCGCGCTCAAGTAAACGAGAGTGGAGATAAAACACATCGCCCGGATAAGCCTCACGGCCAGGCGGGCGACGAAGCAGTAGAGATATTTCGCGATAAGCGGCGGCCTGCTTTGAAAGATCATCGTAGATTGTCAACGCATGACGGCCGTTGTCACGGAAGTATTCACCCATTGCCGCGCCCGAGTATGGAGCGAGGAATTGCATCGCTGCCGGATCTGAAGCAGTTGCCTTTACGACAATCGTGTATTCCAGGGCGCCAAAGTCTTCAAGCGTCTTCACTACCTGCGCGACTGTGGACGCTTTCTGTCCTATTGCTACGTAAATGCAAACTACGTCTTTACCCTTTTGATTTATAATCGTATCGACGGCAACGGCTGTTTTTCCCGTTTGTCTGTCACCGATAATAAGTTCGCGCTGTCCCCGACCAATGGGTACCATCGCGTCTATCGCCTTCAATCCTGTTTGCAACGGTTCCTTAACCGGCTGTCGATCGACTACACCCGGGGCGATACGTTCTATTGCATAATACTCATCAGTTACGATCGGACCTCGGTCGTCAATCGGGTTTCCCAAAGCGTCGACGACTCGGCCGACCATTGCATCCCCAACCGGAACCTGCATGATCCGGCCCGTCCGCTTAACAAGGTCACCTTCCTTGATTAACTGGAACTCCCCAAAGAGCACGGCGCCAACCTTGTCTTCCTCGAGATTCAAAGCAAGTCCGCGAACCTCGTGAGGGAACTCCAACAACTCGCCCGCCATTACTTTTTCGAGTCCATGAATTTCTGCAATCCCGTCCCCAACCTTGATGACGGTGCCAACCTCCATTACCGTCACGCCGGCCTCAAAATGCTCAATCTGCTTTCGAATAATTTCGTTGATTTCGTCGGCTCTAATTGGTTCCATCGTTTTCCTCTAAACTAACCCGCGAGTTCCTCGCCTAATCGCCTAAGTTGATTACGTACCGAACCATCGTAGATGGTTGAGCCGATTCTTGTAACAATGCCACCAAGAAGCGTTTCGTCAGTCTCAAAGCTCAAACGTATTCTCTTCCCGGTCATCTGCCCAAGCTTCTCAACTAAGGAAGCTTGAATAGCGTCAGACACAGGCCGCGCCGACATTACCTGGGCGCTCGCTACACCAGAACGGTCGTCTAATATCTGGGCCAACTTGCCATTAACTTGAGGCAACTCAGCCAGTCTCTGATTCTTGAGTAATATCCGAAGAAAATTCGCGGTCGTTGGTCGAACTTTAGTACGGGAAATTAATTCGCCAAGAACCTTTTCCTTTTGCTGATAAGCCACGGTGGGATTACTGAAGGCTTCAAGTAACAGCCGATTCCCTATAATCATTTCCTCCCAGGCGGCCAACTCCTCCTGGACCTGCATCTGTTCACCGCGCTCAATGATTACATCCGCCAGGGCCGAAGCATAGCGCCTGGCTACTGTCTGTGAGCTCACGGCTGAGACCTCCCCAATTCTTGAACATTGAGACTAGTCAATCGCACGTCATCTTCCGGTCTAATCTCTCTTTCCAAAAGCTCCTCCGCAATCCGCACGCTTTCGGCGGCAGCGAACCGCCGCAGTTCATGCCGGGCCGCCTTGCCCGCGGCTTCTATCTCCCTCTTAGCCTGCTCCCGGGTTTTCGCTATCTCCTCCTGAGTGGCGGTAGCAATTCGTTGCTTCTCGGCCTCTGCCTCGGCCCTTGCCTTTTCCTTTATCCTCGCAACCTCAACGTCCAGGTTGGCGAATCGCGACTCCATTTCGGCCAGTTTTGCGAGTGCTTGATCCCTCTCTTCTCGCGCTCTCAACAACTCGCGCTTGATTCCCTCGCCTCGTGACCGCAGGGCTTCACGAATGGGCCTTCCAAATCGACGATCAAGGTAGAGCGCACACACAATGAATACGAACAGGTTGATGAACTTCCACAATTCTAAACCCGGGTAGTTCCACCAGGGACTAAAACCGTCGACATAGATACCCGGAAAGCCGGATGAACTGAAAATCCAAAGCAACACAGAAATGCGTCCCTAGCTCTGTTTGTTATGCGCCCGATCGTTTACTGGTTTACTTGTCGACGGAGAATCTGGCGGGCGATCTCCAACGCCATCGTTTTAGCGTCTTTCTCCAGCGTCGCCCTTATCTGCTCTGCATCTATCCTGAGCTTCTCTTTTTGCTCATGAAGCCAAGTTGCGACTTCCACTTTGATCTCAGCTACCTTACGTTCCCGTTCACGCGAGACCGCGGCCCGCTCCTCTTCTAAAAGCACATATCCCTCTGCACGAGCCTCACGCAACCGAGATTCGTATTCCAGCAGTCTTTCACTGAGGCTGGCCAAAATGCTCTGCGCCTCCGCAAAACGCCCTTTTGTGCGTCTCTCGCGGCTTTCCAGAATACGGTTAATAGGCTTCAGCAGCGTGACATTCAGCAAGGCCACCATCACCGCAATGACGGCCAGATGGAAAAGTAACGTGCCGTCGGGAACCAACTGAATGGCATCCCCTGCAAGCCCCAATAAGACCAAGCTACCTACCTCCAAACCTGATTGCTAACGCAAAAGCGTGGGAGTCTACCATTCGCCAAAAAGCCGGTCAAGGAGCACTCAAACGAGCGAACCGGTGAACCGCAAGCATCAATCTCCCGCTTGTAGCAGCACCCCAACGCTGTCCCTAATCGACCCGCCACTGTACTAGGTGCCACGGCCCGCGGCGACCGGTTGTCTTAAGTACAATGGCTAGGAGGCGCCGTTTGGCAGCAATAGCTTGTATAGTCGATGGAGATCCCCTTGGTTGTAGAATTCCAGTTCTATTTTCCCCGCCTCGGCATCCGGCGATTGAACAATTCGCACCTGAGTACCAAAGTGCCTTCGCAACCTGTTTTCCGCCGCTCTAACATTGGCGTCCCCTTCCCGTTGCTTCCGCGGGACTTTCACACCTGCGGACCGGGATTCACTGGTTAGCCGCACGAGCCGCTCGGTGGCTCTCACCGACAAATCCTGCTCAATTATCTTGCGCGCGATTCGGCGTTGAATGTCCACATCATCAACGCCAAGAAGCGTTCTGGCATGACCAGTGGATAACCTTCCCACCTGAAGGAGTTCTTGCAGATCTCCCGGCAATCGGAGCAGCCGCAAATAGTTTGTGATGTAGGAGCGGTCTCGCCCAACACGTTCGGCAACCATCTCTTGCGTCAGCCCTAAGGTATCTATGAGCTTCTTATAGGCCGCTGCTTCTTCGATCGGATTGAGATCTTCACGCTGGATGTTTTCTATCAGGGCAATCTCAAGAACCTTCTCATCGGAAACGTCTCGCAATACCGCCGGCACCTTACTTAAGCCCGCTCGCTGAGCCGCGCGCCAACGCCGTTCTCCCGCGATAAGCTCGAATCTGTTTCCCTTTCGTCGCAGCAGGAGTGGCTGGACGACACCATTTGCAATTATCGATCTCGCAAGCTCATCTAATTTGGCGTCATCGAAAATACTTCTGGGCTGCAACGAGCTAGGGTCGATGAGATCTATCGGCACCTCGCTAGTGTCTTCCGTAGCCGTGGCTGCGCCTTCAGCCGAGAGGAGTGCTCCCAGCCCCCGACCCAATGCCTTTCTGGTCATGCGCGATTATCTCCTTAGCCAAATGAAAATACGCTTCCGCACCTTTGGAATGCACGTCATAAAGAGTAATGGGTTTTCCGTAGCTGGGTGCCTCGGCCAGGCGAACATTTCGAGGAATAACCGTTTCAAACACCTGCTGGCCGTAAAAGTCGCGCAGGTCGGACGCTACCGCGGCTGACAAGTTAGTACGTTCGTCATACATGGTCAGAAGAAGCCCCTCAATCGTTAGACCAGGATTGTGAAGGCGGCGAATTCGGGCCAGAGTATCAAATAATTCTGTCACACCTTCGAGTGCGTAGTATTCGCACTGAATCGGTACCAGGAGAGACCTGGCCGCCGTCAGGCCGTTTAGAGTTAGCAGGCCCAGGGACGGAGGACAATCGATGATGACGTATTCGTAGCTCCCGTTGACCGTCTCCAGCGCTTGACGCAGCCGAAATTCGCGTCTTTCAAGGTCAACCAACTCCACTTCCGCACCCGCAAGGTCCTTGTTCGCGGGTAGCACCTTAAGGTTAGGAATTTCGGTGTTTAAGATTGCGTCGTCAACGGCTTCCCCCATAACCACACAGTGATAAATGCTCTTCCGGAAACTGCCTCGCTGAACGCCAACGCCTGAAGTCGCGTTACCCTGCGGGTCCGCATCTACCAGCAGGACGGGCACTTCCCAGCCAGCTAACACCGCAGCCAGGTTGACCGCAGTCGTGGTCTTACCTACACCACCCTTTTGATTTGCAATCGCGATCGTCTTGGCCATCTGAAGTTAGAAGGGGTCGGTTTTTACACTTTGGGTCGGCTAAACTTAACACATGGCCGCGTGAGTTTCTAGCAAATAGGCGGGTTTTTATACGCGTTTGGTATGTTTCACGTGTCCCGCTGCCAATGCGAGCGTGTCAAAAGGGACACGTGAAACATCAGCTAGGCTCTCCGAGGAGCGAGATTGGCAGCGACGTACAGAGTAGAAAGCGCCGCGGCGGTGAGTCCGGGAACGCTCCGCGCCTCTCCGAATGTTAGTGGGCGGGCGCGCTCCAAGCGTTCCACCATCTCATGGGACAATCCGTTTAGAACGCGAAAATCCAAGTCTGCAGGAATCGGCGTGTCGTCATTATGGTTCAGCCGCCGGATAACTGTTTGCTGGGCCTTAATGTAGCCTGCGTAAAGATTGTCGGCCAACGCGGCCTCCAGGTCAGCAACGGTTATCATCCGCAAAGTGGCGTCGGGAAGAAGGCGCAGAACCATTTCAACACTAACTCCTGGGCGTCGCGCCAGATCTTCCAAGCTTATCGAATTCCCCAGATCCAATGAGACGGTTTCGGCGACGGCTAAGTATGCCGCATCGCATTTCCGCAGACGGGTCTCCTTCAAAGCAGCCTTCACCTTTGAGATACGATCACGCCGTTGGTGAAATCTATCCCAATCACTGTCGCCTACTAAACCCAACTCCCGCCCATAACGCCGGAGCCTTTCATCTGCGTTATCATGTCTCAAAGCGAGCCGGTATTCCGCCCTCGAGGTGAAGATTCGATATGGCTCATCCACGCCCTGTCTGATTAGGTCGTCTACCAAAACGCCGATATACGACTCTTGCCGCCTCAGACGAAATGTTTGGCGACCCTTAACTAGAGCGGCCGCATTTATTCCCGCCAGAAGGCCCTGACAGGCAGCCTCCTCATAACCGGTCGTGCCGTTTATCTGGCCGGCATGAAACAGACCGGAAACTCTGCGACACTGGAGGTCTGGCCCCAACTCCCGCGGGTCAACATAATCGTATTCTATTGCGTAACCCGGCCGGATAATTCTCGCTTCTTCCAAGCCAGGAATCATTCTCACCAACTCCTGTTGCATTTCCGTCGGCAATGATGTCGAAAACCCGTTGAGGTAAACTTCATTTGTATCGTGCCCCTCCGGTTCCAGGAAAAGTTGGTGCCGCTCCTTGTCGGCAAACTTAACCACCTTGTCTTCGATTGACGGACAATAGCGGGGGCCTATGCCTTTGATTTGCCCCGAATAAAGTGGCGACTCATGCAGATTCCGCCGGATCGCATCATGGAGAGTCCTGGTTGTGTAACCGATGTAACACTTGATCTGAGGTTGCTCTATCCTTTCAGTGGAAAAGGAAAATGGTACGGGGCGCTCGTCCGCGTCCTGACTTTGAAACGCCGCCCAATCAATGCTCCTTCCGTCCAGCCGCGGAGGGGTTCCTGTCTTCAGCCGGCCAACGGCAAAGCCCAGCCTCTTCAGAGCTTCGGCCAATTCAATGGAAGCGGGTTCGCCTGCCCTGCCGGCTGTATACGTTCGCCGCCCCGTATGAACCAAGCCGTTCAAGAACGTTCCGGCCGCAATAACCACTGCTGCTGATCCCATGCGCCGGCCATCTTGCATTACCACGCCCCGCACCTTCCCCTTCTCCACCAACAAGTCCATAACCATCCCTTGTCGCAGGTGAAGATTCGCAGTGTGCTCCAGAGTCTTTCGCATTTCCATCCGGTATAGAGCGCGATCCGCTTGAGCCCTGGGCGATTGCACGGCTGGCCCTCTTGAGCGGTTCAGTAAGCGAAACTGAATACCGGTGCGGTCTGCCACGCGACCCATGATTCCGCCAAGCGCATCAATCTCGCGCACCAGGTGTCCTTTGGCTATTCCACCGATCGCCGGATTACAAGACATCTGTCCGATTAGATCCAGGTTCAAGGTAACCAATGCCGTTCGTGCACCAAGCCGTCCAGCGGCTGATGCAGCTTCGCAACCTGCATGACCGCCGCCGATCACGATCACATCAAAAACTTCATCGAAAACCATCGTCATTTCCCTATGCAGAACGTGCTAAAGATCTCCGAGAGAATATCCTCAGTTGTTGTCTCACCAGTGATTTCTCCCAGGAACTTAAGAGCGTTATGGAGGCCCACCAGCACGAGCTCTTCACTGGCCCCGTCCTTTAGACCCACCAGAGACTCCTCCAGCGAACTCTGTGCTCGGCGTAACAGATCATAGTGTCTACTGTCTGTAACCAGGAGTCCAACGCCTTCTGAGTCGACTGTGCCAAACGGCGCAAGTATAGCAGTGGTGAGATTCTCAAGTCCTTCTCCGGTCAAGGCCGAGAGATGGACCAGCGGCGATAGACCGCCAAGTTGCCTCTCCAAGCCAGGAGCCCTGGGAAGATCGCATTTGTTAACAGCTATGAGATGTCTTGCTTTCGTCGCTTGCGATAGTACAGTCAGGTCTTCAGGGAGGAGCTCGGTCGAGCCGTCGATCACTACGACCAGCAGATCGGCATCTGCCATTGCCCGTTGACTGCGCTCGACCCCAATCTCTTCAATCCTGTCACTCGCTCTGCGAAGCCCAGCCGTATCTGTCAGCGAGACTGGAATGCCTCGGAGACTCACAGATTCTGTGATGCTGTCTCGCGTGGTGCCTGCAATCTCGGTCACAATAGCTCGTTCCAATCTCAGTAACCTATTGAATAGACTGGATTTACCAACATTGGGGCGTCCTATTATTGCGACCTTCAATCCTTCCCGCAAAAGGTGCCCACTCGAGTAAGTGCCAGCCAGCTCCTGCATGGTTTGCCGCACTTCCGCAAGTTGCTCCGCTATTTCCGTAAGTTGAATGGCGGGCAGATCATCTTCGACAAACTCCAGGGCTGACTCTAGTCGCACGATTATGTGAATCAACTTCTCTTTGGCCGGCTGCAGAGCAACCGATAGTTCTCCTCTTAATTGACGAGCGGCTTGTACGGCTGCGGCACCAGTTTGTGCGTTAATCAAATCACGGATCGCTTCGGCTTGAGTAAGATTCATCTTACCGTTCTTGCAGGCCCGGAGTGTGAACTCTCCCGGATCAGCGAGTCGTGCATCCAAACGTTGGATTACATCCAGTAGTTGTCTGATAATCACAGGCGAGCCATGGCAACTAATCTCAATCATGTCTTCACCGGTGAATGAGTGTGGGCCCTGAAAGTAACTGACGAGTGCGGAGTCAAAGGGTTCGCCAGAATCTCTAACGATCTTTTTCAGGACAATTCGATTTGGCTCAGGGGTGAAACTCTCATCGCGAACAAGAATGCGGATGATCGCTAGCGACTGTGGTCCACTAAGTCGAATCACACCGATCGCACTGCGGCCAGGAGCGGTTGCGACTGCAACTATGGTATCCATCGCAATTGAAACGGCAGGACTGAACGACGGAGCATCTCAGGGTTAAGTAGAGGACTTTGGCGCAACTCGAAGCTTACGCGCAGTTCCATCTCCAACCGACTCCGTATAGAGGTCTTCACATTGGGCGAGAGTGAGGTGAATTATTCGCCGCTCATTCGAATTCATTTCACCAAAAACAAAAGGGGCCCCGGTGGTGCGCACACGCTCGGCCGCAAGGTTAGCCATCGCGCGCAATTCTGCCTCGCGAGTCGCGCGAAACCCTTCCACATCGCAAACGAGTCGCTGGCCTTCCGGGAGCATTCTTGCAAACGCCTGATTTGCGAGGTGCTGCACCGCCTGCAAAAGTTCTCCACCTTCGACCTGCAACAACTCCGCGTCTGGTCCACTTAAATCCAGTAAACACTCGGTTGGGCTTTCCGAAATATCGACTCTTATGTCTAGATCTGTCCCTTGAAACAACGACTCGAGGAAGCGGCCAGCTTTAGTACAGGTATCATGCATAGTTCGTGAAAACTCCGGTCATTCAGGCAGGAACCGGTTTGCCTGTTCCATTCTTCTTCTTCTTCGCAGACTGCTTGCCAGGCGGTTCCGTAGGAGGCTCTTCATCGCCTTCGGGTTTTGTCCACTTGTTAATGAGAAACTGTTGCGCAAACCCCACGATGTTTCCAACCAGCCAATAGAGTAACAGGCCTGACGGAGCACTCCAAAGAACGTATAGCATGAACAATGGCATGCCCACCGCCATCATTTTTCGCTGCAAAGGATCCGCCGACGGCGCCGGGGTGATCAATTGCAAGACGATCATAGTGCCAGCCATTAAGATCGGTAGAACGTGTATGAAGTAAGGTTCGGGAGCCGACAGATCGGGAAGCCACAAAAAGCTCGCCTGGCGAAAATCAAGTGAAATCGTGATGGCTCGGTAGAGAGCAAAAAGAAAGGGCATTTGAATGAGTAGCGGAAGACAGCCGCCAAGCGGATTCCCTTCCTTCATCAGGCGCAACTGCTCGACTTGCAACTCCTTTAGGCGAGGATCGTTTTGCTTCATCCCCTTGATCTTCTCTTGCAGCTCTTTCATGCGGGGCGCAAGCTTTTGCGCTTTTTTCATCGACTTGGAAGAGCGCCACTTCAAGGGGAAGAATAGTGAATAAATGACTATCGTAAATAAGATAATTGCCACGCCGTAACTACCGGTGAGCCTTTGCAGCCATTTGATCGAGCTGAGAATGGGCACGGCGAGCGGTCTCGACATCCAGCTAAACCAGCCGTAATCAATAAGTCTCTCGAGGTCGGCATTTCGGTTCAACGCTGCTTTGAGTTGCCGGCTGGCTTCTGTGAGCAGGTAATGGTCCTTCGGCCCCGTGTAGAGGGCCGACTGCGTACCATCCGTGGGAAGCGGTACCCAGGCTGTTATCAGATATCTTTTTTCGGGCTTTCCATTCCCGGGGTAATCGTACTGCGTGGTTTGAAGCTCAAGTCCTTCCAGTTGCCTCCCCGGAACCGCCACCATCGCAAAGTAGGTGTCGCCAACGCCCGCCCAATCCACAGGTCCCGGAATCGCCAAGCGGTCAGGACTACCCTTGTTTTCATTGATCGCCTGGGCTGGATGACGTTCTACTTTGTCGCTGACAGCAGCTACTGCCTCCGGAGCTACCGAGTAAAAGGTGTAATGCTTAACGCCCTGATCGCCGATGCTTGGCCCAACTCTGATTTTGGCCTGCGGAATGGTCTTATCGCCGCGTTTAATCGTGACTTCCAGCTCGGCGATGTAGCTATCGGCATTCAGCACCAACGTTTTGGCCACATCTAAACCGGTAGCTGCATCCTTGAGGAGAAAGGTTATTCGTTTCGTCTCGCCGGCCCCCAGTGTCAACTCCGCATCACCTGTTCCACCGTCGATGCCTTCGATCGAATAGTTCGTCGAAGTCAACAGGCTGTCTACAGCTCCCTCGCCCGTCGCCAACTGGAGCGGCGCCTCGCGAGGCTGCCTTTTCAAACCCTCCTGCGACACCAGTTCCAGAGGAATATGTGTTTTCCTATCTCCTCCTACTGAGTAGATCTCCTGCTGGCTGTCTTTGTTCTTTTTGATTATCCAACTGATTGCTTCCGCGCCACGGCTATCAAATTTCGCTTCGTAGAGCGGCGTCTTGATCAAGACAACGCGATGCGGCGCTGCGTTAGCAGACTCAGTAGGAGAAGCAGCAGACACTGGCGTGGAGGCAACGACCGGCGAGTTCGTTGCGGTACCCGTCGGTTGCGCGGTAGCCTGGGGCGAAGGTGATGCGGCTGGCTGCTGTGGTGGTTTTACAGGAACAAGATAGCTCCACAGAAACAGTATTGCCGTGGAGATCAAAAGCGCGAGTATTAATCTTTTTTGTTGCATTTAGCTTAGCGGCCACGAACCAGTTGTGCGGCCCAAATCCTGTGTCCGTGTGCTATTTCACCGGATCGTAGCCACCTGGATTGAACGGGTGGCAGCGCAGCAATCTCCGCAGCGCCAGCGCGCTCCCTCGAACAGCGCCGTATCGACTAATGGCCTCAGTGGCATATTGCGAACACGTTGGAAAGAATCTGCAAGAAGGTGGAAGAAAGGGCGAAATGACGAGTTTATAAAATCGAAGAGATGCGATTAGTAATGACTTCACGTACTTATCTACCCAAACGCCTGGGTCTTACTCTCTTCCTGGGCCACTCTTGAGACCAGGTTTTCAAATTCCTCGATCGCCGCACATACTTTGAAGGAGGGCAGCCTTCGTTTCGCATTAACCACCCAGTCGTACTTTTGTAGCAACCCGCATAACGATGATCTCTTCAAGCGAAACGTCTCTTTGAGCAATCGCTTGGCCCGATTTCTCTGAACGGCATTCCCCAGCGCCTTCCGGGAAGCCGTCACTCCAAATCTGTTGTGTGACAAGTTATTGGGCAAGACAAATGCCGTCATCAATACGCCTTCGTAACGCTTGCCCGTTCGATAAACCCTTTGGAAATCGTGGCTTGCGCGCAGATAGGCGGTCATGAACTACAACACATTTAGTAGTGAGAAGGGGTTAAACGTTGGCGTCCCTTTGCGCGCCGTCGCTTGAGAACAAGTCTGCCGGCCTTTGTGGCCATTCTTGCTCGAAACCCATGCGTTTTAGCTCGACGCCGGTTATTAGGCTGAAAAGTTCGCTTAGACATAGCTGGAATTCTCCCGTAAAAAGAAAACCGTAAGACTAGCTGTCACCGGACCTTCTGTCAAGAAAGGCGCCCCCAAAAATGGCTCAGGGCTGGCTTATGAATGGTCCGCTAGGCGAGTCGGGAAACGGCGATCCGAAGAAATGACGGACCCAATCCACCTCATTGTTTTTCGCTTGTCAAACTACGTCCCAGCACTGCTTGGAGTTACGTTCAATTCAGACTGGAACGCCAAACCTGTTTTATATTTTGGCTCTCTTGCTTCCGATGGAAGCTGTGTGTTAGTCTCCGCTCACGATCAAGTCACTCCCTGTAAGTGGTTGATAAATATAAACTTAAAGCTTTACTTTAAGGGCTGGGGCTTTTCCACAAAGCTGAGGAAAACCCTGTGAATAAATCTTTTTAGTTCCAATTTTGCGGCAAAGGTTCTCACTTGAAGATACGTGGCGCGGAGGTTCTGCCCGTCCTCCCCTACGGCTGATTCCGTGTGTCGGGCAGTTTTATTTTGAAAATCCAATCGACTGGTAATGATGAGTGTGGTGGAAAGTAAAAGTAATCTCTGGGACGATGTTCTTCGTGCCATCAAAACCAAACTTCAGGGCGAAAGTTTTGAGACGTGGTTCAACCCTATTAGGTTTGAAGGCGTTGACAAGGCACGGCGGCTCATTCGTCTTCGGGCGCCTAATCAGGTGGTGCGGGATTGGGTCAGGGTTAACTATGCAAACCTGATGGACCAATCTTTTGGCGAGCTCAGCCTGGGTGGTTATTCGGTTGACTGGGTTCTTCCGGAGGACATTTCCAAAACCGTAGCGCCGCTGGTTTCCTCTCAACACACGAGTGCCCCTGGACGCGATCCGCAACCTTCGACCGGCCCTGAGGGTATTTCAGCCTCGGTGCAAAGCACTGGCGCTGCTGTAGCCATCGCGAGACAAGGCGCCTTTGATCCTGCGCTCAATTCAAAATACACATTTGACAGCTTTGTGGTTGGCTCTTGCAATCAGTTTGCGCATGCTGCATCGCTGGCGGTCGCGGAGGCTCCTGGAAAAACTTACAACCCACTCTACCTGTACGGAGGCGTAGGACTAGGCAAAACCCACTTGATGCATGCCTGCGGGCACGCGATCAAACAGCGGAACCCTTATTTGCGGGTCTCCTATTTATCTTCCGAGCACTTCATGAACGAACTGATTAATTCCATCCGGTACGACAAGACGCAGGGCTTCAGGGAAAAGTATCGCTCGGTCGATGTTCTGCTGATCGACGACATTCAGTTTATGGCTGGAAAGGAACGCACTCAGGAAGAGTTTTTCCACACCTTTAATACTCTTTATGAACAACAAAAGCAGATTGTCATTAGTTCCGACTGCCCTCCGCGCGAAATACCAACTCTTGAAGAGCGCTTACACTCCCGATTTGAATGGGGACTCATTGCTGATCTGGAGCCTCCGGATCTGGAAACGAAAGTCGCCATTCTCAAGCGCAAGGCGGAGATAATGGGGTTCGCCATTGCAGATGATGTGGCGCTTTTTATCGCCGGCCGAGTGAAGAACAATGTAAGAGAGTTGGAAGGGTCCTTGATCAGGTTGGTTGCAATTTCATCATTGCGCGGTATTCCTGTCTCTAAAGATCTCGCCCGGGATGCAATTCGAAACATTGCGAGCGAAGAGGAGTCAGGCGTTATTACTATCGAACAAATCCAGAAGGCAGTTGCGGCTTCTTACAAGCTAACGGTTGATCAGTTGGTCTCGAAAAACAATTCTCGACAGTTCGCTTTTCCTCGGCAGGTCGCGATGTATCTTTGCAAAAAGCTAACGAAACATAGCTATCCCGAGATAGGCCGGGCGTTTGGAGGGAAACACCATACGACTGTTATTCACTCTTTTGACAAAATCCATTCGCTATCTGCAGCAGACGCGCGCTTGCAAAGACTACTCCTCGATCTCTCAGAGGCACTACAAAAGTAACAAGATTTCCACAGAGATTCCCCAGATACTGCTTACAAGGAATCTGATAATTGGTGCGCTAACGGGAAACTCCACAAGCTGTTTGGAAGTGAGCCTGTGAAAGAATAGAATGTCGCGACCGCTAAATTCTTTTTAACAGCTGGAGTGTAATTGCAGATTGGAAGTCCACTGCCTTATAAACAGGGTTTCACTCCAATTCTGATTGTTGTTTCCAGCTTTTTCCACAAATCAACAGTACCTACTGCTACTGCTGGAAATAGATAAACGGTTATTTTAGTTTAGAAGTAGAAAGTAACGAGGAGTTTATTATGGCATCAAGTGAAGGCGCTAAGCTTAAGGAGTCGAACATGCAATTCGTTGTCAGTAAGCAAAACCTCCAGAAGGAACTGGGGTTCGTGCAGGGAATCGTGGAAAAGAAAAACACAATCCCAGTGCTTTCGAACATCCTGATTGAGAACGTCGGTGAGAATACGATTCGAATGACCGGCACAGACCTGGATGTAACCATTCGTTGCGATATGGATGCTGAAGACATTTCCACACCGGGCTCCATTTGCGTGCAGGCAAGGAAACTTTTTGAGATAGCCAGGTTGTTGCCTGACGCTCCCGTAAGTTTTAAAAAGGAAGATAACGACTGGGTGACTGTAACTTGCGATAAGACACGCTTCAAGATGGTGGGTGTCGCGCGCGATGCGTTTCCGGAAGTGCCGTCCTTCAAGTCGGCGCCGACA